>CAYQZZ010000004.1:0-66261 GCA_964422155.1 uncultured Dehalococcoidaceae bacterium | reverse complement strand
CGGTAGGTATCATGCAGGGCACGCGGTCGGGAATCTCCATTTTGGCGGCCTTAGCGAGGCGTGTCGCCCGTGCCTTATAGTTCTTTTCAGCTTCCTTGCTGACAAATTTAACGCCTTCAGCTTTTATCCACCGGTCAAAGCGCATATCCCGCTTCTGTTGCCAGGTGAGCTTGGCCCAGTTGGCTGGTCTCGTAAACACTATTTACAAAGCCTCCAATCAAACAAAATAACGTATTAATTAAATTACCAATAACCAAGGTACAAGCTCCAAACAAATTCCAATATTCAATAACCAGACTTTCCAAACACGTTTGAGTATTATGATTTGGTTATTGGTCATTGTTTGGTTATTGTTTCTTGTGATTTGGTTATTTCCTCCTAATACTTCCCATATTCCTTGGCGGCAGCCATCATGGCACGCAGGTTTTCTATTTTCCCCTTATCGATGCTGGCGCCGCCAGCTAGAATGTAACCGCCGCCCGGGGCGCACGCCTCGATAAGCTTGCGGCAGTTCTCTTTCACCTGCTTGACGGTGCCGGTCATCACCACCGAGGTGGGCACGTTGCCGGCAATACAGCAGATATCGCCGATAATTTTTTTCGCCTGGGCCATATCCGTCTGGTCGAAGTACCAGACGACGCCGCTCCTGGGCGTATCCGCAATCTGCTTGAGGCGGTTATTGTACCGGCCCTCGGCGAACGGCATCGGCACAAGACCCTCGTTAATCATGGCCATGAAGACCCCCCGCAGATAAGGCCAGTAGAATTCCTCGAACTGTTTATCGGACATAAAGGTATCATCACCCTTGTGCAGAGGCATCATGCAAATAGGGCTATTTGTCATCGGGAAATTCTTGATAGATGTTTCAATCATCATGTTCAACCAGAATTCCATGGCCTCATGCAGCTTCTTCGGCTGGCGGTACATGTCCATGACGACGCCATGAGTTCCCCGCAGGGCATCGGCAAAGTGGTCGAAGGGCGCCCCGGCCATGGGGCCGCCGCCGAATAAGGAAGGATATCCCTGTGACCTGATGTATTTGTTAATCCTCATGTTAGCTCTCTGCCATCGTTTGTGTTCATCGGACAGGTCCATGAGGGCCTGGAACGTCTTGCGTATTTTCGGGTCAGAGAGTACGGCAACCCACGATGTGCCCATGAGGGAGCGGATGGGCGGCAGCTTCTTGAATGATTCAAAGAGGGGAGTGGTGCGGGGCAGCATGACTCTCAGGTTGTAGTCGGTGGGGTCCATCATCAGAAGGTCGTACTCATCGGCCATCATGTATTCGCCCTCGACGAACTGGTTCATCGAGGCGTCATCGGGCAAGCCCAGGCCGGGCAGTTTCTGGAGCTTGGAAGTAACGACTTCCGCTATCTTCCCCGAAGGGACGAGACCGGGCCCGTTAAATATATCCATGTCCCCGAAAGCTTCCATGTATTTTATCCATATCTGGTGCGCCTTTTTATAGTCATACATTAACGTCCGGAAGTTCGCCCCTGCCCAGTAAGCCGGGTAATTACCGGTCGGCAGCATCACCGGCACGCGGTCGGGCTCTTCCAGCTTGATGGCCTTGATAAACCTGGTCACCCTTTGCTTGTAGAGCTTTTCAGCTTCCTTGCTGACGAATTTCACGTCCGGCGGTGAAAGCCATCTTTTAAAGCGCTCTTCGCGTTTTTCCTGCCAGGTCAGCTTTTCCCATTTCTTAGTTTTAGCCATATTCAAATACCCCCTTTTAATCTAAATAACCAATAACCAAGATACAAATTCCAAACAAATTTCAATATCCAATGACCAAACGCTACAAACTCGTTTGGTTATTAGAATTTAGTTATTGTTCATTGTTTGGTTATTGTATCTTGTATCTTGGTTATTGTACCTTGAGATTTGATTATTTCTCCTTATACACCCCATACTCTTTAGCCGCTTCCATCATGGCGCGCAGGTTGTCCGGGTTACCTTTATCCATGTGCACGGCAGCCGTCAGTATATAACCGCCGCCCGGCGTGCAGACCTCGATGAGCTTACGGCAATAATCCTTGACCTGCTGTGGCGTGCCCGTGCACAGTACCGAGGCAGGTAAATTACCGGCGATACAGGCATTACCACCGAGAACCCTCTTGGCATGGGCCATATCCATCTGTTCGAAAAACCATATCACCGAGCCCATAGGCATCTCTCTGATAATCTCCAAGCGGGGCTCATAGTTGCCTTCCGCAAAAGGCATGGGCACGAGGCCCTCGTTAATCAGACCCATCATAACTTTCTTAAGAGTTGGCCAGTAGAAAGTCTCGAACTGCCTGTTGGACATGAAACCGCCGGTCCCCTTATGCAGCGGCATGAAGATAATCGGGCAGCCGGAGGCGTTTGCCGAGCTGACCGTTTCATCAATAGCTATGGGCACCAGCCTTTCCATGGCCTCGTGGAGCTTATCCGGCCGCTGGAACATGTCCATCATTATGCCCTGGGTGCCTCTCAGCCAATCGCCAATCATATCAAAGGGCGCCCCGGACATGCCGCCCCACACGGTGGGGAATCCGGCCGCCAGCGACGCCTGGCTGACTTCACCGACGGCGGCCATCCACTTTATACATTCCTGGCCGGCCTCCAGAAGCTTCAGGTACGCCGCACGTATATCAGGGTCGCCGAAATTTGCTATGTAGAAGACCGGTATACCGACAAAGGGTGTTATCGGGCTAAGCTTACTGAAGCTCCTTAAAGCGCCATTGGAGCGGGGTAAAAAGTACCTGAGAAGATAATCAGCCGGGTCTTTGATAAGGGCATCATATTCCCCGGGCGGCATATACTCGCCTTCGATAAACTGGTGTGACGGGGCATCATCAGCGAGGCCATGCCCGGGCCATTTCTGTATTTTATAGTCAATCATGTCCAGCACTTTACCGGGAAAGACAAGGCTGGGACTGTTGAACGAATCCATATCGAATTCTTCTATAAATTTCAGCCAGGCGCGCTTCAACTCATCGTAATCATACATGACCTTCTTGAGATTACCGCCGGCATAGTAGGCCGGGTAATATTCCACCGGCAGCATAACCGGGACGCGGTCAGGCTCTTCCAGCTTGATGGCCTTGATAAATCTCGTGACTCGCTCTTTATAGAGTTTCCTAGCCTGTGGACTGTTGAATTTAACATCGGGTGAAAGCCACCGCCGGAACCGCTCCTCCCGCCTCTCCCCCCGGGACAGTTTTTCCCAATTATTTACACGTTCCATTGCCGTTGCCTCACGTTTCATTGCGAGCTCTGGTAAAGAATAACCAATAACCAAGATACAAGCACCAAACAAATTCCAATATTCAATAATCAATGACCAAAAAGCTTGATTATTTAAATTTGGTTATTGGTTATTGTCTGGTTATTGTACCTTGAGATTTGGTTATTTCTTCTTATAGATGCCGTATTCCCTGGCAGCGTCAATAATGGCATGCAGGTTTGCCGGGTTGCACTTATCAATGCCGGAGCCAAGCGACAGGATATAACCGCCGCCTTTACCGCAGACTTCAATGAGCCTGCGGCAGTACTCTTTAATGACCTGCGGAGTCTGCGTATAAAGCTGCGCCGCGGTGACATTGCCGGCAATACAGGCGGAATTGCCCAGGATTTCCTTGGCCTTGAACATATCCGTCTTCTCCATGGTCCACACGACCGATGTCCGGGGCAGTTCCTTGATAATTTCCAGGCGGGCACTATTATAGCTGCCATCGATAACCATCATCGGCACGCAGCCCTCGTTAATACAGCCCAGGAGGAGCTTACGGAACGTGGGCCAGTAGAACTTTTCGAACTGCTTGACGGACATAAAACTGTCATCGCCCTTGTGCATCGGGACAAATACTATCGGGCTGCGAGACATATTGACCATATTCACGGCCGATTCTAAACTCCGCTCCGTAATTACTTCCAGAGCTTCGAGCAGTTTTTCCGGCTGCCGGTACATGTCCATAACAGAACCGTAGGTACCCCTTAGCATATCGGCAATGGTATCAAAAGGCGCCAGCGCCATGCCACCCATCAAGGGAGGAAAACCCATTTCCAGAGAAATCTGGCGGCAATCGTCGCCGACTTTTTGCCACTTAACGTTTTCCCGGCTGGCCTTCCAGATAGCCTTGAAGAGTCTCTGGAAAGCCGGGTCCTGGCACATCATCATGAGCTGCTGTGGCAGCCCCTGGTAAGAGGTAAACGGCGGGGCATTTGCCAGTGGCTCAAAGATACCCCACATGCGCGGCAGCAGGTACCGCGCACCGTAGTCGAACTGGTTTTTCATGTAAAGGTCATACTCATCCGCCTGCATGTATTCTTTTTCCACGAACTGCTGCATCGTCTGATTGGACGGCAGGCCGTGCCCCGGCCACTTGTTCACTTTATAGTCAAGGATTTCATAGACCCTGCCTGAGAAAAATCCGGGGCTGTCAGCCGAGTCCTGGTCGTAGTCATTAAGAAATTTTATCCAGGCGGGCTTTATCTTGTCATAGTCATAGAGGACGTCTTGAAGTGTTAACCCGGCGTTGTAGGCGACGATAGAACCGGTGGCTAAATGAACCGGAACGCGGTCCGGCATCTCCATCTTGATGGCTTTCATCATCCGGGTGGCGCGGGCTTTATATTTTTTCGCGGCTTCCGGGCTGCTGAATTTCACCCCTGAGGGAGAAAGCCACCGCTTGAACCGTTCTTCACGCTTCTCTTGCCAGGTCAGTTTTTCCCAGTTATTTACCCCTTCCATTACCGTTGCCTCACGTTTTATTGCTAGCTGTGTAAGGAATAACCAATAACCAAGATACAAGCACCAAACAAATTCCAATATTCAATAATTAATGACCAAGAAGTTTGGTTATTGTACCTTGAGATCTGGTTATTTCTTCTTAATATACGCCGTATTCTTTCGCGGCAGCCATCATGGCGCGTAGATTTTCCGGATTACCCTCATCAATCTGAGCGCCGCCGGCCAGTACATAACCCCCGCCTTTGCCGCAGCCCTCGATGAGCTTGCGGCAGTGTTCCTTGACCTGCAGCGGCGTACCCGTCATCAGCAATGAGGTAGGTATGTTGCCGATAATGCAGCAGGTATCCCCGAGCACCTCTTTAGCCCTGAAGATATCGGTCTGGTCGAAATACCAGGCTACCGAGCCTTTCGGGAAATCGCCGATAATATCGAGGCGCTTGTTATAGCTGCCCTCGGCGAACAGTATCGGCACGATACCTTCATTGACCAGGGCCATGACGACCTTTTTAAAGGTGGGCCAGTAGAAGGTCTCGTACTGTTTGACGGACATGAAGCTATCAGCACCCTTATGCAGGGGCATGAATACCAAAGGCGCGGCGCCGCCGTCGGCCGAGGATATGGCCGATTTGATGGTCAGTGGGGCGATTCTTTCCATGGCCTCGTGAAGTTTATCCGGCCTCTGGAACATGTCCATCATTATCCCCTGAGTACCCCGCAGGGTATCCCCGAGGGTGTCGAACGGGGCCTTGGCCATGCCGCCCAGGATACCGGGGAATCCCGCCGCCATCGCCTCACCGGCGACGGCACCGACTACGGCTATCCATCGCAGGCTTTCCCTACCGGCCTCCAGCAAAGCCTGGAATCCGGCCTGAACATCCGGAAGTCCGAAGGGTACGAAAGATTGGATGGCGATTTCTTCGAAGCTGGTCAGGGGCGGGAGCTGCTGGAATGCTTTAAAAGCGCCGAAGACCCGCGGCATATAGGTACGCAGCCAGAAGTCGGAGGGGTCTTTGATGAGGGCATCGTACTCGTCGGCTTTCATCCATTCGGCTTCAACGCACTGATATGACGTCGTATTACCAGCTATCCCGTGGCCGGGCCATTTATACAGCTTATAGTCCACAGCCTCCAGGGCTCTAGCCGGGGGGACCATACCGGGAGGGGTATAGGTGTCCATATCCTTATCAAAGTCGTGAAGGAATTTTAGCCAGGCACGTTTCAGTTCATCGTAGTCATACATGACGGTATGGAGGTCTGTCCCGGCATAGTAGGCCGGGTAATTACCCGCCGGCAGGATACAGGGTACCCTATCAGGCTTTTTCAACTGAAAGGCTCTGGATAACCTGGTTACCCTCTCCTTATAAGCTTTCCCGGTCTGCGGGCTGGAGAAAGCAATACCCGAGGGAGAAAGCCAGCGCTTGAAGCGTTCTTCCCGCTTTTCATCCGGAGATAACTCCCCCCAGGTTTTTGCCATATTAGCTAACACCAATCCACTTCTTGGATAGAGCCACCGCCGCCATAGCGTCTTTACCAAAGGCATCGGCCTTGGCGTACTTCCTGACCTCATCGTCCATCTGGCCGCCGCCAATCATGATTTTGATATTTTTCCTCAGTCCAGCCTTGTCCAGAGCCTCGACGGTCTCTTTCATGGCGTCGAAGGCGGGGGTAAGGAATCCGCTTAAACCGAGAACGGGTGCCTTGGTATCTTTCATCGCCTTGACGAACTTTTCCGCAGGTACGTCGACACCGAGGTTGGTAACCTCAAAACCATTGACGTCCAGCATGAAATCAACGATGTTCAGGCCGATATCATGAATATCACCGGCTACCGTGCCGATGACAACCTTGCCCAGACGCTTGATTTTAGCCGATGACTTGGTAAGATGGGGTTTTACTATCTCGGTAATTTGCTTGATAAGCTCACCGGAAAAGACAAGCTCCGGCAGGAAATACTCGCCGTCGGCAAAACGCTTGCCTACGATTTCCATGCCCTTTCGGCTGTCCTCCAGGATTTTCATCGGGTCTTCTTTGGACTCAAGTCTTTGCCTGGTTAGTTTAAGAACCTCATCCTCTTTCAGGTCAGCTAACAGATTGACAAAATCCTTGGGCATACCTTTATCCTCCTTAAATTTATCGATGGTCTATTTGAGAATGGTGTGGATTTCCCTCGTCCAAGCTTGAGGTGCACCTGCTCATGGCGAGTATATCAATGCCTAAATGAAAAGTCAAATGTTACACTTTGATACTATCTTTTCCCGCTCGCCCTGGTTCCACTGAGTCACCACGAAGTGAGCTTGTCGAAGGGCAAATTCAAGCACATCGCTATGGTTCGACAGGCTCACCATGAGCGGTTGCTGAACGACCGATACTTTCAGCCGGCTTATCTTAACCCCGCCCCTTCTTTACAACATCGGTCTTTTGAGATAAAATATAAACGCTCCGGGCGGGAGTAATTCAGTGGCAGAATGTCTGCTTCCCAAGCAGAAAGTCGCGAGTTCGAATCTCGTCTCCCGCTCCATGAAATAAAAAAGGGGTGACACCACTTATTGCGGCGGTCCACCCCTTATAAATTATTACCTGTTCTCTATTTCTTGGGCATATCGGGTCGCCAGGGCATTATTTCGCCCTTAGCGCTCTTCTTAATATATTCGCCGCCGAGCGTGATATTGATAAGCATGATGGGCTTGCTTATCCGCTTGTAATTCATAGGGCAGTGAAGCAATCCGGCGGGGACATGGACGATGGTGGACTCGGTTATGGTGTGTTTTTCCATTTCATCGCCCAGCCATATCTCAACTTCCGCATCGAAAACCCTGACATCCTCCGGGGTGCCCAGGAAACACAGGAACTGGTCATAATCATGCTTGTGAGGGACCTCGAACTGGAAGGGAGGCCCGTAAAAGTATGAATATCTTATGCCGACATTTCCGATACCGCCTTTGGTAAGGCCGTCATAGACCATTCTCTGCGCCAAAGGCGGGAAGTCCCCTTTCAGGGTAGGTGCCTTTATGACGTATTTTCCATATTTTGTCTTAGCCATCTTGAATCAGCCTCCTGCTTTTATATTACCGAACGACGTTTCACGACGAAAGTACATCCGAAGTATCTATCCAGCTATAAATAACGTTCCATTTATCTGAACTTCTGTTCCTTTGTAATGTACCCTTATTATATCATTTATGTCATACCTGTCAAGCTAAGGCTTTATGGGCACTGGCGTGCCTTCGCAATGACAACCTCCCAAGGGGGTGCAACCAAAACCAACAGAATCCTGATTATAGTTTCTTGACAGGATGTGCTATAATAAAAACGTGCCGAAAAGGAACACAAGTTCTAACATACGGAACGATTTCCCCGTTGCTGAAAAAAAGACCACCGGTTCTATCGCCCATGCCACCAGCATCCTGATATGTTTAAGCAATGATATCCATGCTTTAACCGATATTGCCAGGCAGTGTAATCTCGGCAAGTCCACCGTCCACAGGGTACTCAAGCTGCTTGGAGAGGCTTAGCTTGTAGTACAGGACTCCACTAACCGCCGCTATTACCTGGGCCCCCTGATAACACAACTGGCGTCAAACCCGATAACCACCCATGAATATCTGATTATGTATGCGAATGAGGAGATGAAACACCTATCACATATTTCCGAGGAAACGGTGACCCTGGACATTATGATAGGTATTCAACATTTTTCACTATATGAAATAGCGAGTAAACATGACCTAAAAGTTACTCAAGAAAGCAGAATGTCCGGGCCTTTACAGGCCGGGGCCTCGGTGAAAGTAATGCTTTCCCTGCTTAATGATAAACAGCTGAAAGTAGCGCTAGACAGTATGAATATCACACGCGCCACCGAGCGTACCGTAACCAACAAGGAACTGTTGATGGCGCAGATTAAAGAAATCAGGCAGCAGGGGTACGCTATCAGCTACGGAGAAAGGATTCCCGGAGCATTATGCATATCCGTGCCCATTAATAATTACGTTCTGCCGGTTGCTTTGAGTGTCGTGGGGCCAGAGAGTCGACTACAATTGCGGGCAACAGGGGTAATCGAAGAGCTGAAGGCAAGCTCGGTCCGGATTTCCAACAATATCGCGGGCAACTTCCTGAAAGGTCGGGAATGACAATTTTCGGACATCCTCCTCAATGCTACCTTTAATTTGCCGATATTTTACGGTGCCGCCCGGTTGGGCATACCGCCCCCGACACGTATACTATCGCCCGTGATATACGAGGATTCATCGGATGCCAGGAACAGCGCCGCCGAGGCGATGTCATCCACGGTACCTTCCCTCCCCAGAGGTATGCCTTTAGCCATCTCGCCCATGAAAGCGTCCAGGTCTTTAATCATCGGCGGGGCAAAATCTCTGGTCATATCCGTGCGAATCATCCCCGGGAGAATGACGTTGACGGTGACATTATACCTGGCCATTTCCAGGGCAAAACAGTTCGAGAGGTGCAAAGCTCCGGCTTTGGCGGCGGCATAGTGAATGGCAAACGCGCCGGGAGAAATACCCGCCAGAGAAGAGATGTTGATAATCTTGCCGTATTTATTGGCTTTCATGTGCGGGGCGATGGCCTGGAGGCACAGGAAGATACCCTTCATGTTGACCCCCACGACCTTGTCATATTCCTCTTCGGAGATATCATTAATCAGCACAGGCGGCCTGCCGATACCGGCGCAGTTCACCATGATATCCACTTTCTTGAACTTAACTATAGACTTGGCCACCATTTCCCTCACTTTGGCGCTGCTGGTGACGTCGCAACGGACGTAAATAGCATCCTTCCCGGCCTTTTTAATATCGCTAACCGTTTTTTCGCCTTCTTTATCCAGAAGGTCAATGATAACCGAGGAGCAGCCTTCCTTAGCAAAGCGGAGGGCGATGGCCCTGCCCATGCCGCGGGCTCCGCCGGTAATAATGGCGACCCTGTCTTTAAGTAACATAAATTACCTCCTATATCTAACGTTAATACTTCGTTATATTATACATCTTTCGCGGTGATATAGCGGGAAAATCCCAACGCCTGATAGAGGGCGAAGCTTTTCTTAATCTTTCTCAGCAGAAAATGGTAAAATGTAATGTAATATTAGAATTTCTCTGGAAGGAGAGCCCTGACCATGGAGGCGAGTATTCCGAAAGTAATCCCGGAAAAGGCAAAGAAGGCTACCGGTTCCATAGCTCATGCTACTGAAATTCTCATCTGCCTGAGCAACGATGTCCACAAGATAAGCGATATTGCCAGGCAATGCAATTTCAGCAAATCCACCGTCCACAGAGTACTCAAACTACTGGAAGAACCCCTCCTTGTGGTCCAGGATACTATCAACCGCCGCTATTACCTCGGTCCCCTTATCACGCAACTGACATCAAACCCCGTAACCACTCATAAGCGCCTGATAACGTGCGCCATCGACGAGATGAAACACCTGGCATCTTTCTCAGAGGAAACGGTTGCCCTGGATATCATGATAGGTATTCAATATCTTCCGCTGCATGAAATACCGAGCAAGCATACCCTCAAAGTCACCCAGGAGAGTAAAAAGATAGGACCTCTCTACGCCGGTCTGTATGCCGGAGCCTCCGTAAAAGTATTACTCATGCAACTCGATGAAAAAAGACTGAAAATATTAATGGATAACATAAACATCACGCCGGAAACCGAACGTACCGTTACCGATAAGCAACTGCTGATGGCGCAGTTGAAGGAAATCAGGCAAAAGGGATACGCCATCAGCTACGGAGAACGGGTCCAGGGAACTTTTTGTATCGCGGCACCTATTCATAATTACATCCTGCCGGTCGGCCTGAGCGTCGTAGGCCCGGAGAGCCGTCTCCAACCCAAGGTGAAAGAGGTTATTGCCGAGCTAAAAGCCAGTTCGAGACGGATTTCCAACAATATCACAGGGATATTCGGTGAAAGGGGATAAATAATTATGGACCTGGGATTAAAAGGCAAAGCGGCACTGGTAACCGGAGCCGGCAACCAGACAGGTTTCGGTAAGGGCATTGCCCTGACGCTGGCAAAAGAGGGGTGCAACGTAATCGTTGTTGATAAGGACCTCGAAGGCGCGAAAAAGACCGCGGCAGAAATTGAGGCTTCAGGTCATAAAGCCATAGCTCTTCAGGCGGATGTAACTAAAAGCGCCGAGGTAAACAACGCGGTAAAGGCGGCCCTGGCGAAATTCGGCAGGATAGATATTCTGGTAAATAATGCCGGTCAATCCACGCCACCGAAACCTTTTGTGCAAAAGACCGAGGCGGAGTGGGACCCGGATATAGATATCAACCTCAGGTCGGTGTTTATTTGCACCAAAGCGGTCCTACCCCAAATGCTGGAACGCAAGAGCGGTAAGATTATCAACACTTCGTCAGGCGTCGGCACTATGGGCCTGGCAAACTCCAGTATCTATAGCGCGGCCAAGGCCGGAGTTATCGCTTTCACCAAAGCTCTGGCCAAGGAAGTGATAGCCTCTGGCGTTAACGTAAACAGCGTTAGCCCCGGCCTCGGCGATACTGGCTTTTTACGTTCCAGTAAAGTATTAAAAACGGCGGAAACCCCGCCTGAATTTATTAAACACGTTTCCATGGACATACCGGTGGGCAGGATGACTACCCCTCAGGATATCGGCAACATGGTGGCGTTCCTAGCCTCGGATGTCTCCAGCGATATCGTGGGACAGACCTTTGACGTGGATGGAGGCAAGATAATAAAGTTTTAAGGGATATTGGCATATCTGATGAAGGAGCTATTAAGCAAATAATCAAAAGGAGGAATTACATGGAACTAGGCTTAAAAGGCAAGGTAGCTCTGGTAACCGGAGCCGGCAGCCAGATAGGCTTCGGCAAAGCCATAGCATTACAGCTGGCTAAAGAAGGGTGCGATGTCATTATTAACGACCTAGACCTCGATGGCGCCAAGAAAACAGCGGCCGAGGTAGAAAAGCTGGGGCGCAAGTCCATGGCGATTAAAGCTGATGTCACCAGCGGCACGGAATGGGATACCATGGTAAAAAAGGTGCTGGAAAAGTTCGGCAGGATAGACATACTGGTGAACAATGCCGGCGGCTGCACCCCACCCAAGCCCTTCCTGCAAATGACGGACAAGGACTGGGACTTCGATATCAATGTTAACCTCAGAAGCACGAGGAACGGCACCATGACCGTCCTCCCGCTTATGATTAAGCAAAAGAGCGGTAAAATAGTGAATATTACATCGGGCGCCGGTATACACGGCGGGATGTTTACCACCGGTTATGCCGCGGCCAAGGCGGGAATCATCGCTTTCAGCATGGGTGTAGCTAAAGAAGCTGCGCCCGAAGGCATTAACGTCAACTGCGTTTCCCCCGGACCCGCCAATACCGGCTTCGCCAAGAATGCGCCTCCCGGTATGTTAGAGAACTTCCCCAAGACGCTGCCGATTAAAAGGCTCACCACGACCCAGGATATCGCCAACGCGGTGACTTTCCTGGTTTCGGATGCCGCCAGCGACATCGTCGGACAGGTACTCGTGGTCTCGGGCGGCGTCTCCCCCTAGGCTAGAAGCTTATGAAGTAGAAGAGCTATATATCGAGTAAATAGAGTTGTCGTATTGGACAATTCAAAGGGGGGAGCCGAACGGCTCCCCCTCTTTTTTTTTCTTCAATTTGTATTATAAACCCATTTCTGATATTCTCTTAACATCCTGCTTCCAGAGTTATACTAAAGATTGCGGAGGTCAGCGATGTTTAACCCAATTGTTTTTAACGAGGATGTTTGCACGGGATGCAATACCTGCGTGGATGTCTGCCTCATGGAAATCCTTGAGGCTAATCCCGAGAAGGGTAAACCCCCCTTAATAAAATACCCGGACGAATGCGCCTATGACGGAGCCTGCTGGATGCGCTGCCCGCAGCGGGAAAAGGGGGCTATCAAGATTGTCCCGCCCCTCCCGATGAGGGTATCCATCCTGAGAGGAGAGAAGCCATGAAACCAGATACCGAAGTGATACCAGTTGAGACGGACGTACTGGTCATCGGCGGTGGACTGGCCGGCTGCATGGCCGGGATAAAAGCCAGCGAATACGGGGTAAAAGCCACGATAGCGGAAAAGGCCAATACACTGAGCAGCGGCTGCGCCGGGACGGGAGTCGACCACTCATGGGCTTATATACCACTTGTCCATGAAAAGATGGGGTGGACTATCGACGACCTGATAGAAGACCACGCCCAGCTAATAGCGCGGGGCTTTATCAATAAAGAGCTGCTCCGCCTGGTGGCCAGCGAAAACTATAGCAGGATGCTGGACCTGGAGAAGTTCGGCATTAAAATCAGGTACGAAGATAGCAAAATACCCGGCAAATTCCGGATTGTGTACCAGTTCCACAGCCTGCCGAGCTCATTTAACTTTGACGGCCGCGATTTAAAGGTAAAGCTTACGTTAGAGGCTAAAAAAAGGGGCGTCAATATTATAAATCGGGTCATGATGGTAGCCCTGTTAATCACCGACGGCCAGATATCGGGGGCGCTCGGCATAGGCACAAATAACGGCCATCTATATTCTTTCCGGGCGAAAACGGTCGTCCTGTGCACGGGGCGGGCCAACCGACTGACCCCCAACGTAACCGGCATCTGGGGCAACCACCGCATACCCGTGAATGAAACCGGGGACGGCCGTGCCATGGCTTTCCGCGCCGGCATTCCGGTAATCAACATGGAGTTCCTTTCCTCGGGATACTATTCCATCGGCAACTACGAGCTAAACCTGGGCTCTCCCCGGAACACGGTACAGCCGGCCGCGGCTGTTACCGGCCCCCAAGGCGAAGTAATCGTCCCGAGAACCCGTTTCTATGACTGGGAGAACCTGGGCAAGGAGAAAGTGGACGCCAGGATAAGCCGACAGAAGATGCTCTCGGGGAACCGGAACCCGCGTCCGTCTTACGAACAACTGCATAAACAGGGAGAGGGGCCCTTTTATCTCGACCTCACCGGCGGCACCGAGGAAGAGATAAAATACATAGAATGGTCAATCGGCAACGAGGGCAAAGGGTCTCTGTTCCTGGACTACTTAAAAAAGCAGGAAGGATTCGACTTCCGAAAGGACAAGCTGGAATGGCTCCCGAACAGCCGCGAGATGGCCGGCACGGCTGCCTCAGGAGTGGTGGTGAACAATGACCTGGAAACCGAGGTCAAAGGGTTGTTCGGCGCCGGGGATGACGTCGGCGGGGTACCCTGGGCGGGGGCGCCGGGGGCTTTCGTCATGGGCTGGCGCGCCGGTGAGAAGGCGGCCAAGGAAGCCAGGCAGCAGAAAGATTTCCTGCCCGTGGATGCCGAACAAATAGAGTCCCTCAAAAAGCTGTGCTCCGGCATATTAACAAGTAAGGAAGGACAGCACTGGCGCGAGGTAGAGCTGGCCGTACAGAACGCGCTAGATTACTATGCTGGCGACGTCAGGGCGGGAAACACGCTGAGACGCGGCATCGAACGCCTAAACGATATCAAGAAAAACGCTCTGTTTAAAGCCGAAAATCCCCATGAACTCATGCGGTGCTTTGAAGTGCAGTCGATTATCGATAACGCCGAGATGGTACTGAATGCCTCGCTGGAAAGGCAGGAGAGCCGCAGAGCGCCTTTCGGGTTCATCCGGGCGGATTTCCCGGAGCAGGACGACGCAAAATGGCTCGCCTTCCTAGCCCTGAAAAAGAATCAAGGAAAATTTGAGTTCTCCAGGATTCCTATCAGGCAATAGGCCGGGTGATACAACATATCCAGGTTTTAGCGGAGAGGACAGGCACTGGTTGTGACATTGCGGACATACTGACGCTGCGTTTCGCCGTCCGTCTTTTCCAGAGGGAATCCATCCTCGTCCAGTGGCGATAAATAATACCCGCTCTGCCGGGGTTAGACCGGACTCATCAGCTTCGCCCGTAGTTTTTCCGCGTTTCTCGGGGCGGCAATCCAGAAACTGATACAACCTACGGCATAAGCCGCCATGCTGATGATGAAGGCGATATCGTAACTCCCCTTAACGTCATAGAGATATCCTCCCAGCCATGGGCCGATAGCGCCGCCTAAACCGACTCCGGTAAGCAACAGGGCGGATATTGTACCGATATTTCTGCCACGGAATATATCGGCTGTGCCCACGATAATGTTAGGTGAAAAAAGACCCGTCGAAAAACCGTAGCTTATGGCATATACGTAAAGAAGCCATGGCTGCGAGGTATCCTTGACCGCCATCAATGCTATCAGTCCGCCAATGGACAGGACGGCCGCTACCGTCAGGGTCTTCTCCCGTCCTATCGAGTCGGAAATGGGAGAGCAGAGCTGACCGCCGATGGAGGCGATACCGAAAAGGGCAAATACCGAAGCGGCGAGCGCGCTGCTGTATCCAGCGTCCTCGGCGAACTTGATCTGGTGGGCCAGAATCATGTAGCTGCCGACCCCCCAGAAACAGAATTCGGTAAAAACCAGGAGCCATAGCTGATAAGTCTTCAGCGCGACGCGGAGTGTCCAATCGCGGACGGGGACATCTTGTATATCTGTTGCCTTGTTCCCACCCGGGGATTCACTCGCGCCATAGGCAGTCAACCCTTTATCCTCCGGACGGTGATAGAAAAAGATAATATAGAGCGGCAATAAAACAACCACAACCAGGCCCGCCATGACAAAGAAGGAAGTCTGCCAATCCCATGTGGATATCACCTTTTCAATAAGCATAACATAAGCGAAACTCAGTCCTCCCCCGATCTGACCCAGCCCGACCGCGAGCCCACGCTTCTTGCCGAACCAGTTGATGAGAGTGGGATTAAACGCGGGTGAACCGCAGAAGGCTGTGCCGATAGGCGCCAGCACACCAAATAGCAGGTAAAAATGCCAGAGCTTGCCGGCATAGAAGTTGGCGGCCGTTGCCAGCGCCAGAACGAGGATGCCCATCACCACCACCGTTCTCGGCTTCCAGCGGTCAACAAGAATGCCGGCTACTGGCGCTGCCAGTCCATAGACGAAGATATTGAGCGAAAGCATGATGGCCGTTGTGCCGCGGTACCAGCCGAACTCATCCAGGACCGGGGAGAAAAAAACGGAAAAGGAACTCCTGATGCCGTAAATCAGCATCATGGCGACAATCATGACGCCGACGAGATACCAGCCATAAAAAAATGGTTGCTTTCGAACCATTAACCACTAACTCCGAATAATATAACGATAACATAACCGCCCGCTAAATACTAACGAAGTCGTTTAGAAATGAACAAAAAGCGTTTCTTCACCGCTCGCCCCGTTCGCTTCACTCAGGGCAGGCGCTGAGCTTGTCGAAGGGCAAGAAAATATGCCGCTATGGTTCGACGGGCGATCGACCGAGCTCACGCCGAGGTCTCACCATGAGCGGTTACTAAACGACCTCTACTAACCTGGCTTGACACTGACGTGAGTGCATGATATGATTACCCCGAAATTAAACTCTAAAAAGTGGGGTGTTGATGTTAGCTCAAGTCAGATATGAAATCCATCTCGCTGTCACACCCCGGCAGGTTTCCGGCTAAGCAGCCTTTCTAAAGAGAGACGATAACTTGGCCGTTCCTCCGGGAGCGGCTTTTTTGTTTATTCAGCCCGGCTATAAATCGAATATACTCGTATACCGACCGCGGGTGTGACACATCTGCGGTTTTTTCTTTTTCAGATTATAACAATGGAGGTTATTTCATGGTTGTACCTGAATATTTAACACGTTATTACCAGAAGGGAGAGTACCCATTTTTATCTTTGAATGATTTACCACTTGAAGAAGCCAATAAAGTAAAACAGGCTCATTGCCTGAAGAATGGAATTGGACTCTTTTATGCTCAGGATGACTATCTAATACACAGGAGGGAAATAGAAAGGTGGATATATCAAGAATTAAGAAGGCTTGGAGGGAGACCTGAAATAGGAGTCCCCGTATATATGACCTTAGGTGAGTCCCCCAAAGGAGAATTTGATATCAGGATTGACCTTCAAAAGAACGGCGAGGAGATAAGGATACCTCTTCAAGAAATCGACCTATCGGCGGTTTCCTTTACTTACCCCGACAGCATGTATGAGTTTATTGTGGATGCTGATGGTAATATCATCAGCGGAGGACGTACCAACACGCCCAAGGTTTATAGATACGAGGATTTACCATCAGTAATCCAGAAATACAGAATTTATGATGAATATAGGTTCAATATCGAAGCCCAGGTATGGAATAGAGAAATGTTGTATAAGTACTGGTTAAAAACAAAAGGAGAAACCAAATGAGTATCAGTAAAGAAAGAATGAGAGAGCTGTTGAAGAACGACCGTTTTCCACGTTCGGCTAAGTATAAACCGGAATGGGTATTAAAGGGCTGGATGGGGCCGAACGTCCTCTGGCTCACGGAGTGGCTTGGCGAGAAAATGGACCTCAAACCGGGGATGCGCGTCCTGGATATGGGCTGCGGTAAGGCGCTGAGCTCGGTCTTCCTGGCGAGGGAGTTCGGGGTACAGGTCTGGGCGACCGACCTGTGGATAAGCGCTACCGAAAACTGGCAGCGTATCCGGGAAGTCGGCCTGGAAAATCAGGTCTACCCGATACATGCCGAGGCACATTCTTTACCATATGCTGAGGAATTCTTTGACGCCATCGTTAGTATGGATTCATATCAATACTACGGCACCGACGACCTTTACCTGAACTACTTACGCAAGTTTGTCCGCCCTGGAGGGCAAATCGGGATAGTAGTGCCGGGGCTGGTACGCGACTTCGAAGGCCCGGTGCCCGAGCATTTGACCCGTCCCCGCAAGAGCGGCGGCGTGTTCTGGGCGGACGAGTGCTGGTGCTTCCATACCGCCGAGTGGTGGCGGCACTTCTGGGCGCGGACGGGACTGGTTGACGTTGAGGTGGCCGATATTCTACCGGATGGCTGGCGGGACTGGCTCCAGTACGAGAAGGCATGCGCTGAAGCAGGAACGCTCATCTTCCCCTCGGAAGAGGAAACCCTGGAAGCCGATGCCGGCAGGTATCTCGCTCTAATAAGAGTAGTGGGCCGCAGAAAGCAACAGGGATAGGGTGACGGTGGCAAGTGCTCTGCCGTCACCCGCCCCATTGACCCAGAAATTTGTAATATCTCCTTATTTCTGGTAATCTGTCTACAACTCACTTTTAGTGTCTTAACGATGCGGAAAAATATTAAAGCTATCCTGGCGGGATTTTTACTATTCATTGTCCTCGCCACCAGCGTGTCCGGGTGCGCCGGCAGCCTGTCCCGGAAAACCTTTGACCGTAATGCGTCACCATTCGATACCAACCGCGTGGCCACGGTGCGTATCGTGATGAAGGAAAAAGACTGGGAATCCCTGAGGGCAAATGCTTTTACAAAGCAGTACGTACAGGCTGATTTCTGGTTCGACGATGAAAAGATACCCAATGTCGGCATCCGGACCAAGGGAAACGCCTCGCTGGGTCAAACGGTGGGCTGGTCGAGCTTGAGGCTCCCGCTGGCGATTGATTTCAATCTATTCAATAGGGCACGCACTTTCCACGGCGCGAAAAAGGTCCATTTTAATAATGGCTGGAGCGACCCCACCCTCCTCCGGGACGTCATTTCCTACGAGATATTCGCGAAGATGGGTGTCCCTGCTCCCCGCGCCTCAATTGTCGATGTCTGGGTCAATGATACCCATCTTGGCGTATATACTATGGCTGAGGCGGTTGACCAGCCTTTCCTCCAGCGGTACTTTACCGATGCCAACGGCAACCTGTACAAACCCGAGGTTATATCGGCGCGCCTGGACTGGACGGAAAAAGATGCCTATAAAAATATCGTCATACCGGGCATGCCCGAACAGCCCCGCCAGAACCCCATTCTCTACACCAATATCGGCGGCGGTCCGCTCCTAGACATCCTGCGCGCCCTGGGACAGGAAGAGACCGTAGCTGCTTACAAGCCTATACCTCCGGCGCAGGGTAATATCTTCCGCGGCCTTCCGCCGATGGTAATGCCGCGCAACTATATTGAGGGTATGGCCCTGAAGACCAATCAGAACAACCCTAACTACTCGGCCCTGTTCAAATTCCTGGATGTCCTCAACAACGAACCCGACGAGGCCTTTCCGCAGGAAATCGAGAAGGTGCTGGATGTGGATGAAGCACTGCGGTTTTTCGCGGTGTCAGCCTGTATTGTGCATCTGGATAACTATATCGGCATCGGGCACAACACCTATCTCTATGAGGTTAACGGCAAGTTCTCGCTCATCCCCTGGGACCTGAATATGGTCTTCGGAACCTTTAACGGCGGTATCCGTAAGGAAGGCATAATTAATTATTACATAGACGAACCAACCGCCGGTCCGATTAAAAGGTTTCCCCTCGTCAATCGACTGCTATCTTATAAACCATACCTGGACACCTATAACCGCTATATGAAAGATTTGCTGGACGGGCCCTTCTCTCTGGATGTTGTCCTGCCGCGTATCGACAAGCTCGCCGAAACGATACGCCCTTATGCCAAAGCAGATACCGAGATGTTCTATACCTACGAGGACTGGGAACGCTGCCTTACCGAGGACCTGAGGCCGCCGGACCTGTTCGAGGGGTGGATGGCCGGCGGGCCATCACCGATGCTTCCCTTCTTCCTGCGTAGTAAGGAGACCTCCTGCCTTCGCACGAATTTCGGCGTCAATAGTCTCTTTGAGTTAATGATGCGTGATTTCAAACCCGGCGAGGTGGAGAAATTAAAGGGCTGCTTAACGCCGGAGACCTATGATTTGTTCCTGCAGAACATCTACGGTCCACTGAAGGCTCCACAGCCGCCCCGCCAGCCCGGCTTCGGCCCCAACTCCCTCGGCCTGAAGACATATATCAAAGCTCGCTATGAGTCGGTGCGGCAGCAGCTTAACGGAGAGCGGCCGAGCCGCTCCAGCAACGGCAGCGGCAACGGGGGCAGCATGTGGATGGTGGACTGGATGAAACCCCCGGGTTAAATGATGAATATACGCAGAGGCAATTGAAATAGAAATTACCGGTAAATCAGTCAATAACGCCGAGTCAGCCAGAGCCACACCTGTGGAGAGGTTCGAACGGAAATTCGCCATACTGCCCAGGAACATCGGCTTTGCTTATACCTTATTGCGGCAGGTCTGCCGGCCGGATAGGGAATACCCAAAAGACCGTGTCCACAGTCTGTACTTCGATACCCCCGACCTCGACCAGTACGAGCGGTCGGCATCGGGCGATTTCAGGAAAAACAAGGTACGCATCCGATGGTACGTCGATAACATCGATGAACAGGGAGAGATACCTGTCTTTCTCGAGCTTAAATCCAGACAGGGCTTTGCCAGCAGCAAGCAGCGCCAGAGGTTCCTGGTACAGGCACAACAGCTAAAGCCAGCGAATCTGAGCCGCGGGATTCTGGACAAAACGGCGATTATCGAAACACTGGCCAGGTTCAGCCATTTCCCCGACAAACCTTTAATGCCGATTATCGTGATATCATACCAGCGCTACCGTTTTAACGAAATGCTGACCGGCGTGCGGGTATCATTCGACTCCGATATCCGCGCCACGGTGGTTGCCCCGGAACTGGGCCGCCAAGAACGTGAAATACGCCTGACGGGAGGCGTCATCGAGGTCAAGGGGCCTTCCCTGGAGCTACCTTTTACGCTCCGGCGCATGCGGCTTCTGGATATAGACTGGGGCCGATTTTCCAAATACGGCAGCTGTCTCGATGCACATTTTTCCGAGCCGGGGAGCGTGGCTCGCTTATCACCTTCGGGCAAAATAACCGTGCCATAGATGAAAAGGAGGATATATCATGTCTGACGGATTCTGGCAGTATATAAAAGGTCTGCAATCCCCACTGGGACTCTGGGAAATTCTCGTTGCCATAGGGTTTTCCTTTGTGGCTTCCATTATCGCTTATCTGATGTACCAGATATTCTACGGGTCAAGGCACATCGGGGCCGGGGTACACCGTACTTTCATCATCGGCGGACCGGCTATCACCGCGCTCTTCCTGGGCATCCAGGTATCCATACCGCTATCGCTGGGGCTGCTGGGAGCGCTGTCCTTCGTCCGCTTCCGGACTCCGGTAAAAGACCCGGCCGAAATCGGTTTCCTCCTTTTGCTCATCGCTTCATCAATCGGTGCCGCCACCAATAATTTCCTGGTAACCGCCATTCTCTTCGGCGTCGTGTTCGTCGCCCTGGGTATTCACTGGCTGACCCGCAACCGCATCTCTGTTTTCGGGAGGGGCCACCTGATGATTTCCGTCGACCAGCCTGCTTATGCGGGGCTGGAAGGAAAGATGTCCGCTTTCCTCAAGGAACGTCTGGGCAGCCTCAGGCTGGAGACGATGTCCGTAGTGGATAACCGCGTCAGCCTGCACTACCTGTACCGGCGCCGCACCGACCTCAACTGGGCGGCTTTCACCAATGACCTCAATCAAATGGCCGGGCCGGCTAAGGTCGAGATATTTATAGGATAGTGCCGGAGGAAAGGGCTGACATATATCAGCGGGCTGCCTTAACGCGCCGTCCAGCCCCCGTCCACCACCAGCTCGCTTCCGGTGGACAACCTGGACTCGTCCGAGGCAAGATAAAGGACGGCATAGGCAACATCGATGGGCTTACCCAGAAACCCGATGGGTTGAACCTGTTCCATATTTTTCCCCAGGGTCTCGTCCTTGAGCATGGGAGCCGTCATGGGTGTTTCAATAATACCGGGATGAACGGAATTAACACGGATATTATAGTCGCGGCCTGCCTTGGAACACTCGAGGGCAGCCGCTTTGGTAAAGAGCCTTACGGCACCCTTACTGGCACAGTACGCCGACGTATTATCAATGGTGCCGATGAGACCAACGGCCGAGGACATATTAACAATCGAACCGCCGCCGGTCTTTTTCATGGCCAATATCGCGTGTTTCGTGCCCAGGAAAACGCCGTCCAGGTTGACACTCATCAGCCGGCGCCATTCCTCCAGAGACGTTTTTTCTAACTCTTTGATAAGCATGACACCGGCATTGTTCACGAGAATATCCAGCTTGCCGAACTCAGCTACAGTCTTCTCGATGACCCTGCTCCAGTCAGTTTCACTGGTAACATCGTGTTTCACGAAGATGGACTCTCCGCCTTCACGTTTTATTTCCTTCACTACTTCTTTACCGCTAACCTCATTAATGTCGCTGACGGTGACCTTAGCCCCTTCCTTCGCTAATAATAGTGCCGTGGCCCTGCCCAGCCCGCTGGCCGCACCTGTCACAATAGCTACTTTACCTTTAACACGGTCCATTTTAATCTCCTTCAATAGAATTTATTAACGCCGTACTTGTTCTCCGCAATTATATGCCAGAGGGTAGCCCCGGTCAATTGTAGCATAACCACGACTAAACCGAACGAGTTCCGTATTGACACTCACGAGCAAACAAGCTAGATTTAATTCTGGAGTCTAAAGTGCCGGGAGGTAAAGTAATGACCAGAATGGAGGAAATCCTCAATAAAAGCCGAACCGTAGCCGTGGTCGGCCTTTCCGCCAACCCCGAACGGCCCAGCCACATCGTCGCCAGCTACCTGAAGGAAAAAGGCTATAAAATAATACCGGTTAACCCCGGCGAAAAGACGATACTGGGGGAGACGAGTTACCCCGACCTTACCTCCATCCCCGAAAAAGTTGACGTCGTCGATATCTTCCGTCGGTCAGAAGACGTTCCTCCCATCGTGCGCGAGGCCATCAAAACAGGCGCTAAAGCCGTCTGGATGCAGGAAGGCGTGATAAACAAAGAGGCCGCCGCCGAGGCCAGAAAAGCCGGCTTAAAGGTGGTCATGAATAAGTGCATGCGCAAGGAGCATATCAAACTGCACGGCGGAAACCAATAGAATAATTGTCATTCTCGGGCTTCAGCCTGATTCAGCCTGAAGGCTTGACCCGTCCTTCTAAGGAAGGACCAGACCCCCTTTTCCCCACCTCTGGATTCCCGCCGGAGTTTACCCCGATTTCATCGGGGCGGGAATGACACCAAATCATTGCTAACACTCTCATCGCTACACACTGGCATCTCATCATCACAGATGTTATCATGATAGAATAACGAGGACGCAAGGCATGGATATCGACCTGTCTTTTATGGGTGCTGCCCGCGGCGTGACCGGTTCGCGGTACCTGGTAGAAGCTAATAATATAAAGCTCCTTATAGATTGCGGACTCTATCAGGAAAGGGAGTTCCTGGACAGAAACTGGGAACCCTTCAGATGCTCGCCAAAAGAACTGGCGGCTGTCCTGCTGACCCACGCCCATCTGGACCACTCCGGACTGCTCCCCAAGCTGGTGGATGAGGGGTTCCGGGGCAAGGTAATCTGTACTCCTGCTACTGCCGATATCGCTAAAATCATACTACTTGACGCGGCACACCTGCAGGAAGAAGACGCCTCGTATAAGAAAAAGAGGCACATCAGAGAGGGTAGAAAAGGTTCCTATCCTGAAATCCCTCTCTATACGGTCGCCGATGCCGAGGCATCTTTACGACTGTTTTCTCCCGTCGAATACAATCAACCGGTAACTATCGGCAATGGCATCGAAGCCACCTTCCACGATGCCGGTCATGTGCTGGGCTCATCCATGATAAAGCTGGTTATCAGCCAGAGAGGAGAAAAGAGGAGCATCGTTTTCTCCGGAGATGTCGGCCGTTGGAACCGCCCGATATTGCACGACCCGAGCGTATTCCACAAGACGGACTATGTCGTGATGGAATCCACCTACGGCGACCGCAAACACGAGGGTACTGAGGAAATCGGCGACGAGCTGGCGGTAATAGTTAAAGCGGCCTTCGCCGCCGGGGGCAATATCATCGTCCCCAGTTTCGCTTTGCAGCGAACTCAGGAAATACTTTACTATCTCAATACCCTGCTTAGGGAAAATCGCATACCTGACCTGACGGTTTATCTCGACAGCCCGATGGCGATAAAAATCACCGAGGTTTACAAGCGACACGCCGAGCTGTTTGACAGCGAGATGAAAGACCTTATACGCCGGCACCAATCGCCTTTCGACTTCCCCGGCCTGAAAATGGTGGAGACCGTAGAGGAGTCAAAAGCCCTGAACGCAATTACCGGCACCGTCATGATTATCGCCGGTTCCGGTATGTGCACCGGCGGCCGGATAAAGCACCACCTCGTCAATAACATCTCGCGGCCAGAGTGTACCGTGCTGTTCGTCGGTTATCAGGCGGAAGGCACCCTGGGCAGACAGATACTTGATGGCGCCCGGAACGTCCGAATCCACGGGCAGCAGTATCCTGTCCGCGCCCGGATAGTCCAGATACAGGGTTTTTCCGCTCACGCCGATAGAGACGAGCTTTTAAAATGGCTTTCCAATCTTTCGGCAAACCCCAGGCATGTTTTCATTACCCATGGAGAATCCAGGGCCGCCGAGCAGTTCAGTGATTTTTTAAGGGAAAAAACCGGCTATGATACCTCGGTACCGATATACGGCACGAAGGTCCGGCTGGAATAAAAATAAGTCAATCGGTCCTTCACCTGTGAAGGATAAAGGAGGTCCCATGAGCGCCGAATATGAAATCAATCAACTTGCCAAAGAAGAATCGTGGCGGATGTTCCGCATCATAGGGGAAATGGTAGAAGGCTTCGATACCCTGGCTGATATTGTGCCCGCCGTGACAATCTACGGCTCCGCCCGACTCAAACCCGATAACAAGTGGTATGCGCAGACCGAAGAAATCGCTCGCTTACTGGGTAAGGCCGGCTTCAACATCATGACCGGCGGCGGCCCCGGTCTCATGGAAGCCGCCAATAAGGGAGCGCGAGATGCCGGAGTAAAGTCGGTGGGGCTGAATATTCACCTAACACCGGAACAGGCGTGCAATATCTATACGGACAAGTCAATCACTTTTCACCACTTCTTCGTCCGCAAGGTTATGCTGGTAAAATACGCTTCCGCCTTCGTCATCATGCCGGGCGGACTGGGTACCCTGGATGAACTCACCGAAGTATTGAATTTAATACAAACACAGAAAATGAGACCCTTCCCGGTAATAATGTTCTCCAGCGAATACTGGTGCGGTTTTCTCGACTGGCTAAAAGACACGGTGCTGGCTGAAGGCGCCATTTCGGAGGAAGACTTCGATCTGCTGCGGGTATTCGATTCCCCTTCTGAGGTTGTCAGCGCCGTGGAGAAATGGTACACCCGGCAGGAAGTCACAGGCAGGAAAGCACTGCAGAGATAGTTATTGCCTGCTCTCGTCACTGTAAACAGGTAGAAATTCTTAAAAAGGGCGCGTGGTCCGGAACCGTTATGTAAGTTAACATCCATGCGCCCTAGTCTTTGGCCAGGTTCTTCTTCCAGGTCTCCGCTCTCTCGATGAGCTCCCTGGCGGCATTAAGCGCATTCGCCGTGTAGCGAGGGCCGCCAATCATCACCGCCAACTCTTTGAAACGCGCTTCTCCCTGAAGGGCTTCAATGGTGCTTACCGTCCGGTCGCCGGTGCTCTGTTTACTGACGCGGTACTGGGCATCGGCGAAGGCAGCAATCTGCGGCAGGTGGGTCACGCAAATTACCTGGTGGTGCCGCGAAAGTTTCCACAGCTTCCTGCCGATGACCTCGCCGCTCCGCCCCCCGATACCGATATCGATTTCATCGAAGATGAGCACCGGAATCGTATCCGCTTCCGCGAGGGCGCTCTTCAACGCCAGCATAAAACGCGATATCTCACCGGTGGAGGCAATTTTGTCCAGTGCCTTGGCAGGCTCACCCGGATTTGTCGAAGCCATAAAAACCACATCGTCGACACCGCTGGCACCAAACTTGTAACACTTTCCATCGGGGAATGGAATTCCTTCCGGAGATAGCTCCTGCGTGACTGATATAGAGAATTCTACCCGCGCCATACTCAGTTCGCCAAGCTCTTTTTTCACCACCGCAGCCAGTTTTTGCGCGGCCCGGGTTCTTTCCTGTGAAAGTCTCGAGGCAAGGGCACCCATCTCCTTTTTTAATTGCCCTCTCTTAGCTTCCAGCTGCTCGCGCCGCTCCCCGGAATTGGTGAGCCCCTCCAGTTCCCGCTCCGCTTTAGCGAGGTAATTCAACACCTCGCCAGCGGAACCGCCGTATTTCCTCTTCAAACTCCTGATGAGTTCGAGCCTGTTTTGAACCTCCTCGAGGCGCTGCGGGTCATAGTTAAGATTATCACCGTACGAATGGACTTCACGCGCCAGCTCTTCAAGTCCATGTATCATCTCCTCCAGATAGCCCATCTTCGTCTGCAGGGAGGAGTCGGTTTCGACCATCTGTTTCATCAGCGGGAGGGCTTCACTGGCTTTATCCACCACCGAAGACGAGGCGAGCTCGCTATCATCGCCGTAGATTATCCGGTAAATTTCATAGGAAGCCGCCTTCAGCTTTTCCGCGGAGGTCAGGAGGGCGAGTTCTTTTCCCAGTGATTCTTCTTCTCCCTCCTGCAATTCCGCCCTTTTGATTTCATCAATCTGGAAATTGAGCAACTCCATATGCCGGGATAGCTCCCGTTCGTCCCGGGATAATGCCTGGATTTCACGCTCCACCTGATGCAGCTCCAAGGCTTTGACGCTGAAAGCATGCCTTCTCTCCAGGGTATGCGCGTAGGCATCAAGGTAATCCAGGTGATGGCTCTTGTTCAGCAGGGAAAGATGCTCGCTCTGACCGTGGATATCAACCAGGGCCGCGCCGATACCCCGCAGCAACGCCCTCGATACCGCCTGCCGATTTACCCTCGGCGTGGTACGACCCTGCCGGCGAAAATCGCAGGTGAGGAGGATAGTGTCATCATCAGCTTCCAGTCCCTTCTCCGTTAGCAACTCCCGCAGCGGTTTGTTCCCTTCTTTATCAACAGCACGGAATATCCCTTCAACCTGAGCTTCATCAGAGCCGTGACGGATATCCTCTTCGTGCGCCTGGCCGGACAGCAGGGCTTCGACGGCATCGACGACGAGCGACTTGCCAGCGCCGGTCTCTCCGGTAATTACGTTCAATCCTTCGGTCGGCTTCCAGTTTATCTCCTCAATGATGCCGAATCCTTTTACCGTCAGTTCATCCAGCACTTCCTACCTCGCTCCCTCTTTACTCTCAGTATCGTGTTCATCCTGCGCCGTTTCAAGGTTCATGGGTATCTCCTGGAACGGCAGCTGTAAAGCCCGCTTCAGGTCGTTAGCGTTGCGGGGCGCATATGCCTGCCAGTGATTATTGAAGAAGGCAAAGAGTATCCGGGCTTTTTCTCCGGCGGCTCTAACCCTGTCCGCCAGTCCGGCGATTTCCTCAGGAGAATAGAGATACCTGTAACGGGTTTCACTATCGCCCGTCCACCAGTCCTTGGCGTTCCTGCCGTGAAAGCGGAAATAGGCCATATCAGACGTCACAGGCACCTCCGCCGCCACCGAAGTACTGAATTTGGGCTCGTCAATCTGTACCCAGGCCATATTACGTTCACGGAGAAACCGGGCGGTGCCGTCATCATCGCTCCAGCTGCGGTGCCTTAACTCCACGGCCAGTTTATACTCCCCGAACGCTTTAGCCACCGCCCCGAGTATCTGCTGTCCGTAGTCGTCATTTTTAAAGCTGGGCGGGAACTGCGCCAGCAGCGCGCCGAGTTTGCCGTATTTCACCAGGGGTTCCAGGCTTTTTTTAAATCTATCGACATCGCTCTGAGCTACGACCGCCTCTTCGCCGGTAGCTTCTTTATACATTTTGGGGTGGGTGAACTTTTGCCAGAGCTTGACCGCGAACAGGAATCCCGGCGGCACACGGCGCGCCCAGTTGTACACAAACCCGGGGTCGGGCGGCCGATAGAAGGAGCTGTTAATCTCCACGGTATTGAAGAACTGGCTGTAATACTCAAGCTCGTTTATCTTACCGGCGGGGTAGAAATAGCCCTTCCATGTGCCTTCCCCTTTCGGGTAAGACCAACCTGATGTGCCGATATAGATAACAACCTCAGGGGACATTTTCCCCTCCCGAGGTAATTATACGAGAATATTTGGAATTTTTACACCATCTTCAAAATATGCATACCTCACCCCCTTTTGTCCCCCTCTCCTACCAACTCGCCAGCAAGAGTCAATCCTAATCTGGTAGGAGAGGGGGGAGAGTCTGAGAGGGGGCTGCGCCCCCTCAAGGGCATAGTCGCAATAACATCCTACCTTTTAGACTCAAAATAGGCGGTAAAACGTAAAAAAAGAGTTCGGGAACTGTCCAGTAAATCTTGACTAGCGAATCATAACGGACGGAGATTGAACTTTTCGCTATTTTGTTATGCGGAAAGAACGGTGTCTAGCCGGCCTTAATTAAAATACTTCATCTTGGATTTGCGGTTAAAGAGCCCGGTAACCCACAGTTCTGGACCCGTTATGCCCATGCATTTCGAAGCTGGAGTGCTCTAATACATGGGGATAACCTTATCTACACCTCCCGATCAAGTACTCGCGATGAACTCATTACAGGATGGAGTAGACTCGATAGGCGACCCCTGTTGCCGACAGCGTGCCGATACCTACCATAACGACCTTGTTTAACCAGGCGTATTTATCGGAGGCGGTCTCAAATACAGGAGTAGTGCGGAAGTAATACTCCGATGGGTCGACTTTCTCACCTTTGTATATCCGCTGTAGAACCTCCGGTCGAATATTAAGATAGCCGCGATAATAAGTGTAGATAATCTGGCCATCGTCTGTACGAGCCACCGCCCTCACGTCCATCACATTCGTTCCATCTGGCCGACCCAGCAACCAATCGCCGCCTCCCGGAAGCACAGTAGCCTTAATCTTCGGCCCTTCGATGGTCCCACCGGTAACGTAAACAATTGTCCTCGTGCCATGCGGTGTTGTCCCCATTCTGATTGCTCCGGGCATATCCAGATCAGCTTTAAGGTCAAATAAGAATTCTGTCTTAATGTCTGCCATTGTCTCCTCCTTACATGTTTTATGTCGGATGTGATCTAATGACGACGAAAAGCCGTTTTTTCATCATGCATAGTTGCCACCTCCCTGTAGCTCTCAATTTGGGGCTGAAGCTCGATTCTATAACTTCTCGTCGTGTGTGTCAAAGCCTCGAATAAACCTTGAAATAAATCTGGATGTTCCTCAAACAGTTCTTCAGTCTAGTGCGGCATATCCACCCCCCTGACAGGCTTTGAAACAATTATACCCCAACAAGCAAAGCGAATTCCAAAACAAAGAGAATATTTTATAGTGTCATTCTCTGGCTTCAGCCTGAACGCTTCAGCCTGAAGGCTTGACCAGAGAATCCAGACCACCCCTTCTCCCCTGGATTCCAGCCTTCGCTGGAATGACAGAAAAAAACAAGGAGACCACCGGGCGGTAGATTTCCGCCACGATGGTCCCCAATTTTTCGGTACCTTATCGTCAGGTTTTAACTGGCTAATCAGCGGGTAAAAGAGGTGTATAAACGCCCGCTTTCAGTATGGCGAATCTCAATGCCAGACCGCCAATTATTTCGCTTACCACGGCTGTAATCAGTACTCCGGAGGAAGCCTCCTCGGCATAATAGGTGGTAATAGATATAGCTATCGGTATGACTATGCCGAACAGAAAAACCCCTACCCAGAAGAGCGGTGCCAGACTGCCCCCGATGAGCCTCTTGACGGCATCTCTGGCTGCAGCGCTGCTGTAGGTGGTGTTCCACAGATAAACTCCGATGATAATAGCCAGAGCTATCAGTACGACACGGATGATATTCTCCAGCGCTGCGATTTGTGTACTGTCGCCAGCTATAAAGATAGCCAGGAGGATGGCCAGGCCGCCGGTGAGACCGCAGGTGACGAAAAGGACCGGCACAATCGCCGAATTCCACACTTTGATAGCGCTGACATAGCTGACGGCGAAGCCGGTATAGATTGACTGGGCAAAGGCGAATATGCCGGCCAACACTTTGAAAGTAGTTACCAATGCCGTTTGTTCCGCGAACCATTGAGACAGGATAAGCTGTATAAAGGTAAAACCGATGAACAGCATGATGAAGATGAAGCCCCGCGCTATCCAAGATGTCTTCGGCTTCATGAACATACGCCAGAACCGGAATGGATGGCTCAGGTGTATCATGTAGGATATACCCATGAGCAGGGAGAGCAGCCAGGCCACGAACATGCCCGTCAGGTTATCGAAGTAAGCGGAGGCCAGATACAGACCGCCGCTGATACCTCCCAGGAAAAAGGCGAAGGCGATAAAGTTGCCCCTTCCATCTATCCAGTCTTTCTGTTGCTGGGCTTTTACCATAAAATCATATGGTTTTATATTACTCATTTTGTTATGCCTCCCCTTCTTCTTTTTCAGTCAATGTAAGAGATTGACGGCTCCGTGTCAAACTCGGGATGGAACGCATGGCCGTGCTTTTCTTTGATTATCCGGTTAATCTCGCTATTCGGGTCATCCAGGTCGCCGAAGTGTATAGCTTTCGTCGGGCAGATGATAACACAGGCCGGGGTTGCATCGCGGTCGACGCCCGGTTTTAACCCCAGCGATATGCCGGAATCTATCCTCTCCTTGCAGAAGACACACTTCTGAACCACGCCCGGCTGATGCGGATAGAGCGTCTTCCCTATCTTTTCATGCTCGGTCAATTCCTGTCCGGGGAAGTATTGCGTATCTCCGTCTTCATACATTGAGCGCATCTGATAAGGACAGGCGACCATGCAGTACCGGCAGCCCACGCACTTTGTTTCATCGACCCAGACAATGCCGTCTTCCCGCTGCTCCGTAGCCCCGGTAGGACAGACTTTCACACACTTCGGTTCGGCGCAATGATTGCAGCGTACCGAATATATGAGCTTACTTACCGAGGGATATTTTCCCTTCTCGCCTATCAGCACCCTGTTCCAGAAAATCTGGGGCGGGAGGAAGTGCTCGGCCTTACAGGCCAGCACGCAGGCATAACAGCCGATGCATCTCTTCAGTTCGATAGCCATTCCCCATCTCATAGCGGTTTGCCTCCTACTCCATCGTACTCTATGCGATGGTCGATTTTATAGACCTTAACCATGGTCGCCGTTTCCTGGCTCCAGCACACCGGGCAGGCGTGCTTGAAGTCCGATTCCAGCAGGATATTAAAGTTGGTGCCCTTGCCGTAGGCAACAGGCGCTCCCTTCGCCCAGGCGCCGGAACACGCGGATATTGCTATCGTCTTGGGATGTTGCCCCTGCATCGTCTTCAGCGTGCCCGTTGCCTTGCGTCCGTACGATGACTCCAGGCAGATGAGGTCGCCGTCTTTTAAGCCCTTCTTTTTAGCGGTGTCCGCATTCATGGTGATGTTATAAGTGTACGGGTTAAGCTTGGAGACCTCGTCCAGCCAGGGCATTTCCATGGTATAGGTGCCGTTGTGGAGGATATCACGGTAGGAGAAGCTGTACAGGTCGAACTCGCTGGTTTCCTCCTTGGATACCTGGGGAGTGAAGTAGCTGATAAGCGGCGTAAACTGCTCCCACTCAAGCTCCACACCCGCCTTCTTTGCATTTTCCATTATCTCCGGCCTGAGCTCGGCGATATGCTCCATGTAGATTGGTACTCTGACATCCACGTACCATCTCCAGTACGCCTCTTTGACTTTCTTGGGCCAATCGATGCTGCCGTGCTCGGAGATATATTCCAGGCCGTGTTTTTCGCCGAAGTAGAACTTGAAGGCGCGGTCCATCATCTCATGGTATGAAATCTTCTCCTCGGGCTTGATGAGTACGGTTACCTTTTTCGGGTCTATTTGTTTCACGTCCCTGACACTGGCTATATCGCCGCTTATCAGCGCTTCGCCGCCGAAGCTGGAGAAATAGACATTGTAGTATTGATTCATCTCTTCTCTCATGCCGATTCTATCGGCAAGGTCCCAGAGAGCTTCGACCTTGTTCCGCCGCTCGTAGGCAGGCTTGACCACCGGCTGCCTGATAGGGAAGCTCCAGCCTTCCATGCCGATGGGGTGGTTAAAGAAGGGACCATGCGCCCCAAAGATGCAGTATGTCTCCAGCGGATGGCAGTCGGGCAGGACGATGTCGGCAAAGCCCTCGCAGAACTCGTTGGGTAGTATATTAATGGATACGATGAACGGTATCTTCTTAAAGAAATTTTCGGCTATTTCGCGGTTCTGGGTGCTGCGCACCATGTTGGCGCCGAAAATTATCGCCATTTCTATCTCGTAAGGCCGCCCCAGCTTATCCCAGTATTTATCGAAGTCCGATGTTACCGGCTGGGGAGAGAACGATGCCGTCGGCACCAGCTCCTTCATGAGAAAAGTATTGGGTACCTGGGATTCCTCTACCGGCCAGGGTTTATGCTCCATGAAGGTCCCGGCCGTCAGCATGCCGTCCTTGCAGGGGTAAGGTATGACCTTGAATCTACCCGTCTCCGGGTAGCCGCCGACGTAGGCCGGCCAGCCGAGAGTGCCACCGGGGACATCCATGGCGCCCACGATGGCGTTGAGCAGGCACATGGCGCAGTAGCTCTGCGCCGAGTTGGTATGGCCCTGGCCGCCGCGGAACATGATGGCCGCTACCGGCCGCAGGGGGAGCTTTTCTCCCTCGATTTCAATGGTGGCGCCGACCATCGCCGCGTCAGTCCACTCCTTGGCGATACGCCGCACTGTCGCCGCCGGCACGGTGCTCTCTTTCTCCGCCGCCTCCGGCGTATATTTTTTCACGTTGTCTTTCACGAGCTGGAAGGAAGGGTGGCACTTGACGCCGTTGACCGTGTACTCCCCCAGCAGGGCATAGTCCTTGATGGTGGGGTCGTTAAAGACCTTGGCTTTTTTATCCACGGAATCCCAGATTAGAGGCTTATTAGTCCCTTTATCACGGACATAGAGCTCGTCCGGCCCGATGAGGTAAGGTCCGTTGGTCTTCTTCTTGAGAAATTCGGCGTCATAGACATTCAGTTCATTGAGAATGATATTGACCATCGTCAGGGCGACGATACCATCCGTACCAGGCAGGATGGGTACCCATTCGGTTGCCTTTCCGCCGCCGAAGTTGCAGATGGGGTCGAAAACCACATTCTTCATACCCCTCGCCCGGGCATCCGCCGAGAGTCTCATGTTGAAGCCCATGGAGTGCCCGGAGCCGGTGCCTTTGTTGGAGCCCATCTGGATAACATAATTGCAGTACTTATAGTCCGGCACGATAGACCATGAGGCATGATAGAGTCCGGCGCCCATGTGCGAGCCGCTCCCGCAGTGCAGCCCGGCGCCGCCGACGTACCAGTTCTTGGTGCCGAACACCGCCCCGAAGACCCCGAAGCCCAGGGGTAAATCAGGCCCGCTACCCGCCGACGGCGTGCCGCCATGGAGAAGTTTATTGGGATTTTCGGCGCGGATTTTCTTGAGTCGCTTGGCTATCTCATCGAGGGCTTCATCCCAGGAAATCCTCTCCCACTTGGGGTCCTCGAAAAGACCTTTCTTGGGATTAGTCCGGCGCATGGGGTAGTTGAAGCGGTTGGGGTCGTAAAGGGCCTGTATCATCGCTTCGCCCTTGGCGCAGAGACCGCCTCGGGCGCCGAAGTCATTATCCGGCTCCCCCTCAATCTTCACGATAACCCCATTTACCCGGTGGGCGCGAATGGTACACTGGCCGTAGCACCCTCCGCATGTCGATTTCACCCAGGTGTCGTCCCAGATTTCCGGATTACCTTTTACCGATAGACCTTTTACCGGTTTGTCTTTTACTGGCTTGCTTTTTGCTTGGGTAACCATTATTTACAATCCACCTCCTAAGTTATGTTTTATACAGTCAATTCTCTGGTATTTTTTATTTTTTACGTACTGGCATCACACAGTTTTTTAAGCAGGGCGTACCTCTCATCGACCTGTTTTTGCAGTTCCGCCAGGCCTTCCTCTTTCAAATGCGAGAATTTCCGCATCAATTTAGTAAATTCCGTAACCGGTTTCGGGCTGGCTACCTCGACTGTAATTTTCGGTTTACCGTCCTCCGCCTCCCAGAGCGGGAAGTAGTTGGTCCTCACGGCGGTGCGGCATACCTCGATGGACATGTTGGAATCAATGCGCCAGCCTACCGGGCAGGGGCAAAAAATATGGAGATAGACAAACCCTTCTTTCGCCTTTTCTTTAGCCTTCTGGAGCTTCTTGGCAAAGTCTTCGAGGTGGCTCAGTGTGGCGGTGGCCATGTACACCGGCTGGTGCATCAGCATCACCATGGGCAGGTTCTTGGAGCCGGTCGGTTTACCCCGGCTCATTTTACCGATGGGGGTCGTGGTCGTCGAGGCTCCAAGGGGCGTGGTGCTGCTTCTTTGAACACCGGTATTCATGTAGCCTTCGTTATCATAGCAGATATATAAGATTTTTTCGTTTCTTTCCGCGGCGCCACTCAGGGGCTGGAAGCCAACATCGGCAGCGCAGCCATCGCCGGTGAAACAGACCACGGTAGCATCCTGGCCTATCTTTTGGTAGTACCTTGAAATTCCCGTGGCGCTGGAGGCAACGCCGGTCATCAGGGCGCTGTAGTAAGACATCTTGTGCCATGTCCCCACGTTCTGACCGTAAAGAATGGGCGCCGAGCAACAGGGACAACCGACAATGACTATATCCTTCCCGAGAACCTTGGGCACAAATCTCAAGGTGAGTTCCAGAGGGCAGCCGGAGCACCAGGCCAGACCACCGGCGTACTGTTCTTCTTTTTCGATAAAATAGTCAAAAACTCTCGATTTTTTCTTCGTTTTTTCTACCATCTTTCTTTCCTCACTACTCTAAGGGTATCCAGGTAACCTCCTGGTAAGGTTTGCCCTGTGCGGCGGCACTTACTTCGTCTACTACTCTCTCGATATGTGGTATGGTTATATCCATATTAGCCAGGCCATCGATATAGCTTAGTATGGGCATGGAGCCGATTTCCCGGGAAAGTACCTTTACCTCCGTAAATATGGGGCCGCCGTTCCAGCCGAAAGACACGCTGCGGTCGATGACCCCGATGGCTTTTTTCCCCTTAAGAGCTTTGACCAGCCTCTCATGGGGGAAAGGACGGAAAAGTCTTAGTTTAACCAGGCCCACCTTCACCCCTTCCGCCCTCTTGGTGTCAACCACTGCCTTGGCTGTCCCGGCAGCGCCCCCCGAGGTCAGTATAACTATCTCCGCATCCTCGGTGCGGTATTCATCTATCTGCCCTCCGTAACCGCGCCCGAAAAACTGCTTGAACTCCGCATCTATTTCATCTACCTTTTTAAGCGCCCGCAGCAGGGCTTGGCAATGCTTATAGCGTAGCTCCATGAATCCTATCTCGATGCCGTGGGTGCCGGCGCCCAGGGGCACTCCCGGCCTTAGCTTCATCCGCTGCGGCTGCTGTTTCAGGGGGGCCAGGAATTTATCCACGTCTTCAATAGCGGGAATTTCCACTGCTTCAGAAAGATAGGAAAGGTAAAAACCATCGTAGTTCACCATTACCGGCAGCTGAATATCGTAGTCTTCTGCCAGCCGGAAAGCCATGATAATCTGGTCAAGGATTTCCTGGCAGTTCTCAACTATTATCTGTATCCATCCCGAATCCCTGGTGGCGATAATGTCCTGCTGGCCGGAAGAGACCGCCAGGATGCCCGGTGTCTCGCGGTTGGCGATAGCCATCACCACCGGTGCTCTGAAGCCGGCGGCTTGAAGTAGAGCGTCATACATGAACACCAGGCCCCAGGAAGAAGTAGCCGTAAAAGCCCGGCCTCCGGCAATGCTGGCGGCGGCTACGACGTTCATGGCTGAGTTTTCCCCCTCGACCTCCACCATCTCCGCATCCAGAACACCGTCGGCATGGAAGGTGGAGAGCTGCTCCGCCACCTCGCTCATGGGCGTTATGGGATAAGAAGTAGCTACATCCGGCCGGCACAGCATGGCAGCATAGGCGGCGGCAGCGTTGCCCGTCATTACTTTAACCTGACCCTTTTTAGCCTTCATTTTGCGAACTCTCCTTCCGGAACCATGGTCAGAGAGCCGCGCGGGCACTCATGAGCGCAGATTCCGCAGCCTTTGCAATAAGCCAGGTTGGGCTCGAAATGGTCGCCTTTATCCGTCATGCACTGCGGGGGACAGTAGAGGGCGCAAAGGCCGCAGTAATTACATTTCTCCTTGTCCAGCACCGGCCTCTCCGTACGCCAGCTGCCGGTATCCAGGCAGAGAAGTAACTCATCTGCATTGGACCAGGCATTTTCCGTCTTAAAAAGATTTTTATGCTTTATTACCATTTGGTTACCTCCACTTCCTTGTAGCCTCTCTCGGCACTCTTCAGATTTCTCTGAAGGATATCGCCGCTGAGATAGTCCGGCAGGCAGGCAAGTATCGACTTCAGTTCCAGCCAGCCGGTCGCGGCAGCAAAAGCCCCCAAAAGGCAGGTATTGGGAATGTCACGGCCGATTTCCTGCACAGCGATGCCGGTAGCATTGACCACTCCGCCTATCTTCAGGTTTTCGTTGGGCTGTTTGGGCAGCTTTTTGGGGCTATTGAGAATGAAGGCTGACTCCGGCCTTAACCCTGTGAAAAGCGTTGGTAGAGTTAACAGTCCAGGGTCAATGACTATCAGGCAATCAGGATTGTAAATTTGTGTTTTTTCCCGAATGGGCTTGTCATCAATGCGGGTGAAAGCCACCACCGGCGCGCCGCGCCTTTCGAAACCGTACATGGGAAAGCTGGCCACGTACTTGCCCTCGGTCACGAAAGCGCTGGCCAGCATCCTAGCTGCCAGAACGGCTCCCTGCCCGCCTCGCCCGTGAATCCTTATCTCTTTCACAGTTGCATAATCCCCTCTTTATTCGTATTCAGCGCAATGTTACTCCGGTTCCGCTGTGAAACCACGATTCTCGTTAAAGACTATAAATGACGTTTTCCGTTTCCCGACGATTTAGCGATTCTGGGCAGCAGGCTTTCCCTGAGCGTCCTCATACTGTCGACTAAACCCTCAATTTGCTCTTTGTCCATGCAGGACAACGCCTCGCGGCTTAACTCCTGGGCAATGGGGCTTAACCGATTGGCTTCCTTCCAGCCTTTATCGGTGATGACAACCTTCACCGACCTCCGGTCGTCGGGAGACGGTTCTCGGCGGACAACTCCCTGTCTCTCCAGGGTATTTATCACCGCCGTAATCGAATTCTTCTCCCGAAAGACGCTCTCCGCAATTTCCGATGGCGTCATCTCGCCGCCGTTTTTAAACAGGGTACTCATAATGTTGAAGCGGATAAGGCTGGCTTCGTGGCGCTTTAGCTCGACTTCAAGATATCGCGCCAGCACCTCGAATGACGTAAGGATGGATAATAAAGTGCCTAAAGGGGTCTTATCAGTTCTCTTGCTTACTTCGCCGGTGGTCGTGTGGTTTTTCGATTCAGTAATCATATTAAAAAAGATGAAATATGTTCCATCTAGAATAATTTTATAACGGCTTTCTGCCTTTGTCAATAAATATTACAGTCGACCAGTCTTCAATACGTTATTACTGAGCATATATAACGGTCGTGTTTTGTTCCATATAGAACAAATATGCCACTTTCGCATTTAATTGAGAACTGCCTTCTCATATTTACTTTGTTTATTATTGTCATTCTGAGCGAAGCGAAGAATCCGTAACCATTCCCCTTAAAGACGGATTCTTCAGTCGTCCCGACATAGTCGGGACTCTTTCAGAATGACATCTATAAACACTCTCCGTTACTTTATTTGCTAATACCGCTTGATTTTGAGTATATTTATAGGTGGTCGATGTCGTTTCAGCCCCCGACTGAAATCCTAAAGCTAGAAGAGGTAGTTCATTATGAATAACAGCGAATACTGGAATCCCGTTCTGGAAACAATGCCCCGGGAAAAACTACAGCAGCTGCAACTTAAGAAATTCAAGGAAATTTTTACCTGGGCCTACGAGCATTCCAAGTTCTATCACAAGCTCTACAGCGACGCCGGCATCGCACCCGGCGATATAAAGAAATTCGAGGACATTAAAAAAGTGCCCAAGATAGAAAAGTCCATGATGCGAAGCATCCAGGGGAAGGACCCCTTCCCCTACGGAGATATTCTATCCGTGCCCCTGGAACAGGTGACGGCCTATCGCCAGACCAGCGGTACGACGGGACAGCCGATTTACCAGGCGGATACCTGGCAGGACTGGGAATACAGCACCGAGTCCTATTGCTATGCCCTGTACGCCCAAGGTTACCGGGCTAAAGACCGGCTTTTTGTGCCCTTCGGCTATAACATTTTTATTGCCTTCTGGGCTTACCATTATGCCGGCGAGAAGCTGGGGTGCGAGGTGATTCCCGGCGGCGTCCTCAACACCGAGGCGCGCATCTTGAAGATGCAGGAGCTTAAAGCCACGGCCATGGGCGCCACGCCGACCTATGTCCTGGGCATGGCCGAGACAGCCAGGAAGATGGGCATAGACCCGCCCAAAGACCTGTTTATCAGGAAAATAACGGTCGCCGGCGAGCCCGGGGGCAGTATCCCGGCTACCCGGAAAAGAATGGAGGAAGCCTGGGGTGCCAAAGTCTTCGACCAGGTAGGCAGCACGGAAATCGGCCACTGGGGCTGGGAGTGCCGTTACCAGGCCGGCCTGCACGTCAACGAAGGCTTCTTCCTGGTGGAGATAGAAGACGTGAACACGGGGGAATCCATTGACGAGCCTGGCAGGAAGGGAAAGATGGTGGTAACCACCTTTAATCGGATGGCCCAGCCGTGCATCAGGTTCGATGTGAAGGACTTAATCCAGTGGAATGCCCGGAAATGCGATTGCGGGCGGACCTACCGTATACTCGAAGGCGGCATCCAGGGGCGCGCCGACGATATCACCAAGGTCAAGGGCGTGCTGCTTTCGCCGGCGGCCATCGAGGAAGTGGTGCGGGACATACCACAGCTAAGCCAAGAGTACCAGGTGGTCGTTACCAAGAAGGGCGATATCGACGATATCACGTTGAAAGTAGAAATCCTCCCTGAATATAAGAAGGACGAGGCCGCCATCAGGGCGAAGTTGACCGACCAGCTCCGGTTAAAGACCAACCTGGGCTATAATATAGAGTTTCACGAGTATGAGAGCCTGCCCCGGTCCCAGGCCAAGAGCCGGCGGTTCCAGGACCTCAGGCCGCACTAGAAGTATTTTATTACTGTCATTCTTGAAGGAGCGAAGCGACTGAAGAATCCGTCCCCCATACTGGATAGACGGATTCTTCGCCCCGATTACATCGGGACTCAGAATGACAGAAAAGGCTTTAGGAGAAAGAAAATGGCGCAGGAATACGATATCAAAGGAATGGTGACAAAAATCAAGGCTCTGCGGAGGAATGCCGAGGCGCTGAAAGAAATTTCCGGCGGTATTCCGGCGGTCGATAAAAACGCCGACCGTATTCTGGCTAACGTAAAAATGCTGGAAATAGACATCAGCGATGCGGCGGAAGTAATGGGGAAGTAGAGTCTCGATTTAACCTGCTGCCAGTTAAAACCTGGTGGCTAAAAGGAGGGGAATATGTTCTTCGGGCTTATTCTGGTGGCTATCGGCGTCATCGCCCTGCTGGTAAAAACCGGGGCGCTTACCGGGTCAATCTGGAGTTACGTCTGGCCTGCTATCCTGATAGTTCTGGGGCTATCCTTCCTTTTTGGCAGAACGTTCCGGCGCCGGCCCTGGCGTTGGTTCGGCTGCTGTACTCCCTGGGATGACAGAGATAGACCTGAGAAGGAATAGTTATCGATATCCAATTGCTTTAATCCAGCATTTAAAGCTGGAGTGACATACAGTTGATACGGTTGAGGACCCGGGAGCAATTCTTCCGTCCTTTAGACCGATAGGCCTTTCAGCAACCAGCACGTTGTGGGACTGCGGCTTTTTTCTCATTATTTATCTAACGATCCGTACAGCAATATATAACAGGATGAATGAATGAAAAAATATACCGAGCGTTTAGGCTCTGCGCCGTTAGGCAGACTACTTATTGCTTTGAGCCTGCCCGGTATAGCCTCAACGATAACGACGAGCCTTTATAATATCGTCAACACCCTCTGGGTTGCCAGGTTGGGTCACGAGGCTATTGCCGCGTTAACGATAGTTTTCCCCTACCAGATTCTGTTTTATGCGATTGGCGGCGGCACCGGCATCGGCATTAGCGCGCTTGTTTCCCGCCGCTTCGGCGAACGCAACATCGAATTCACCAATCACGTTGCCGGACAGATATTTTTCATCAGCGTATTCTGGGGCTTGCTCTTTATGATGGTGGCTGTTCTTTTCTCAGATAGCATCCTTCCCGCAATAGGCGCCACGCCGGACATTATGGAATATAGTAAACAGTACTTTGTAATCACCTCTTACGGGGCGCCCCTTATGATTCTGGCAATGGTGATGAGTAGCCTTATCCGCGGTTCCGGCGACGCCGTAAAACCAATGATTATCATGATTTCAGGCACCATCATTAATATTATTCTGGACCCTTTCATGATTCTCGGTATCGGGCCTTTCCCTCAAATGGACGTTCGCGGAGCTGCCTGGGCCACGGTTATCGCCCAGTCCTGCGGGGCTTTACTGGGCTTGTACTACTTCTTCGCCCAAAAAACAGCTTTCCGGATAAAAGCCTCCTACCTTCGCCCTGATATGTCAATCTTGCGTGATATTTACCGCGTCGGTGCTCCGTCAGCGATACTTCAAATCACGGAAAGCCTGGCCTTTATGTTGTTTAACATCCTGGTATCTTCTTTTGGTTCGCTCGCTATTGCCGCTGTCGGTATCGTAATGCGGATTTCTGATTTTGCTTACATGCCGGTTATGGGCGTATCCAACGGATTGCTGCCTATCATCGGCTTCTGCTTCGGGTCCCGTAACTTCAAACGTTTATGGCGAGCGTTAAAACTGGCTTCAATAGGTATCGTCCTTCTGCTTTTGGTTATTACCGCCCTGATTGAAGCTTTTGCACCTCAGATTATCGGTATCTTTAGTAAAGACGCGGAATTTCTTTCGGTAACGGTGCCTGCCATGAGAATAATGCTTGCCACGATGGTGCTTATCGGACCGAGTATCATGATTGTTACTACCTTCCAGGGGCTGTCCAAAGGCAGAATAGCGCTAGTTTTATCCCTTATTCGCCAGTTTATCGTATTTGTCCCGCTACTTTTCCTTCTCCGTCATCTTTTCGGTCTCACTGGTGTCTGGTTGACATCGCCGGCTTCGGATATTTTAGGCTTGATAGTATCATTCGCATTCATCTACCGGGAATACAGGATGCAGCAACGGGCTGGCTCTTTATGAAAGAATAATTAGTGCGGAATTTATTTTCCGTAATTCTTTTTCCACCAATCCCAGAATTCATCAATACTGCGGACACCATGCTCCAGCACGGCTTCGTATATGTGCGCCGACAAAAGTCTCTTATGGTATTCAGGTAAATTACACACTGCTTCTTTAATTACCAGGATGTGATATCTGGAGTCTTCGGTCAATCTACTCATCCATAGAGAACGTCTAGGAGAGCCGAGTTCAAATTCCTCGGGCCTCGCCGTCCACAGGTCGATTTTCCAGGTATCCCCGCCGGCCGGATTATTTACCCATATACCCCAGTACAACCCTTTGTCAGTGCCGCCTGGTTCACGATAAGCATTCAGACAGCGAAGACGCCAGGCCCATCCGGTATGTGCTAATTTTAATCCCAGCGTCCAGTGCCGCTGCCAGTCGGGCTGGTCATCGGTTCTCTCAAAATCAAGATTTCGCCAGGTCATGGTCCTCATAATATATGAGCCGACAGGCTTGAAACCCTCTTCACGTATGATAATGCCTATTCCTGATTGCTCAAGTATCCGGTCTGCTTCCGCCCTCAACTTTGCGTCCAGTGAAAACAGGCGGCGGCGATTTTCTTCCAGTGTTTTAGTCAAATTGTCTCCAAATCGTTCTATTCTGTGTCCATCACTATAAATAAAACACATGAAATTTACAGATATTACCTAAGTTATCCCATCCCAAAAAGCCTCTTTGCATTCTCAGTGGTCGCTTCCGCTATTTCAGCCTCGGTTATGCCCTTTAACGCTGCCGCCCCCCTTAAAGACCGCGCCACATCCGCCGGACTTGATTTATACTCGTTTTCCCTGCCCCTCTGATACTCCACCGGTGAGTCCGTCTCCAGGAGCATTCTTTCCAGTGGGACTTCTTTCACTGCCCGCCGGTGCTCCTCGTGGTACTCCACGGCGGTGGTTACCGAGATATAATATCCCCGGTCTACAATGTCCCGCAGTACGCTCGATGTCCCCGTGTACCAGTGGAACACCGCTTTTTCCAGCCCTGCCTCGACGACCGTATCCAGGGCATCCCGCCAGGCGTACCGGGAATGAATCAGCGCCGGTTTTCGATGGTCTTTCGCTATCTTCAATAATTCCCGGAGCACTCGCTTCTGCAGGTCTTTATCGGCAGAGGCTCTCACCCTCTTATGGTAATCAAGTCCCACCTCCCCTATCGCCACGGTTTTTTCTACGTTAGCTTTAATGAATTCCAGATTAGCCTCTATCTCCGACTCTTTAATGTAAAAGGGGTGCCAGCCCAGCGCCGGGTAAACAAAGCCCTGATACTCCTCGGAGATTTTTAGCACTTTAGCATTCGATTCGATATCGGAGCCGACGGCCACTATGGCTATCAGTCCGGCCTTTTTGGCGTCGGCCAGAACTCGTTTTAGGTCTTCCATCTCCTCAAGATGAGCATGGGTATCAATCAGTCGATACATCGTCCTGCTCCATGCTCTAATAGTAGCATATCCAATAAAACGAATTAACTTCGTCTGAAAAGGATAAAAAGCCTTTTATAACCTCGAAGCCGTAATGCCGATACCAGGAGCTAAGGTTGACAAATTCCCGATAAAGAGTTAAAGTATAGCCAGTTGTCCATTATATTGGACAGGTGGCACACGGATGAGAATTTACTGTCACGGTGCATTAGCGGGGCTCATTCTGGTTCTCGTAATAGTTACATTGGCCTGTCAGTCGGCTCCAACCGCTGCACCAGCACCTGCTCCTTCTCCCCCACCGGCGGCACCGGCACCAAATCCTCCGGCAACCCCGCCTTCCGTATCTACTCCCGAAGAAACGCCTTTTAACCCGGCTATCCCGGAAAACAAAGGCACTGGGCCAGTTGCGCCAGCACCCGCTCCCCGAACCGAGACTCCGCCCCCCCCACCATCGGCCAAGCCAACCGTCATAGCCGAGGAGTTCAAACAGACTTTTGAGAGCCACTTCGGCTTTATGCCGGCCCAGTGGGACTTTAAGTCCGCACGCGAAGCGGGCGGCGTCTATGACCGCCCCTTCTTTGAGCTGTTCCAGTGGGACAGGATTGAAAAAGAGCCAGGTCACTTCGATTTCCAAGAAACGGATCAACACGTGAAACAGGCACAGGATTACGGGCTGCACATTCTGGCCAACCTCCAGCCCTTTGCCGCCTGGGACCAGGTAAAATGCCACCAGGACTTAACCCCCACCGGTAAACCCGGAGTCGCTGTCTCCCAAACGCCCAAGGGCAAGCCCTGCGATATGGCGGCGTACAAAAACTTTATACTCAAGCTGGTGGAGCGATATGATGGCGACGGCATCGACGACATGCCAGGCCTGACCGTCCCCATCAAACACTGGGAGGTCCTGAACGAGCCGGAGTTTCAGGAAGAGCCCCTCGTCTTCTTTCAGGGAACCCCGGCTGACTACTGCGAGATTTTACAGGCCACCTCTGAAGCGGTCAAGCAGGCCGACCCCGAGGCTTACGTAGTACAGGGCGGTATGGCGGGGATGATGGACGTTTGCACGAATTTCTGGCAGGGGGTCTTCGATACGGGTGGGGCCGCCTATCTTGATATTATGAATATGCATTCCATCGGCCACGGCGAGCACCTGAATATCCCCGCCTTCAAGCAGTTCCTCGCCAGGAACGGACTCCAGGATAAGCCCATCTGGGTAACCGAGGTGCAGTTCCAGCAATCTCAGCAGACACAAAACTTCTCCAATGAGGATTTCGCCAAAATACTAGCCCGCAGCTATATCTTCGCCCTGGCCAACGGCGTTGTTAAGCTTTTCTACGTGAATATCAGGATGCCGCCGTTTTACGATGCGGGCATACCCTTTGATGAGCGGTCGGCTCTAATAAAGAACAACGGTGAGAAATCCGCGCTTTTCAAAGCACACGCTACCGTAGCCCTGATGCTGGGTGAGTTGGGTAAAGGCGACTCTGTTGAAATAATCAGAGAAAGGGTCGGCAGTTGGCATATTGAGGAGGGCCAGTACAAATTCAGTATCAAGGGCAGGACCATTTACGCCCTCTGGGGAGGTGGCTCCCTGCCCGCCGCAATAGCTGGCGAAGTCAGGGTAATCGACATCACCGGAGCCGAGAGAGTAACCGATGCCGCTTCGCTGAAGTTGAACGATAGCCCGATTTTTGTCCTGATAGATTAGGTGTTTTAAAAATCGCCCGCCTGAGAGAGGTTGAAAGGATTTTATTCCCGTAAATGCGCTATTGCGCAATTCCTCAACCACGCCGAAAAGCGTATAGCTAACCGCCGCTAAATAAAATCAGCTATTGCCCGAGATTACCTTTGAAAGCCCTCGTACATTACCCCGGTGGCGTCTTAAGAGATAAGGCCGTCGACGCTGAGAAGAATGATGCCTACCGCTAAGAATAGCAGGCTCATAGGACACGGTAAGGGCCAACTCTTTACAGGGTTAGGACGATGGGTGACCATAAGGAATACATCGAATAGCAACAGTGCCCCGGCTATTATGAGAATAATTTGGGATGCGAGCAACATTTTCTACCTCCTGAACTCCGACTTATCAGATGAATTAGTTAGGCTATCTTAATACGCTCGCCCACTCGCTGTCAAGCCCTAAAAACATACGTTTCCAGGGCTATTTCCGGAATACCGCGCACTATATCCCCGTCTTTACCAAGACGAACATCATAGCTATAGACATCGGGGTAGACGAACATCTTGCTCAGGTCCGGCATCTCATCCCGCATGATGCAGTAGGATTTTACAACCGTGCCGGTCTTATCCACATGCTACCTGATTTGCCTGTCGGCATAACTATCAGTGCCCACCAGGTCGATGATTTTTACCTTCTGGCCTTCATTGTATTTAGCAATCATGATAAATCCTTACCCCTTAACCACCGCTATCGGCCGCGTCCTGGCAACTTTTTTAGAGATGCCGGCGCCGTGGGCTATTCTTACAACGTCCCCCACGTCCTTATAGGCTTCCGGGGCTTCTTCGGCCAGTCCGGGGAGGCTGCCCGCCCTGACGGTGATACCGCGTGCCTCCAGCGCCGCCAGGACTTCTCTCCCACTGAGCTGTCTCTTGGCGGCGGCCCGACTCTTCATCCTGCCGGCGCCGTGGCAGGTGGAGCCGAAGGTCTCTTTCATAGCGCGCTCCGTGCCCACCAGGATGTAGGACGTACGCCCCATGTCTCCGGGAATAAGTATCGGCTGCCCCACCGATGCATATTTCTTCGGCACATCCGGATGGCCGGCCGGGAAGGCACGGGTGGCGCCCTTGCGGTGCACGCAGAGCTTCTCCTTCTTGCCATCTACCTCTTGGTCTTCAATCTTGGCGATATTGTGAGTAACATCATAGATAAGCTGCAAACCGGCATCCCGCTCGTTTTTACCTATCACCCGGCAGAAGGCCTCCCTGACCCAGTGGGTGATGCACTGGCGGTTGGCCCAGGCGTAGTTGGCGGCGCAGCGCATCGCGGCAAGGTAAGCCTGCCCTTCCGGAGACTTTACCGGGGCGCAGGCAAGCTGGCGGTCCGGCACCTCGATGCCATACTTTTGCATGGCCCTGAGCATCTCTTTGATATAGTCGTCGGCGACCTGGTGTCCCAGCCCGCGTGACCCGCAGTGGACATAGAGCATCACCTGCCCTACCCGGTCGATGCCCATGGCACGGGCGATATCCGCCTCGTATATCTCGTCGACAACGGCTACTTCTAGGAAATGATTGCCTGAGCCCAGGGTGCCCAGTTGCGGGATACCGCGCTCCTTGGCCCGGCTGCTGACGCGGGCAGGGTCGGTGCCGGCCATCTCTCCACCCTCCTCGGTGGTCTCAAGGTCTTCCGGCCTTCCGTAGCCATTCTCCACCGCCCACCTCGACCCTTTCACTAAGACATTATCAATCTCTTTGGAATTAAGCTTGATTTTACCCCTCGACCCCAACCCCGAAGGCACAGCGTAAAAGAGAGCATCGATAAGCGCTTTTATCTTGGGGCTCACCTCCTCGCGGGTCAGATTGGTGCGCATGATGCGCACCCCGCAGTTGATATCGAAGCCCACCCCTCCCGGCGATACCACGCCGTCGCTGACCCTCATCGCCGCCACGCCGCCGATGGCAAAGCCGTAGCCCCAGTGGATATCGGGCATCGCCAGGGAATACCCAACGATGCCGGGCAGAAAAGCCACGTTGGCGACCTGCTCCAGGGCTTGCTCCTCTAATATATGCGGGAGCATCCCCTCGTCGGTATAGATAAGCCCGTCCACAAGCATGCCCGGCTTGTAACTCTTCGGAATGCGCCAGCGATACTCGTCAACCTTCTCCAGTTTGCCACTCCACTTCGGCATCACCGCACCTCCTAGACATCTAAGATAACCTGAACCCGGTTTTTCTCCCGGTCTACCTCGAGCATATGATAGGTGGCTGACTTTACCCCCGTTTTCAGATGATGGCGGGAGGGGTCGTATTTTTCGCCATGACATTCAGCCACCAGACGGCCCTCCCCGAATTCCATTATATCGAACCTTTTGAAGAGAAGCATTTCCACGTCAAAGTAGTAAAGCAGGCTGTTCAACCACTCGAAGAGCAGGCCTTCCATGTCCTCTTCGTTTATCTCCACCCGCCGGGTCTCGACTTCCCGCACGGCGTCAAGTTCAGCGATTATGGAGAACATGCCGAAGGCGGCGTTGGCAAAAGCCTCGGCCAGTGTCTTACCGTAGGCCGCCAGCCCCATGTCCGCCGTATGCTCGATAAGCTCAAATTTTTTCATAATTACGCATTTACGCATATGCTCAGATGAGCAGTTGCGTTTACCACTTACTACCCCGTGGGCTTTAATGATATCCCCATTGGTAACGGATGTCAAAGCCTGTTACAGCTTAAATTATATATGATATAATCGGGATTAACACGTAACTTGTAGAAGGATTTTCTTAAAGGAAGGTTTCAAACATGGAACAGCCAACCCGTGAGATTTTCTGGAATATTCAGTACCCCTGGATAATGTACTCCCTGGCCGCTATTTCTGTAGCTATATTGGTCTATGCCATCCTCAGGCACCCCCGGAGGTGGCGGGTGGGCCAGCCGGCCAACAGGTTCAACCAGCCGGGCCAGCGTATCCCCGCGTTTATCCGGACAGCATTTATCGACGGCCTTTTACACCGCAAGTTCTTCGGCTTGGATGCTAAGGACTGGCGTTTTCGTGAGCTTTATGCGGGACTGGCGCATTTCCTCATTTTCTCAGGGTGTATTGTCTTCCTCCTCGGTGCCTTCCTGGACTTCATCAGCCACTACTTTTTCGAATTTATGCACGGTAACTTCTACCTGGGCTACTCGGTGGTGGTCGATAGCTTCGGCATACTTGCTATTATCGGCGTGCTCATGGCCATCGGCAGACGGTACATCTGGAGGCCGGAAAGACTCGATAACAGGTGGGATGACCTGGTGACTCTGCTGTTAATCCTGATAGTCATCGTCACCGGCTTTATCGTCGAAGGGTTACGCATGGCCGCCACCGAGCTTCAGGCGTCCCCGGACTGGGCTCCATGGTCGCCCGGGGGTTATGTGCTTGCCAGGGCTTTCTCCGGCCTGAGTCAGAATGCCCTGCTGGACTGGCATATCTTTACGTGGTGGTTCCATGTATTCCTGAGCCTTAGCGCCATAGTGTATGTATCGCTTTACAACACCAAATTATTCCACATCATCTGGGACCCCGTGAACGTATTTTTCAGAAACCTGGGGCCGCGTGGCACGCTGACCAAACTCGATTTCGAGAAAACCGAGCTTTTCGGCGTCAGCAAAATCGAGCATTTCACCTGGAAGCAGCTCCTCGACCTTGACGCCTGCACGCGGTGCGGCCGCTGCCAGGACGCCTGTCCGGCCCATTTCAGCGGTAAAGCCCTTAATCCCAAGCAGGTCATTCAGGACCTCAAGCAGCACCTCTACGATGTATATCCCGGCCTGATTTCGATAAAGCCGACGGAGTCCCGCAAGGAAATGCTCGGCGACATTATCACCGAAGAGGTTATCTGGGACTGTACTACCTGCCGCGCCTGCCAGCAGGCATGCCCGGTTTACATCGAACACGTCGACAAGATAGTGGACATGCGCCGCAATCTAGCGATGGAAAAGAGCCGTTTCCCGGAAGCGGCCCAGGAAGCGCTGAAAAGTCTCGGCACCCGCGGACATCCTTACCGGGGGACTACTTCCACGAGGACCACCTGGTGTGACGGACTGCAAGTCAATACCATGTCCGATGTCAAAAATGCTGAGATTCTCTACTGGGTGGGCTGCAGCGCCGCCCTCGACGACCGCAACATGAAGGTATCCCGTGCCACGGCTAAAGTCCTGGGGGCGGCCGGCATCAAGTTCGGCATTCTGGGTGAGGAGGAAGCCTGCTGCGGCGACCCCGCCCGCCGTATGGGCGATGAGTACCTCTTCCAGACCATCTGCCAGCAGAATATCGAGATTCTCAAGGGGCACAACGTCAAAAAGATACTGACCACCTGCCCCCACTGCTTCAATAGCCTGAAATACGAGTATAAACAGTTCGGCGGCAATTTCGAGGTCGTGCACCATACACAGTTCTTCGCCGGTCTGATTAAAGAGGGTCGGCTGAAAGTCAATAGAAATAGTGTCAAGAAAGCCACCTACCACGATTCTTGCTACCTGGGACGCTACAATGACATCTACGACGAGCCCAGGGAAATCCTGAGGGCTTTAAACGGAACGAATATCGAACTGCCGCGCCATAAAACCGATAGCTTTTGCTGCGGCGGCGGCGGCGGCCACATGTGGATGGAGGAGGAGCCGGACAAGCGCGTCAATATGCGGCGAGTTGAGGAGGTTATCAAAGCCGGAGTGGACTGCGTGGCGACGGCCTGCCCTTACTGCCTGACCATGTTCGATGATGCGCTTAAAGCCAAGGGAGCGGAAGAGTCCATAAAAGCCATGGACCTGAGTGAACTGCTTGCGGAATCACTGGGCGGGACTGAGTAGGAAATCAGTAACTGCGTATCTGCGTTATTGCGCATATCCTCAAATGCGCTTTTACTGTGTTTTCTCCCGTGAAGGTAGCATCACCACCGCCGAACCGGTAACCGTCTTTTTTCCCTGGGGGTTCTCTGCCCAGATTTCCACCCTGGCGTAGTGCTTGCTTCCCTCAACGTACTTTTTAGTAACCTTGCCGTTGCAGATGATGTCCTCGTTTACCTTGTTAATGCCCCGGTAGCTGCCGTTCAACTTTACGAGCACGCCACCCTCTCCGAGCCAGTCGGTAAGCATCTGCCCCAGGAAGGAAAGCGTAAGCCAGCCGTGTACGATAACGCCCGGCAGGCCATTAGCTATGGCGAAGTCCTTGTCGTAGTGTATCTGGTAATAGTCCCCGGAGGCACTGGCATACTTTACGAGCTGCATGGTCGTCGGGTACTTGACCAGCGCCGGAATCCCGCTGCCCACCTCGATATCTTCATATAAAATCGACTCAACCATCTTATCCCCAGCTAATATTTGATGTATGTGTTTTTCCCCTTCACCACCACTTCACCACGCTGGTTGGTATAGGTAACATCCGTTATCATGAAAAGCGTCCTGCCCTCCTTGCCCTCAAGCTGCCGCAGCCTGGTGAGGCTGCCTTTTACGGAAATAACATCACCCAACCTGATGGGGTGAAAATATTCAAGCTCGCTGACACCATTGAGGATGCGTTTAAGCGTGCATGCGGCGTTAAAAAGCTTGTGCAACAGCTCGGTAGGAACAAGTGCGGCTGCGAAAGTGGGAGGTGCTACCTGCCGCCACTTTGGATTAGGGTCGTCAATGGCCTCAGCAAACCTCTTTAGCACCCCCTTTTCAGTTTCGTAGACCTCGGGGCCGAACTCAACGTTAAGCAGGCTTTGCAACTCTCCGCTGATTACCGACTCATCAACCAATCAGGATACCTCCACGGCATACCTTAACGGTATTTAATTATAGCCCAAAGCCCCGGTAACTAGCCAACCCCTTTTCCCCAACCCCAGAGCAGTTCTGACATGCCACCAGAAGCGTTAAAATCAAAATTCGGGCGGTTTTACAGTATGATGTATCATCAACTACGCCCTCAGTTTTTTTACGAGTTTGGCGACGTTCTTGCCGAAATGCCAGGCGATTCTCAGGCCTTCTTCGTCTTTCTCTACCTCACCCTTTTCCCGCCCGAAAGCCCCGTTCCAGTATATCGACCCGGGATTGATTATCTGCATGATATGAAACCAGTGCATGAGCTCCATAAAGGTAAAATTCTGCCCGGCGCGTCGGGCTACCACCAGGGGACCGCCTACTTTACCGGCAAAACGCCCCCGGGAAATCAAGCCGGCCCGCTCCAGTAACCCTTTCACCAGCGCCGTAGCCGAGCCGAAATATACCGGTGAGCCAACAACGATGGCATCAGCCGCAATCATCTTATCGAAGACCGGCGGCATATCATCCTCGATGGAGCACCCTTCATGCTCGAAACAGTAGTCGCAGGCGCTGCACCCCCTAATATCGAGTCCCGCCAGACTTACCAGTTCTATCTCCAGCCCTTCTTCGGCCATCGCTTTAAGGCAATGGGCCGTTAATATCTCGGTGTTACCCCCTTTCCTGGGGCTGCCGACAATTCCTACTGCTTTCACTATTTGACCTCCTGCTCTGCTTTATACAGGCCATGATTTTCAATGTAATCGGCTACCGGTCCGGGGACAAGATGATCTATAGATTCGCCCCTCGCCACCTTTTCTCTTATGGCCGTGGCGCTGATGTCTACCCGTGGTTTCTCCAAAAACACCACCCTTTTCGAAATACCCGGTATATCCTTCTCCAAAGCCTTCAGGCTGGGCTGCGTCCAGCCCGGGCGGGGAACCGCTACTAGAATACACATATTTATGATACGCGCTGGTTCTCTCCAGATAGGTAACTGTGCCAGGCTGTCCCAACCCAGTATGAAAAATATCTCGTCCTTGCCCCCGAACTTCCGTCTCAGTTCGGCAATAGTATCGACGGTAAAGGATGGGCCCGGTCGCTCTATTTCTACGGTAGAAACCTTAAGATGGGGACTCCCGGCCACCGCGAGGCGCAGCATCCGGAGACGGTGTTCGGCAGATGTTATCCGTTCGTCCGACCTCGTCAGCGGCTGACCGGCCGGCACCAGAAGCACCTCCTTTAGTCCCAGCGATTTTCTCGCTTCCTCGGCCATCATAATATGCCCCAGATGGACCGGGTCGAAAGTTCCACCGAGCACGCCTATCTTCATAAAATTAATACTCCCAGGTCAACTCCCCACAGCGGATTTTATCACCGGATTTTACCCCTGCCTTCTCCAGAGTCTTATTAGCGCCTATCCGGTTAAGCTGGTAATTCAACTGCCAGCGTAACTCTGAAGGTGTGACCCCGGCTCCCGCGATAATCCTCTCAAGGTCCGGGGCGTGTATAACGTATTCATCACCTTCCCTGGTGACTTTAACACGCGGTTCCCTGGGCTGGGGTCGAAACACCTTAACGGGCAGTTCGACTCTCTTTTCCATGGCAGTCTCCGCCTTGAGGACCTTCATCGCCTCTGCCATAAGTATGGAGACACCCTGGCCCGTTGCTGCCGAAATATAATGCGCCTTAATACCAACGCCTGTAATCTCACCTTTTATCTCTTCAAGACGTTCCTGTACCTCGGGCAGGTCGATTTTATTCAATGCTACAAGCTGCGGCTTTCGCGCTAGAGTCGGGTCAAACAGGGCAAGTTCCTCGTTGACTCGCAGCATATCCTCACTAGGCGATGCCGAGGTGCCGCTTATCAGGTGGACGAGGATTTTGGTGCGCATGGCGTGCTGCAGGAAATCATGGCCGAGTCCTTTGCCGAGATGGGCGCCTTCTATCAGGCCGGGTATCTCCGCCATGACAAAACTTTCCAGACCGCGCTCAACGACTCCCAGTACCGGCTCGAGGGTGGTGAAAGGATAGCTGGCGACCTTCGGCCTGGCCGCCGATGCCGCCGTCAGAAGCGTCGATTTCCCAGCGTTGGGGTAACCGATAATGCCGACATCGGCAATCAACCTCATCTCTAGGCGAACTGTCCGTTCTTCTCCGGTCTCTCCACGCTGGGCAATACGCGGCGTCTGGTTGGTCGAAGATTTATAATGAGTATTGCCCCACCCTCCTTTACCCCCCTTGGCCACAATCACCTCGTCGCCAGGCTTCTCAAGGTCGGCCAGTAATACCTCGGTGCCATCTTCTTCATTTGACGTCACAATTGTTCCCGGCGGTACTGACAGTACAAGGTCCTCGCCGTCCTTGCCATGCTTCCTGTTTCCCGCACCATTGTGACCGTTTTCAGCGCGATTAGGCTTTTTCTGGCGGTACCTGCGCAGGTTATCGATAGACTCATCTGCCCTGACCACCACATTGCCGCCATTACCCCCGTCACCACCGTCCGGTCCTCCGTAGGGTACGTACATCTCTCTCCTGAAACCGACAACACCATTACCACCGCTTCCCGCCTTAACCGCTATCTCCGCTTTATCAATCATCGTACAGAAATGCCAATAAATCTATATTTTATAATATGATTATACAACAACTATGATAAGTTAAGGATACAGTAATATTAATAATAATACAGATTGTCCATCGGAAAGCTGTAAAAAATAATGAATCATGTGGGGGAAGCTGATATATAACGACGTTTTAAAAAGATAACAAAAAATCCCCAAAAATCCCGCAAAATATACCGATAATTAATAAAAATTAAGCCAAAAGTAAAAGACTACAAAATTATAGCAACGGATTATGGCATGGCGGAAATGACAAAGTTTAAACGGAGTTTTTAGAAACTGCTTTAGGTTGGAGATGTCTCTTAATATCGCTTACGCGTCGCTTCAGGAAGTGGCTGCCAGTGATGTCAATGGCAATTTTCTTGCAGGCGGCGGTTACCGAGGCGGCATCGCGGTTTCCCAGCTCCTGCCCTATCTGGGCGAGAGAGTAATTAGTCTCTTGCCGGATAAGGTACATGGCCAGACGGCGGGCTAAAGAGGTATCCTTATCCCTCTGCCGCCCCATCAATATCTCCCGGGAAAGATGAAAACTTTCGGCCACGGCTTCGATAATCGAGTCGGGAGAAATATCGTCTGCGAGGTACTCTTTACTGGCGACGTCCTCCAGAGCCTTGGTCGCGATTTCGAGGGTAGGGGTAGTCTTCAGCAGCTTGGCGAGGGCAATCACCCTGTTGAGAGAGCCCTCCAGTACTCTGACATTGCTTTGTATGTCCCTGGCTATCATCTCGAGTATTTCCGAAGCGATGTTGATGCCCTTCAGTCGGGCTTTCGATTGCAGTATAGCCAGCCGCGTTTCATAATCAGGCGGCTGTATATCGACAATAAGTCCCCATTCGAAACGGGAACGCAAACGCTCTTCCAGCAGGGGCATCGACTTGGGCGGACAATCGCTGGTGATAACTATCTGCCGGTTGGTATTGTGCAGCTCGTTAAAGGTGTGGAAGAAGCTCTCTTCGGTCTGCTCTTTTCCACTGATAAAATGGATGTCGTCGATAAGCAGCATACCGATACTGCGGTACTTATTACGGAACTCCTCGGAGGTTTTCTCGCGCAGGGCGGTGACGAACTCATTAGTGAACTGCTCGGCGCTGGAACAGATGACGTTAATATGGTTGGCCGAGGCCGCCTGCCCGATAGCGTGAAGCAGGTGTGTCTTACCGAGGCCGGCTCCACCGTAGATGAAAAGGGGGTTGTAGCTCTGGCCGGGGTTCTGGGCAACGGATAGAGCTGCGGCACGGGCCAGGCGGTTACCGCTGCCTTCGACGAACGAGTCGAAAACATAGTTCGGATTAAGCCTGATATAGGTCGGCGAGGGTGTGGGCATGGCCGGCCCGCTTTCTGTGCTGGCATGCTGTTGATGGGATTTGCCATTAACCTGAAAAACCACCTGTACATCGGGTGATGTGAGCCCGATGAGGGCCTTTTCGATGAGGGAGCGCTGGTTCTTCTCCAGGTATTCAGCCGCGAACGTGTTAGGAACCCCGATGACGAACTGATTATCCTGATAGCTCAACCCGATGGTCTTGCTGAACCAGGTTCGGTAATTCGGCTTACTGACCTGTACCTGGAGTTCGCCCAGGGCGGTTTCCCATATTTCCTGCGGCGTCCGCGTTCGAGTTAATTCCATATATACGTCAATTGCCTGCTATAATACATCTGAGCAGACAAAAAAACCCCCTATCCTGATTTAAGCAAAAGTTCACCCTATTTAGGAAAACATCTGGATTCCCCGCCTGTTTTGGCGGGTTCTATGGAAAAAATGTTAATAAACGATTAATTTATTAACACCACCTAGCATACTACCGGCAACCTCTCCCTGGCAAACCTTTTTGTGGGCGGCGACCAACCTAGCGAATCTTTTTGGGGGACAGTGACCAATATTTTTTACCCTTACAACCTCTTTCCACCTGTTTATTTTGCTGGTTTTCAGGGGTTGCCAGCCTATAAAAAAAATGCTTGTTGAAAAATATATTTAGTGATAAAATTTTTAAGTCGGGAGGCATAAATTGAGAATTGTTTACATGGGTTCGCCCGAGTTTTCCGTGCCATCTCTGGAGCACCTTCTCGTCAATCGGTATGATGTTGTTGCTGTTTATACCCAGCCGGACAGGCCTGCCGGGCGCGGGCGTGCTCTGGTTCCTCCGCCGGTAAAAAAGGCGGCCCTGAGGTGGGGAGTGCCGGTGGTACAGCCTGCCAGTTTCAGGTCGGAGGAAGCGATAACGCGGCTGGCAGAGTTCAAACCCGATGTAATCGTTGTATGCGCCTTCGGACATATTCTGCCGCAAACGGTACTGGACATCCCGCCTTACCAGTGCGTTAATGTCCACTTTTCCTTGCTGCCCAGGCACCGCGGAGCCTCGCCGGTGACGGCAGCGATACTTGCCGGTGATGAATTTACCGGGGTCAGCATCATGCTTATACGGAAGGAACTGGATACCGGTCCCATACTATCGATGGCCGCTGTGCCGGTATCGCCGCGGGATAATGCCGGGACGCTCACCGATAAGCTTTCTTTAGTAGGGGCGGACCTGCTTCAGGAAGCCCTGATAGGATGGTGTCGCGGCGAAATTACGCCCCGACCCCAGGATGATAAGGGGGCTACTTATTTCCCGCAGGTCAAAAAGGGGGATGGAGAAATTGACTGGCGGCTGCCGGCGGTGGCAATCTGGCGGCGTGTGCGGGCTTACTATCCCTGGCCCGGGTGTTATACGACCTGGCGGGGCAAACAGCTTAAAATCATCGAGGCGGCAGTCCTGCCTGGCGGGGGTACTTTAGAAGCAGGGCGGGTGGTGGCTCTCCCCGGAAGCGAGGTAGTGCTGGGTATCGCTTGCGGCGAGGGTATACTGGGCGTGCTCGAGGTGCAGCTCGCGGGTAAAAGAGCTGTAAACGCCGCAGATTTTCTGAGGGGACAGCGGGACTTCATCGGGTCGGTGCTGCCCGGCTAGTAAGAAACCTCTACGCTCTTTTTCTTGCTCCACCCATGTTCAGCCTGTATAATCATGATTGAGGAGGAACGTTTGTCTTTACCGAAGGATTTAAGAAAATTCGATGCGCTGGTGGATATAATCGCCCGACTGCGTGCTCCGGACGGATGCCCGTGGGACAGGCAGCAGACCCATACCACGCTGCGGGGGAACCTGCTGTCAGAGTGCTATGAGGTACTGGAGGCGCTCGACGAAGGGGACGCATCGAAGCTTTGCGAAGAGCTGGGCGATCTGCTGCTGCAGATTGTACTCCACGCCCAGATTGCCGCCGATAATAAAGAATTTAAGATAGGCGACGTAATTAAAAGCATCACGGAAAAGATAATACACCGCCACCCTCATGTTTTCGGTTCCGGGAAAGCTAGCGATGCCGAGGAAGTGATGCACAACTGGGAGGCCCTCAAGCGGGAGGAACGGGAAGAGGGCGCATCCATGCTGGAGGGAGTTCCGAAAAACATGCCAGCACTGGGTTATGCTTACGAGATTCAGCGTCGGGTAGCACGGGTCGGCTTCGACTGGGAAGACATCGAGGGGGTTATCGAAAAGCTGGTGGAAGAGATAAGGGAGGTACAGGAGGCGGCCAACCAGGAAGAAAAAGCGCAGGAATACGGCGACCTGCTTTTTACTCTTGCCAATATCATACGGCGGGAGGGGGTAGACCCGGAGGCGGCGCTAAGGGAAGCGAACCAGCGATTTTATAAACGCTTCGCATATATGGAAGAGCTGTGCCGAAAGCGCGGATTCAGCCTTGATAAAATGTCTTTCAAAGAACAAAATGAGCTATGGGAGGAGGCGAAAAGGGGGGTGGTTTAAGGATGGTCGGGGCGAGCGGATTTGCCCTCCATTTCTTGGTAAACATATAGACATATAAGTGTTTATATGTTACTATGATTTACGAGGGGGTGATAAAGATGACGACTACAAATACTAAGAACAAGAAAAAAACCGTTCTCAAGAGGACGACCATTTTCTTGACGGAGGAACATCATGAAGCGTTAAGGCGTATGGCATTCGAACGGCGGACTTCGATGTCAAACCTAATTAGGAAGGCCGTCCTGGAAATTATTGAAGATGATGAGGATGTACGAGAAATTTTAAGAGAAAGAAAAAAGGGAAACCAAGAATATATTTCCCTGGAAGAAGTAGAACGCAAATGGAAAGAAAGTCATAAAGACAGGTGAAATATAAAATAGTCCTTAGTCGCGAGGCTGAAAAAGCAATTCTCCATCTAAACCCAAAGGATTTTCTTGCTGTATCCGGGATACTTCATTCTCTTGAAGAAGAACCATGGTTGATACGTTCGAAGAAGATAGTAGGAACGAATTTATATCGTATAAGAGTAAGGAATTATAGGGTTATTTATTTCGTTGATAATGAGCACGGAATTGTCTATGTAGAAAGAATTGCACGAAGGAGCGAAAGCACTTATAAAGGACTGTGAGGATGGTCGGGGCGAGTGGATTTGAACCACCGACCTCAGCGTCCCGAACGCTGCGCGCTAAACCAGACTGCGCTACGCCCCGTCGGACTTATTATAAATCTCTAAAGGTCAATAAGGCAAGAAGAAGTCAGGAAATGCTTTACTCTGAAACCATTACTGAGGTTGTCATTCCAGCCCCGATGAAATCGGGGTAAACTTCAGCTGGAATCCAGGAGGAAGGGAAGGGAACATAATATTATAAGGCGTAAATGCGTAATAACGTATATGAGTATATGCGCAATATATTTTTTTGACAAGTATATATGAAATACTGCGTTCTGATAATTGATGGAGCCGCCGGTCTGCCTCTAAAGGAGCGCGGCGGCCAGACCTGCCTGGAGCTAGCCCGGACCTCCAACTTTGATGCGATGGCAGTAGAGGGAACATCGGGGCTGGTGCGTACCGTACCACCGGGTTTAGAGCCGAGCAGCGCCTGCGCCTGTATGTCGGTAATGGGATATGACCCGACGATTTATTACAAAGGTCGGGCATCTATCGAGGCAAAGAGCCTGGATATAGATATCGGCGAAAGGGAGGTAGTTTTTCGGTGCAACCTGGTGACGGTACGGGACGGTAAGATGTTTGACTACAGCGCCGGACATATCAGCACCGATGAGGCCGGGGAAATTATCAAGGCACTTAATGAAGAAATCGGAAACGATGAAGTAAAATTTTACCCCGGCGTCAGCTACCGGCATATATTAAAAATAAAAGGGCATAAGGAAACCTTGAAAGCCACCTGTACCCCGCCCCACGATATCCCCGGCAGGCTCGTGAAAGAATACCTGCCCAGGGGTGTGGGCAGCGACTTCCTGCGCAACCTCATGGCGCGCTCTGAGACCCTGCTGAGAGGTCATAAAATCAACGTAGGACGCGAGAAACGGGGCGAACCGCCCGTTACCACTATCTGGCTTTTCTGGGGCAGCGGTCAGGTGCCGGATATGCCCGCCTTTAAAAAGGTTTATGGTCTAGCTGCCGCCATGACGTCAGGGGTCGACCTCTTAAGAGGACTGGCCAGGATGGTTGGCATGGATATCCTGAATATTAAGGGTGTGACCGATGGTCCCGATAACGACAATGCTGCTCAGGTGGTCGGCGCTTTAGAATCTCTCAAAAAGCACGACCTGGTGGTGGTCCATATCGAGGCGCCCGATGAAGCCGGCCATGAAGGCGATATCGACGGTAAAATAGAGGCCATTCGGAAAATAGATGAAGAAGTCATAAGTCGTCTCTTATCATGTCGGGGGGAAGATTTGCGGGTCCTGATTATGCCCGACCACCCCACCCCGATAACAGTCCGTACACACACCGCCGAACCTGTGCCATTTTTAATCTGGGGGCAGGGAATAAAACCTAACGGTGCTAAAAGGTTCACCGAAAACGAAGCAAAAAGAACTGGAGTTTTTGTGGAGGAAGGGTATAAAATAATGGGGAAGTTGGTAGAGAGGTAACTTGAGATGCCTTCCAGGGAGGAGGAATATTCGGCAGGAGAAAAAGAACCTCGTAGTAAGGCGCTTTGCCCCTTTTGTGGTCGAGGAAATTACCTGTATAAAAGTAGACGGCAAAGAGGCTGGTGGGAATGTGCCAATGAGAGCTGCCGGATGTATGGAAAGCCTTTCCCATCTCCCAGTTATGGACCAAGAGGGAAACCATCATGGTTGCAGAGATTATTTAATTGTAAGCGAGCATTTGAGTAAATGCGCAAATGAGTAACTGAGTAAATACGGAGAAGCAGATACATGCCTTTAATCGTCCAGAAATACGGCGGCTCGTCGGTGGCTGATGCTGAAAAAATTAAAAACGTCGCCCGGCGTATCGTCAAAACTAAGGAGGCCGGCAACCAGGTGGTGGTTGTCGTCTCCGCGATGGGTGACACCACCGACGACTTAGTCAAGCTGGCTTATCAAATTACCGGAAAGCCGGATACGCGCGAGCTCGATGTCCTGCTCTCCACCGGTGAATTAGTCGCCAGCACCCTGCTGGCAATGGCGTTGCATAGCATGGGCCATGCGGCCATCAGCCTCAGCGGTTTTCAGGCAGGCATCAGGACCGATGCCGCCTATAGTCGGGCGAGGATTACCAATATCGACCCCGCACGTATCGTCAGGGAGCTGGAGAAAGGTAATATCGTCATTGTGGCTGGCTTCCAGGGCATTACCGACGACATGGATATCACTACCCTGGGGAGGGGTGGCTCGGATACCACGGCGGTGGCACTGGCCGCCAGCCTGAAGGCTAAGGTATGCGAAAGGTACACCGATGTCGATGGGATTTATACCACCGACCCCCGCCTTCTAAACGAGGCTCGGAAAATACCGGAAATAAGCTACGAGGAAATGCTGGAGATGGTGACCTACGGGTTCAAGGCGATACATCCCCGCGCCGTTGAGCTGGGCGAGGTGTTCAGCGTCCCCATACTGGTCGCCTCGAGCTATAATGAGAACCCCGGTACGTTGATTCATAAAGAGGTGTCTATGGAAATACGAAATAAAGTGAGAGGCATAGCCCATGACCTTGATGTAGCCAAGATAACCGTGGTCGGCGTTCCCGACCATCCCGGTATCGCCGCGGGGATATTCGTACCTCTGGCGGAGGCCGGAATCAGTATCGATACCATCGTCCAGAACGCCAGTATAAAAAATATTACCGACCTTACCTTCACGGTGGCGAGGAGCCAGCTGGCCGGAGCAATGGCGGTCGTTGAGCCGATAGCGCGTTCTATCGGTGCGGAGAAATGTGTCAGCGATTCGAAGTTGGGGAAGGTCAGCATCATCGGTACTGGCATGCAGAATGCACCGGGTTACGCTGCCCGCATGTTCGATACCTTCAGCAAAGAAAACATCAACATACAGCTTATCACGACATCGGAAATAAGAATAACCTGTATTATTGACGAGGCTAGGGTAAAAGACGCCATTCGCGCCTTGCATCGGGCTTTTGAGCTGGACAAAGATAATTAGGTTTACTGAAAAAGCGGTTAAACGGCCACTACCTCTTTGACTTCGGGGATTTCCTGCTTCAGTATTCGTTCAATCCCGTTCTTGAGGGTCAGTTTGGACATTGGACAGCCGGCACAAGCGCCGACAAGTTTTACCTTCACGGTACCGCCATCAATAGCTACCAGTTCCACATTGCCCCCGTCCCTTACCAGGTACGGGCGGACTTTATCGAGAACATCCTTCACTTTATCTTGCATTTTAGGCTAATCTCCTTTAAAATTTATAAAAGGCTCCTATTTAGATTGTATCTACTACCGAGCTATTTGTCAAACGGGATATTTTTATGTGTCTTAATTCCCTTGTATGACTTATATCATTGGTGTAGAATATATATTTATATATTTTATTCAGGGGACTTAAATGACGCGTGATGACGAAAGACTACTGAGATTCAAACAGCAGCGCAGCAAAGAGGCAATCGACCTGGCAATGCAGGCGCACTGGCAGGAGGCTGTTGACGTCAATAAGGAAATCATCGAGAGCTTTCCGGAAGATGTCGATACTTACAATCGCCTGGGCAGGGCCTATATGGAGTTGGGACACTATGCGCAGGCCAAGGAAGCCTACCGCCTGGCGGTAAAGCTGGACCCATATAACGCCATCGCCAACAGGAACCTGCGGCGCCTGAACGATTTGAAAGAGTCGGAAAAGACCGAAGTCGAGACGGACAAGGTAGAACCGCAGCATTTTATAGAAGAAATTGGCAAGGCGGGGGTAGTCACGCTCCAGGAATTGGCGCCCAAGGAAAAACGCGCCCGAACGGTGGCAGGAGACAAAGCGAATTTAAAAGTGAACGGCTCCTTCTTGGTGGTGGAGGATGTTCGTGGTGAGTATCTGGGAAAGGTTGAGCCGAAACATGCCCAGCGGCTTATCCGGCTGATGCTGGGCGGTAACCGGTATTCGGCAATCGTGGTCAGGTCAACCGCCGATATGATGACGGTTATGGTCAGGGAGACATATCAGCACCCCAGCCAGGCCAGAAAGCTATCTTTCCCGCGTAAGGGGATGGAGGAGTTCCGTTCCTACGCCAGCGAAAAGCTGTTGAAATTGGAATCAGCGAGTGAGGACGAAGAAGAGTCCGGCTATACCATCATCGGGGGTGACGAAATTGAGGTATTGCCGGAGGAAGCCGGGGGAGGGGACGATGACACGGATAGCGATAATGAATAGGAGGTCCAGCTGCTGATGGTATCGGGCAACGTGAGACTGGTTAATATCGAAGACCAGATGAGAGGTTCTTACCTCGACTATGCGATGAGTGTCATCGTCGCCCGTGCCCTGCCGGATGTACGGGATGGATTAAAACCGGTGCACCGGCGCATTCTCTATGCCATGAATGATATGGGGGTACGGCCCAACACACCGTACCGCAAGAGCGCCCGTATTGTCGGTGAGGTAATGGGTAAATATCATCCCCATGGCGATGCCTCGATATATGACGCTATGGTCCGTATGGCGCAGGACTTCTCCATGCGTTATCCCCTGGTTGATGGCCAGGGTAATTTCGGCAGTGTCGATAATGACCCACCCGCCGCCATGCGGTATACCGAGGCACGCCTGGCGAAGATAGCCGAGGAGATGCTGGTTGACATCGAAAAAGAGACCGTGGACTTCATGCCGAACTTCGATGACAGCCTTCAGGAACCCAGGGTGCTGCCCGCCAGATTACCCAACCTGCTGTTGAACGGAAGCTCCGGCATCGCCGTGGGCATGGCCACAAATATCCCCCCGCATAATCTGGGCGAGGTCTGCGATGCTATTTCCTACCTTATCGAAAATCCCCAGGCCACTATCGAAGAACTCGGCAAATTCGTGAAGGGACCCGATTTTCCCACGGCAGGAATAATCCAGGGGCGGGAGGGTATCAGGAATGCTTATGCCACCGGGCACGGCAAACTGGTGGTCCGTGCCAAGGCGCATATTACCAGCGTGAGCGCCGCCGGGCGCCGCAATATAGTGGTCAGTGAGCTGCCTTACCAGACAAATAAGGCGGCTCTGGTTGAGAATATCGCCGAGCTGGTTAAAAACAAGAAAATCGAGGGCATCAGCGACCTGCGCGACGAGTCCGACCGCCAGGGAATGCGTATCCTCATCGAGCTTAAGAGGGAGTCCCAGCCCCAGCAGGTCCTCAATAACCTGTATAAATATACCGCCATGCAGTCGTCTTTCTTCGTCAACATGCTGGCTCTGGTTGACGGACAGCCGAAGGTAATCAGCCTCAGGGAGGCTCTACAGAGTTATGTAGATTTCCGCCGCGAGGTAATTACCCGGCGCTCCAAATACGAACTAAAGCAGGCTAAGGCGCGGGCTCACATACTGGAAGGGCTGAGAATCGCGCTGGATAATATCGATGCGATAATCAAGACTATCCGGGAATCCGAGACAGCCGAAGCTGCCCGCAAGAACCTAATGACGCGTTTCGGCCTGTCACAGCTTCAGGCGCAGGCAATCCTCGATATGCAGTTACGGCGCCTGGCCAGCCTGGAAAGGCAGAAGATACAGGACGAATATACCGAGGTCGTGAAAACAATCGCCTACCTGGAAGACCTGCTGGCCAACCCCAGGAGAATTCTCGCCCTGATAACGGAAGAGGTGAAGGAGCTTAAGTCCAAATACGGGGACAAACGCCGCACCGAAATAGTCGAGCAGGGGGCGCTGGAGTTTACCGAGGAAGACCTCATTCCCCACGAAAGAGTGGTGGTGACCCTCAGCAGCCGCGGCTTCATCAAAAGGATACCCTCGCGCCATTATGCCTTGCAGCACCGGGGCGGCAAGGGCATCATCGGGCAGGTGACCCGGGAAGAGGATGCCGTCATGATTTTGACGGTGGCCGATACGCACGACGACCTGTTCTTCTTTACCGACCGGGGCAAGGTTTTTTACCTGAAATGCCATGAAATACCCGCCGGCAGCACCCGGACATCAAAGGGCCTGGCGATAATCAATCTGCTATCTATCACCGAGGGAGAAAGAGTCACGGCCATGGTGGCGACCACCGGTCTTATGCCGGGTACCTATATGGTGATGGCGACCAAGATGGGGGAGATAAAGAAGACGGCGGTGGACAGATTTACCGCCGTGCGGAGCAGCGGGCTTATCGCCATGGACCTGGCACAAAGTGACCAGCTGGTATCCGTCTGCCTGGCCAAGGATAAGGATGACGTCATACTCGTAACCCGTAAAGGGCAATCGATACGTTTCGATGTCGCCGGTCTCAGGGCCGCCTCCAGGACGAGCGGTGGCGTGCGTGCCATGCGCATATCTCAGGGCGATGGTATTATCGGGATGGACAGGGCCGTTGCCGATGGCTACCTGCTGGTGGTTACCGAACATGGCTATGGCAAGGTTACTCCGGTGGCCCAATATCCAAAGCAGCACCGCGCCGGCAGCGGGGTAAGGACGTTTAAAATAGTTGAAAAGACCGGCGATATAACGGCCTTCAAGGTAGTGACGCTGCAACAGCAGGTCATGCTGATATCCGCCGAAGGCATGATGACCCGCACGCCGGTAAAGGAAGAAGACCCCAGGAAGGGCATCACTACCCAGGGCCGGAGCACGCAAGGCGTCAGGGTAATGGCCCTCGATGAAACCGACCGGCTGGTGGCGATTACCACTTTCGAAGAGTCCAAAGATGACTAGTACCTGGTTGCATAAAATAGCGTTATAAAAGGGCAGTTCGATACCGCTCACCCTGAGCTTGTCGAAGGGTGAGGATTCGTGGTTCGACAAGCGTTCGGCTGAGCTCACGCCGAGGTCTCACCACGAGCGGGTAATAATAACGCCCTTTTTCACAACTTAGTACTAGTATTAGGTTGTATAAATCAATAATCGATAAAAAGAATCCCTCTCCCTCGATGCCTGCCTGCGCGTAGCCTGCTTGCGCTAAAGCTTCAGCGAAGGCAAGCCGCTCCGGCGAAGGCAGGGGAGAGGGCAGAGCCTGCCCTGAGCGTAGCGAATGGGGTGAGGGTGATGAGTGCCCCCTCACTCTAACTCTCTCCCACCCAGGGGAGAGAGAATGGCTGGTAAGCTAGCGGTCTATGCAGAAGAATTAAAAAGAATAGGAGATACTAGATAATGTCTAAATATGGTTATGCTGGAGAAATTTTAAAAGTAAATTTATCCGATGGGAAGATTAAGAAGCAGCCAAGTGCGGATTATACGGACAAATTCCTGGGGGGGCAGGGTATAGCGGCCAGACTATACTGGGAGATGGTCCCGCCCCAGGCCGGGGCCTTCGACCCGGAGAATTGTTTCATAGCCGCCAACGGCCCTTTGACAGGATTCCCCGGATTTGCCGGTTTCAGATGGAAAATCTGCGGCAAAGCACCCCGGGGAGACCGGGAAACCTTTTCCTACTGCAATCTGGGAGAAAGGTGGGGTGCCTGGCTTAAATATGCCGGCTATGACGCCCTGGCAATACAGGGAAAAGCCGATAAACCAGTCTATCTTTATATATATGACGGTAAAGTCGAAATTAAAGATGCCTCTCATCTCTGGGGCCAGTCCACTTTCGACACTATGGACGCTTTAAAATCAGAGCATGGGAAGAATGTGAGCGTTATGACCGTCGGCCCCGCCGCGGAGCATTTAATTTCCTATGCAAACGTGCTGGCGGAAGACGGTGCGTCGGGTTCCGGCGGCCTCGGCGCCGTCATGGGGTCGAAAAATCTGAAAGCCGTCGTTGTCGCCGCCAGCGATAAAAGACCGGTAGCCGCCGACCCTGAAAGAGTGAGGCAGCTTGTAGCACGTTTAAAGGCGGGCAGGCAGGGGCACGGCATGCCTTCCCCGTGGGCAGTTCCCGGAATCACCAAAGACCACGTCTGTTACGGCTGCGGTATAGGCTGCGGCCGCCAGATGTATACCGCCGAAAAGGGCCGGCGCTATAAGTCCTTCTGCCAGGCGACGAATATCTATATGGGGTCGGTCATGAGGTTATACGGCAAATTCGATAAAGCGCAACTGCTGGCTATCAGGCTCTGCGACGGCTACGGACTCGATAGCGCTGTGATGCAGGGCCAGATAGAGTGGATTAATGCCTGCTATCAGGAAGGCCTTATCAGCGAAAAAAGCACGGGGCTGCCTTTATCCAAGATGGGCACCGCCGAATTTATCGAAACGCTTACCCGCAAGATATCCTTCCGGGAAGGATTCGGTGATACCCTGGCGCGGGGTACTATAGCCGCCGCCGCTTCGGTCGGCGCGAAAGCTCAAGAAATGCTGCCACGTTTTATCGCTACCCGGTCGAGTGAGACCAAGGACTACGACCCCAGGTTGATGATGACAACGGCCCTCTTGTATGCCACCGAACCGAGAAGGCCGATACAGCAGCTGCATGAAGTCAGTATGATGCTGATGATGTGGCTCGGCTGGGCGAGCGGAGGCCCGATGCCGTCTTTCAACTCAGATATATTCCGTAACGCTGCTTCCAAATACTGGGGCGATGCTCTTGCGGCCGATTTCTCTACCTACGATGGTAAGGCCCTGGCGGCCAAGAAAATCCAGGACCACACTTACGTCAAGGAAAGCCTTGTCGTTTGCGACCTCAGGTGGCAGATGGGTATGGTCTTCCAGCCCGGAGCCCAGGCCGGCGACCGCAGACTTGAAAGCCAGATTTTATCCGCCATTACCGGAAAAGAGACGGACGATACGGAACTGTACAAAACCGGAGAAAGAATCTTTAATCTACAGAGAGCCATCCTGCTCCGTCAGGGGTGGCCGGGACGAAAAGGTGACGTTCTGCTGGACTATTTCCACACCGTGCCACTGCAAAAGGGGGAAATTTTCTTTAACCCCGATGGCCTGGCGCCCGGTAAAGATGGTGAAAAAATCTCCAGACTCGGGGCCGTCGTCGATAGGAAAGAATTCGAGAGGATAAAGACCGAATACTACGAACACCGCGGCTGGGACGCCGAAAGCGGGCTGCCGAAGAAGGCCAAGCTCGAAGAGCTTCAGCTTCAAGATGTTGCCGCCGACCTGAAGGGACGGGGACTTTTAAAGTAAATATAGAACAGAAGATGGCAGACTTGTCTGAAAACAGCGCTTTCTAAGGAATTCTGTCATTCTGGCGAAGGCTTCAGCCCGAGTTCAGCCCGAGGGCCAGAATCCACGTCCACCCCTCCTCTGGATTCCAGCCGGAGTTTACCCCATACACCGACCTGCTCGCCGAACAAGTTCTTTGGCAGGCGAGTACGGGGCTGGAATGACAATTCTATTTATTATTGAAACAGGATTCACCGATTGAACGATAACCAACACCGCAACCGGAAATGGTACGTGGTTAGCCTGGGAGCCACCATTAACTTAATCGTCTTCGCTATGGCCA
>CAYQZZ010000003.1:0-76461 GCA_964422155.1 uncultured Dehalococcoidaceae bacterium | reverse complement strand
TAGCCTGTCCGGCCGGAATCTGTAGTTTAATTACTGCTTTTACCTTTTTTGCCATCTCGCTTCTCCTATGTCGTTTAGCAATAAAAGAATGTTTGGTCTCCCGCTCACCCTGGTTCCACTGAGTCACCACGAAGTGAGCTTGTCGAAGGGCAATGTTAAGGACATCGCTATGGTTCGACAGGCGTTCGACCGAGCTCACGCCGAGGTCTCACCATGAGCGACTGCTAAACCACCTCATTCTCCTATAACTCTATAATTTATCTATCTGTAAAAAGTCAAGCTCCACCGGCGTGTCCTGGCCGAATAAGGAGAGAAGCACCTTGACTTTGCCTTTTTCCATGTTTATCTCATCGACGACACCCACAAAATCGATGAAGGGGCCATCAGTGACCCGGACACTCTGTCCTTTGCGGAAGCCGACCTTGACCTTGGGAGCCTCGGCGGACATCTGCTTTAAAATTTCGCTTACTTCCTTTTCCCGCAGCGGTGTCGGCGTATTACCGCTGCCGACAAAACCGGTGACACCCGGAGTATTGCGTACGATACTCCAGCTACTCTCATCCATTCTCATCTGCACCAGGACATAACCGGGCAGTATCTTCCTGGTCACCGTGCGCCGGCGCCCGCCCTTGACCTCGATTTCCTCCTCCGTGGGTATCACCACCTGGGCGATTTCAGTCCCGGTGTCCATGAACTTGACGCGCTGTTCCAGGTTCTTCTTGACCCGCTCTTCATGCCCGGAATAGGTATGAATTACGTACCACTGCTTGTCATTATCCGCCACAAATACCCTCACTACTTAAATTTCTGGAAAAAGCCCTGACCATCCTGTACATCAAACGACCCTGATTCAATCCGGGGGTCAAGCTATCATCTACCCACGAAAATCCTGCTTACGAGTTCGGAGAAACCAAAATCAAGAGCACCCAGAATGATACCCGCGACAATGGTAACAATAAGTACCAGGGCCGTTAAGTACGTAACTTCCCTGCGCGTGAGCCAAACAACCTTTTTCAGCTCATTGACAATTTCACTGATATAATTAAAAAGTCTAAAACCTTTTGGCTTGGTTGCGGTCGGTTGCGTCATCTCCGGTAACTTCCAAACTTAACGGCAGCGCCGTTCTACTTTGTCTCCCTGTGCAGCCGATGCATGCGGCAGCGGGGGCAATACTTATTCAACTCCAGGCGCTGCGAATCGTTTTTCCTGTTTTTAGTAGTCGTGTAGTTCCGCTCCTTGCATTCGGTGCAGGCAAGGTAAATTATACCTCTTGCTTCAGTTTTCTTGGCCATGATTATTCGATGATGCTGGCGATGGCGCCGGCACCTACCGTTCTGCCTCCTTCACGTATAGCGAAACGCAGACCTTTCTCCAGCGCTACGGGGTAAATAAGCTTAATCTTCATGTTGATATTATCGCCGGGCATGACCATCTCCACCCCTTCCGGCAGTTCGATGCTGCCGGTGACATCCGTCGTCCGGATATAGAACTGGGGTTTGTAGCCGTTGAAGAAGGGGGTATGGCGGCCGCCTTCATCCTTGGTCAGGACGTATACCTGGGCCTCGGCATAGGTATGCGGCTTAATCGAACCGGGAGCCGCCAGAACCATGCCACGCTCGATATCTTCACGCTCGACGCCGCGGAGCAGAGCACCGACGGCATCGCCGGCTTCAGCCTGGTCCAGTGTTTTGTGGAACATTTCCAGTCCGGTCACCACGACCCGGCGCGGTTCATGGCGTAGTCCGACAATATCTACCTCGTCACCCGTTTTAACCGTGCCTCGCTCAACCCTGCCGGTGGGTACGGTACCTCGCCCCTTGATACTGAAAACGTCTTCGATATGCATCAGGAAGGGCAGGTCTTTGGCACGCTGTGGCACCGGAATAAAGGCATCCACGGCATCCATCAGCTTGAGGATGGGGCCGCACCACTTGCACTCCGGCTTGCCGCAGCCGCACTCCAGCGCCTTGAGAGCACTGACACGTACGACTGGTGTCTTATCACCCGGAAACTCATACTTGGTCAGCAGCTCCCTCACTTCCACTTCCACCAGCTCCAGCAGCTCCTCGTCTTCCATGGCATCTACCTTATTCAGGGCAACGACGATGTAAGGAACGAGCACCTGGCGCGCCAGCAGGACATGCTCCCTGGTCTGGGGCATAGGGCCGTCCGGGGCGCTCACCACCAGTATAGCGCCATCCATCTGGGCGGCGCCGGTAATCATATTTTTAATAAAGTCGGCATGTCCGGGGCAGTCGATGTGGGCGTAATGCCGCTTTTGGGTCTCGTACTCGACGTGCTGGATGGCGATGGTCATGCCTCTCGCCTTTTCTTCCGGGGCGTTATCGATGCTATCGAAAGGGCGGAACTGGGTCTTACCCTGCTTGGATAATACCAGTGTTATCGCTGCGGTCAGAGTCGTCTTTCCGTGGTCGACGTGACCAATCGTGCCCACGTTTACATGTGGTTTTGACCTGTCGAATTTCTGCTTAGCCATTTCATCCTCCCTTTATTCCGAGCCCACCATCGGATTCGAACCGATGACCCCATTCTTACCAAGAATGTGCTCTACCGACTGAGCTAGGTGGGCGTCGGTATTATTATACAGATATTTATATCTACTTGTCTATACCTGCGTCAATTTTGGACTCTAGCTATGGTGGAGGGAGCAAGATTCGAACTTGCGTAGCCCTTAGGGCGGCAGATTTACAGTCTGCTCCGATTGGCCGCTCCGGCACCCCTCCAGGTATGACCTACCGCGGCAAACCCAGCCCGAGCAGGGATTCGACCCCTTCAACCTACCGATTACAAATCGGTGGTGCTACCATTGCGCCACTCGGGCACCAGTATCAATAGCAACTCATACTAATAAACAGGCAACTTAAGTATTATAAGAACGGCGAACGTAAAAGTCAAGCTGCACGCACGTTCAGCCCGAGTGCATTAACATTAATAGACGTAGCGCGTCCTTCTCCTGAAGAAGAAGCCGGCGATAAGGCCAGCCACCAGTCCACCGATATGGGCCTGCCAGGCGACGCCGGGAATAAAAGACCAGAGGACGAAGAATACGAGGACCAGAAGCCATAGGGGCATGGGGATAACAAAGTACGCAAACACTCTCGTTCTGGGTATCATGATAGCCAGGGCCCCCGCAATAGCGTAGACAGCCCCGGAGGCACCGATTGCTATAGATTGAGGTGCCCCGAGCCAGATGTAGAGAATATTACCCAGTATGCCGCCGCCGAAATAGAGCAGTAAGGATTTATTCTGCCCTACCAGCTGTAACAAAGCCCTGCCGAAATAAAGGAGGGTTAGCATGTTGCCGAAGAGGTGCCAGAATCCGGCATGTACGAACATGTTAGTTACTATCGTCCAGGGCCTTTCCCGTAAAAGCGATGGCACCAGACCCAGTTGATAAACCAGGTTATCATTTATCATTGTGGCGACAAATAAAACCAGGTTTATCCCTATTAATATCCATAGAGGAGTCAGGTTGAAACCACCGTAACCTCCACCTGCAAAGATTCGCCTTCTTGGCGGAGGAGAAGGCTTCATATAGTCTCTATCACTTAACGGCAATTACAGCTCCCAATAAGTATCGGTACATTACTATTTATATTATAACAGCTTTGAAATCCGAACGCAGTCCTGATTTAAAGAAGTACTGCTTATATATGATAGGTTTTATATACTCACCCCCTTTGTCCCCCTCTCGAACAGATTTATTTATAGTGCTCTATTTCTAATTTGTTCGAAAGGGGGAAAGAATTTGAGAGGGGGCTTCGCCCCCTCTCTCCTGAACTCCCCTCTCCAGCCATCAATATCTGTAGTTTTTTATCATCAATTCTGGCTGGAGAGGGGATAAAGGGGTGAGGTTATCACCCGCCTACCAAATGTAAAAAGAACCTTTAAAGACAGGCTTGACTTGAATGCGTGAAAAAGCGATAATAATTAGGATTCCGTGCTGCTTTCCCCGATAGCTCAACGGTAGAGCGGGCGGCTGTTAACCGCTAGGTTCAAGGTTCGAATCCTTGTCGGGGAGCCAAAAAACAAATAAGAAGGGGCTTCTTTGTAAGAAGCCCCTAATTTTTCATATAAACTTATTTTATAGCTGATTACCTCTGGGCAACTTCACAGAATAGCTGCGGGGACGCAGAACCGCCCCAGGCTCCAAACGGCTTTACATTGGTGATATAGAAGCCGCCCTTTACCCTTACGGTAGTTACATTGGCGGTGCCTTTCGGGAACATGGAGACCGTGCCATTATCCAGGGTGAGCATGACCCAGTCAGTGGTGGCATTCGCCGTATTGTCCTCGTTGATATCCATCGGTGTATTATCAGCGTTGTACATACCGAGCTTCAGAGCCAGCACGCGATAAACCTTAGCCAGCTGGTCGGAGTTGCCGAGGGTGACAGAAACCACCAGGTCGCCCGTATAGCCCGAGGTAACGGTGTCTATGTTAAATATCGGCGTGCCATCGCCGCTAACCGGGATGGAGCCCTTGAAGAACCCATATCCGTTCCAGCTAAGCGAGCTGATGCCTGCCGTGTTCACCGACACGTCGGCGAAGTTGGCGTTGGCTACAGACCCGTTAAGAGTAGTGTTGCCATTGATAAAACCGAAGGCGAACATACTACCGGTAAGGGTCAGTGCCAGGAGCAGAGCACCAACAAGGAAAGGAGCTCTCGATTTTTCTACGGCAAAGGAGAGCCTATCATCATCATTGAGTAACCAATCATCCTCAGCAGTCATCCTGACCTTCCTGCCATTCAGCTTGGCTCTGGCTTTTTCCGGAATGCCGAACTCGGCTTTCAACTGCTCGCGAGCCTCACTTACGGTTTGCCCGGCCAGGTCAACTACCTCATACTGGTCACCAAATCTAATTTCTACCATTTTTTCTTTTTCCTCCTGAGTTTGGGGATAGATTTCTTTTATCGATACCGATTGGTTAATTCCAATGTAGCAAGGAATCATTAAGAATCACGTAATAAACATAAAAATCCCATAAAAGTGTCGTAAAGCTTTGATAAGGTGATATAAACCTTTGATAAATGAAGACTGGTGGTTCGAAGGCAGCTTTGGGAGAAAAAAATAAGAAGGGGCTTCTTTTTAAGAAGCCCCTAATTTATCATCCAGCAAAAAGCGCCGTCTTTCAGCCTATTCCAGCAACCCTCTTGCGATTAAAAGCTCCGCCGTCAGGATGGAACCACCGGCGGCACCTCTGACCGTGTTGTGGTGCAGGCCGACGAAGCGGTAATCAAAGACGTTACACTCTCTAAGCCTGCCCACGGTTACCGCCATACCCCCACCGGCGTCCCTGTCTTTACGGGGCTGGGGGCGGTCTATCTCATCAAGGTAGATAATAGGCGGCACGGGGGCCGAGGGTAGCTTTAGCTCCTGCGGCAGGGACGTGAAATTCCGCCAGATGCCGATAATCTCGTCTATTTCCGGCTTCTTACCGGAAAACTTAAGGCTGACACAGGCAGTATGCCCATCGGAAACGGCAACACGATTGCAGTGGGCGGAAATCCTGATGCTTTCGTCCGGGACAACCCGTCCACTCTCTATCCTGCCCAGAATTTTCGCCGGTTCCACTTCCGACTTCTCCTCCTCGCCGGAAATATAGGGAAGGACATTATCTATCATGTCAATCGAGGCCGGGCCGGGATAGCCGGCACCGGATACCGCCTGCATTGTGGTGACTATCATCCTGTCAACAGGATAACCCGATTTAAGCAAAGCGTAGAGCGGCAGCATAAAGCTCTGGATGCTGCAGTTTGGCTTGACGACAATGAATCCCTGTTTCCAGCCCCGCTTCTTCTGCTGCTGCGGGATAATATCGAGATGGCTGTGATTTATTTCCGGGACCATCACCGGCACATCCTCGGTATTACGATGAGCCGAATTATTGGAGACAACAGCGAAACCCCTGCCGGCATACTCTTCCTCTAGGGCTAAAATAGCCTTTTTTTCCATCTCCACCGCCGAGAAGATGAGGCGGCACTTCCCGATGGCTTTGGACACGTTACCGGCATCCTCGACGACAACATCCCGGAACTCATCCGGAATGTCTTCTTTCATGTGCCAGCGGCCAGCTACGGCGTCGGCGTATTTTTTGCCCGCAGAGTTCGGCGAAGCCGCCAGATACACAACCTCAAACCAAGGATGGCGGCTGAGCAGCCTTAGGTAATTCTGGCCTATCATGCCGGTAGCCCCGATGACCCCAACTTTAAGTTTTTTATCCATTCTTACCCTCTCGCCAAAAATACGAGTTCCTGTATACAGAAAATTATAGCAGAGCTAAAGTTATCAGTCATCAGTCCACCTGTATAGCTTCTTTTTAGCCTTAAGTTTCTCCAGTCCGCAGCTGAAGCAGATGCCGTTGTGGCAGCAAATTACCCCTCCGCACTCAGGGCATCGCCACTTTTCTTCTTCCTTCTCTAAAAACTTCTCCATGCCGTACTCTTTAATGTATTCCAAGTTTTCTATCATGCTCATTCGGAACTGCGATAGAAAGTACCGTTTATCGATATGCCTTAAACGTTCACACGGATAACTTTCGCATTCGTAGCAATACTGCACCTGCCCGTTAAGCAATATTTCGCACCTCTTTTTAAGGAAGGCGCACTGTTTATTTCTGGGTCGGCACCCGGCACAATATGGCATCTTTATCCCCTTGCTTCTTATATCATTTTTAAAAGCAAGGTAGCCGCTGCAAATGCCGCAATTCATACCGCAGGGGGCGATTAACTCGATATCCATTTCTTATCTCGTTACACCATATTAACTAAATAAAATAAAAAAGGGAAGCACTGATGCTTCCACCTGTACACCGAATATTGTCAGGAACACCTCGGAGTTGAATCTTATTCAGTTCAGAAATGGCTCTTTATTTCCGGCGTTTTCCGGGATAAGCCTTCCCTTCTTTCATTTCAATATAGCCGACGGTAGCCATCTCATCCAGCAAAATCTCCACCAGAGCGGGAGTGAGCTTGGGATAAACCACATTCCGTTCGAAGTCATTATACTTACCCAGAATATCATTTATAGTTAAGCCGGGCTCTGCCTTGATTTTCTCCAGTATATCCATTTGCCTTCGGTAATCACCAAGGAAGTACCCGCCAGGTGCCAGGTCAATCGGCTCGATTTTAAAGACGGCCGAGGTTCTGGCATCCTCGCAGACAAAAGCCCATCCCTCTCCAAGCCGGGGGAAAATCACACCGTCTACTGATTGAGGAGTCTCCGACATACGGAACCCGATTCCATCATACTTCTTCATACTGGGGTCCTTAACACTATGGCCGCCATGGTAGCGGTAAATAATACGGTCGAAGTGTTTCGTCCCGCTATGCATCATAGCCTCGACTTTGGGAATCATGGTAAATAGTATGCTCGGGCAGACCCGGCCTTCGAATTTCTCGCCATCATAGGTAATTTCGTCACCAATTTTATAACCGAAGTGACAGGGAAATTTCTCTTCATCACCGAGAAAGGCAATCAATTTGGCTCTGACTTTAAATGGCATGCCCAATCACCTCCTCTACTTCATCAACAGACTTATCTTTAAATCTAACAAAATGTCTTAAAGTTGCATCTCTTTCAGGTCGGGGCTGATGATTAATTTGGGCTCGGTTACCGACTGGACATCCTCGGCGGTAAGGCCGGGCGCTACTTCCCGCAATAAAAGGCCTTTCGGGGTAACCTCAATAAACGCCAGGTCGGTAACGATAAGGTCGACCACTCCCTGAGCCGTCAGAGGATAGGAACAATTCTTCACAATTTTATACTGGCCATCATTGGTCACATGCATCATGGCGATGATGACTTTCCTGGCACCGACAGCCAGGTCCATGGAGCCGCCGATATTACCGATATCTTCAGGTAAACCCCTCTCCGGGTTCTGCCACCCCGCCAGGTCACCCTTTTCCGAGACCTGCAGAGCGCCCAGGACAGCGGTGTCCATATAACCGCCCCGAATCATGGCGAATGACTCGTTTTCAGAAAAAAAGCAGCTCCCTGATAGCTCGGTGACAGGCTGGCAGCTGGCATTGATGAGGTCCTGCTCCACCTCATCCCTGGATGCCAGAGGCCCGGTGTTAAGCATGCCAAGCTCAGCCTGCAATATGATATCCCTACCCTCAATCCAGTCAGAGACCAGGGTCGGTATGCCGATACCCAGATTCACATAGGTCCCGTCCTCAAGTTCATTGGCAATCCTGAGCGCTATCAACTCCCGGGACAGCCCCCTTAATTTCCTGGTTACGTTCACTCTTTTTTTCTCCTCTATAGATATCAGTCAATCGTCGGGATGTACTTGGGCCTATCTACTTTTACCACCCTCTGAACATAGACGCCCGGAATATGTATCATGTCACCGTCAATATCGCCGGGTTCCACCAGGTTCTCCACGGCCGCGATAGTGATTTTCCCGGCGGCAGCCATCTCCGGATTATAGTTCCTGGCGGTCTTGTGACAATTGAGATTGCCCATGCGGTCGCCTTTATAGGCATACACGAAAGCATAGTCGGGTTTGAGGGCATGTTCCAGAAGAAAATCATGGTCGCCGAATTTCCTCTTCTCCTTCCCCCGCTCCACGACCGTGCCCACACCGGTGGGCGTATAGAAGGCAGCAAGGCCAGCTCCCGCCGCCCTTAATTTTTCAGAAAAGGTGCCCATCGGGTACACTTCCATTTCAATTTCACCGGCACGGACGGCCTGCTCGGCGGGAGAATTGGCACCGCGGCTCGCCGAGCGGTAGAAGGGGTAGTTGCATATAGCTTTCTTTATCTGTTTATTGATAATGAGCTGGTTAATATCCTCGTTTCCCGGCCCCATCTGCATGCAGATAATGGTCAGGTTCTTAGCCCCCTGCTTAGCCAGTGCCTTTATCAGGGGAATGGGTGTTCCCGCCGTGAAGAAGCCGGAGATGGCAATGGAAGCTCCATCGGGAATATCCGCTACGGCTTCATCGACACCGGGATATACTTTGTCCAATATTCAGTCCTCCTGGGTCTAGTCCTTCTTACGGATTTCGTAACCGATTGTTTTCAGACACTCTTCAAGAGCAAGCTCCATGCAGCTACAAGACTTCACCGAGGCCAGGTCCAACATCAGTGGTTCCAGGGCACGGGCCAGGGTGGCCCACATACCGGCAATAACGCAATTCGCGCCCAGCAGGCGGACGGTTCGTATCGTCTTGGTTAGCGCACTGGCGATGGCATTATCATCCATCACCGCTGCGGAGATATCGAGCAAAACAACCTTTGTCTTAACCTTTTCGATATGGCTGAGCAGGTCAGTAGTTATGTTTTCAAAGCGGCCAACATCAAGATGGCCGACGACCACCATAATCGAAAGGCCGGGATACAACTCGAATATGGGGGGGGCCTGCGCCTGCCGCTTTTCGAGCGTCGCCTCCAGTTCGTCGGCATGAGCCTTAACATGAGCCTCGGCACCACTCCAGGGTCGGTATTGGGCGAAATAGCCGACACCGCCGATGTATTTACCGTTACTATCATAAAGATGTGATGCCGAAACGCGCACCGAGACCAGCTTGCCGGACTTTGTCCTCGTCTTGGTCTCCATGTCATGAATCGTCCCGCCGGCTTCATAGATTTTGCGATTGGCTTCACGGGCGGCTTCTCTATTCTCGTAGACTTCAATAATACTCTCACCAATAAGCTCATTCATGCTGCGCTCGGTAAGCTTACAGGCTTCCTTGTTGGCGAACTTGATAATACCCTCGGCGCTGACAGCGAGAATAGCATCGGGGCAGCCATTGAGTAAAGCCTCGAGATGTCCACCACGGTGGGTCGTTACCTGTTTTTCCATTTTTTTCTTCACCTCCTAATTATACCAGACTCAATCTCAGTATACGTGTATCTAAAGATATAGTTCTTAATGCTTAAAGTATATATACGGAACCAGAGAATTGTCAAAGGTTTTGGCATAAACTTTTACTCATTTGTCATTACAGAGAAAGCCACAACTCCGATTGTAAAATAGTCTTTTATCTTCTATTATAGAAACAGTTGTACCAGACATGAGCAATGACAACACTTCAGCAGACACGATTACCTTCCTGGGGACAGCCGGCGCCCGTTTCATGGTGAGCCGACAGCTGGCGGCATCGGGTGGCCTGTGGCTGAATCTGAGCGGCAGCGAAATACTCATCGACCCCGGCCCGGGCAGCATCGTCCAATCCACCAAAAGAAAGCTGAACGCGGAAAAGCTGAGCGCGATTATCCTGTCCCACCGCCATCTGGACCACTCGGCGGATGTCAATGTAATGGTCGAAGCCATGACCAACGGCGGTTTCAACCGGCACGGGTGGCTATTCGCTCCGTCCGACGCCCTGGAAACTGAACCGGTTATCTTCTCCTACCTGAGAAAATACATCGAAGGAGTCGTCGTACTAGAAGAAGGAAAGTCTTATACAATAGGCAATATCTCTTTCACCACACCGGTCAGGCACGTGCATCCGGTGGAGACCTACGGTATGGTTTTTAAGTCGAAGAGGCATACCTTCTCCTATATTGTCGATACACGCTATTTCGAAGGACTAAGCCAGAACTACAACACCGAGATGATAATCATCAACATGGTGCTCACGGAACCCAGACCGCCCATCGACCACCTTTCTATACCAGATGTCGCGCGCATTATCAAGGAGATAAAGCCCAAAATAGCTATTTTAAGCCACTTCGGCCTGCATGTATGGCAGGCAAAACCCTGGGAAATAGCCCGGGAACTCTCCGAGCAGACGGGAACCAGGGTAATCGCCGCGCGGGATGGTATGAAGTTCGACCTGGCACAACTGGAGGAGGCGTAGAAAAATGGACAGCCAGAAGTTTGAGCAGCTCGTGGCTAAAGCCATCGAAAATCTACCCGACGAATTCCGTGAAAGACTGGAAAATATCGATGTCGTCGTTGCTGACGAGCCGACACGCACCCAGCTGCGGCAGTCGGGGATAAGGCGGAATGAAACCCTGCTCGGACTTTACGAAGGCGTGCCCCTGACCCAACGAAGTAATAACTACGGATTCGTAACACCTGACAAGGTAACTATCTTCCAGAAACCCATCGAGGCTATGTGTAAAAATGACAGCCAGATTATCGCCGAGATACAGCGGGTCGTCCAGCATGAAATAGCTCACCACTTCGGCATCAATGACGACAGGCTCAAAGAACTGGGAAAGTAACAACACAGGACTAACCTACTATCTATTTCCCGTTACCTTCTTCTTACAGAACAACTAACCAAACCCCCTATTATGCGTTATATAATACGGTAAACAAATTAGAAAACCGGAGGCCGTAAATGAAAAGGAATCTATTGAGAGTAACACTGGTAAGCTGCCTTCTTATTACATCGCTTCTCTTCGGCGGCACTGCTTATGCCCAGGATGAAGAACTCCCCGACCCCGGCATTACCCCGGACAGCCCCTTTTACTTTTTCGACACCTGGGGTAAAAACATCAGCATGTTCTTTACCTTCGGTCCGGAGGCTAAAGCCAAAAAAGCCCTGCAATACGCCGAAGAGCGATTATCTGAAGCCCAGGCCATGGGAAATAAAAACAAAGTAAGAGAAATGACGCGAGCGGCGAACGGCTATGATAATTTTATGGCCATGGTCAACGAAAGACTGGAAGAAGCCGTCAGGCACGGAACCTCCGATAATATATCGGAAAGACTGGCCGCCCTGTCGTACAGGATTCATGTCAGATTAAGCGAGCTAAAGGACAAGATGCCGCCAAGAGTTAAGAAAGATATTACGTCTGCCGATAATGAAACCAGGGAAGAAGCGGCCTCTGCCAGTGACGAAGCCCGGGAAACCATTAACCGGGCCAAGATAGCTACCATAAACAGCCAGATAAAGGCTCTCCGCATCCTAGCTAAAAATAAACCTGAAAGAGCTCTCGATATCAGCTCGGATACTATTGAAAAGCTGATGGAAAGAGCCAGATTTAGAGTAAGCGAGAATGTAACCACCGACAATGTATCCGGTGACGTCGAGGAAACGCTGGATTATGCCGACCGAATTGCAGAACTGGAAGAAGAAATGTCTGCCATCGCCGAGGAAAAAGGTATTGACATTTCCAAAATTCAGGAGCGGCTGGCACAATCTACCGCCAATCGGCTGGAGACCCTGACCAGAGTTTATGAAAAAGCACCCGAATCCGCCCGCAAGGGTATCGAAAATGCCATAGAGAACTCGGTCAGGAAGTACGAAAGGGCCGTGGAGAAACTCCGGGAGATAAACGTATCGGACAATGTCACAGATGTAACAGAAAATATGACAGCGCTGCAAAAATTACCAAAGCCGGTCAAAGAAAAACTGAATATTAAAATTTCAAATAAGGGGCAAATTAACGACGATACTGCAGACAACGTTACCATACAGGTAAGGATTGAGAAAGAGAAACAGGAACAGACCAAAGAACGTTTAACGAACACCGAAAACAACAAACCCGAGATGATATCAGCGAATCAATCAAGAGAACAGAAAGAAACGGAAAACCAGGAGAATAACCGACAGCGTGGCTCCTGATGCGAGGAAGATTAACCCTGCGGTCTCAGGGTCTTAACCAAATAATCGCCCTGCGAGCTATAGCCAAACTCAGTGCGGTAATACTCTTTAGCGCCGCTCCCGCTCAGGACAACCATCCGGCAAGCATTAAATTCATCACGGGCAATCCGCTCGGCTTCGCGCAGCAACGCTTTACCCAGCCCCTTATGCTGTGCCGCTTCTATTCTCTGTTCACTAAGCGGCACTTCCGGGCCGAAAACATGCAGCTCTCTGATTAACGCCAGATTCCCGTCCTGACTCTGCCCCAGCACCGGGATGGGCCGGGACTGAATCCTCAAGCGCAGCAGGCCGAAAAGCGTCTCTTTTTCATCCTCGAAAGACAGGAAGACCTCTTTGCCGCCGGCGGCATCATAGTCCATCCTGACCAGATGAGGTTCGCCGATTTCCCAGCCAGCCTGCGCCCGGTGACCGTACTCACGGCAACGTATGCAGTGACACACGATGGCTTCCTGCCTCATCCGCTCCCTGACGATATCCCGCAGCGAGTCCTTGAGGCCAGCGACGATAAATTTGGACGGAATATCGCGGAGGACCCTGGAAATCCTGACATACTTCGGCACAATCGACTTTATACCGATGGTCAGGTTGACCATAGTATCATCATCGTAGGGCTGGTAGCGTCCTTCCCGAAACCATTTCTCCAACTCGGTGCCGGCGACAACCATGGTCGGATAAAGCTTAAGTCCATCCGGCCTGAAGCTATCATCAGTAAAAAGCGTCCTTGACATCTCCATGTCCTTCTCCGGCGTCGAGCCGGGCAGACCCGGCATCCAGTGGTAGTAGACCTTGAAGCCATGCTCCCGCAGTCGGGCGGTAGCTTCGACCACGGCCTCCACGCCATGTCCCCTCCTCACCAGACGGTAGATTTCGTCGCTCAGAGTCTGCACCCCGAGCTCGACCCGGGTGGCGCCGAACTCCAGCATCCGCTCAATTTCCGCCTGCCCGCACCAGTCCGGCCTCGTCTCGATACAAAGTCCGGTGCAGCGGTGCCGGGCGGTTTCATTAAGTCGCTTGGCTTCTTCCAGCGTGGCCGATGTCACGCCGTTCAACCCATCGTAGCAGTCCTTGACAAACCGGTACTGGCAATCGATGGGATGAGCCAGAAAGGTGCCGCCCATGATAATTAGCTCGATTTTATCCGTGGGGTGCCCCATCTCCGAGAACGTCCCCAGCCTTACCTCTACCTGCTGTCTGGCATCGTAGTCATACCTTCTGGCACGCAGCACCGCCGGCGACTCCGGCGTGTAGCTCTGCGGCGCATCCGGGAAGGTCGGACAGTACAGGCACTTGCCCGGGCAGCTCATCGGCATGGTCATCACGGCCAGCGGCGTCACCCCGGATATGGTTCTTGCAAATTTCCTTATCTTAACCATACTATTAAACAGGCAACCCTATTAAGTTTAGCAGATTCCAGCTTATGTCAACAATGCGGGAAGTCTTCGACCAGATAGCTCCGGGGTGGTATCACTTCAGGCACCGCTCGATATTCAGCACCGAGTTGGAGGCGCTGGCGCAGCGGTGGCAGAAGGGCCGGCTGCTCAACGTGGGCTGCGCTCACGGGCCGGACTTCCCGCCCTTCGGACAGGACTTCGAACTGCACGGCATCGATTTTTCCCGAAACATGCTGCAACTTGCCAGGAAGTATGCCGATAAATATAAACTCAGCGTCAACCTCGTGGAAGCCGATGCCCGCTTTCTCCCCTACGCCAATAATTCCTTCGACCGGGCCATAGCCGTGGCCACCTACCACCATATCGAAGATAGCAAAGAAAGATTGCTGGCACTGAAAGAACTAAAGCGGGTGCTCAAGCCCGGAGGCGAGGCTTTAATTACCGTCTGGAATAGATGGCAGCCCGGGTTCTGGCTCAAGCCCAGAGATGTGCTGGTGCCCTGGAAAAGCCAGGATAAAACGCTCTACCGCTACTATCACCTGTTCTCCTACCGAGAACTGGAGCAAATGGTCATAAAGGCAGGCTTCGAGGTGGTGAAATCATTCCCGGAAAGCAAATACAGGTTCCCGATAAAGGTTTTTTCCAGGAATGTATGTATGCTGGTGAGGAAGGGGTAAAAAACTGAAGAACCATATAAGGACTTTTGTTCAGGACTAAATGGCTATTGATGATATCAACACCATGATGTAATGTCCTTTGTGTAGAGAAAAAAACGTGGGTGTTGTCAGAACAATGAATTCAGTATCATTCTTACAGCGGCCTTATACTCCCAATCCCCCTAAATTTTGGAGAAAAAAAGATGAAGGGATTAACAAGTTTTATGTATACATATTAAAGCTTGACAGAGGAGAATTATACGTCGGGCAAACTAGAGAACTGAGAGAACGAATTTTAGAGCATAAGGAAGGTATAACACGTTCTACAGCAGGAGAGCATCCAAAGTTAAGATACTTTGAAATATTGCCTACAAGAGAAGCAGCCATGGTGCGTGAGCATGAAATAAGAAATTTATTAAAGACTAATCGCCGTGAAATATTTAGAATGATTACAGAATTTCGTAATCTAATATCAGAAGTAGATACGATCAATTAACCAAATTAAAACTATCTTATTTCATTTTCTCCACCCACAGCCTCTTCCCGTCAGTAATAAATTCTATCGTACCATACTTATCGGTGCGGTAGATATTTCCCCGGCCGATTTTTCCCTCCAGCCGGCTGACCACTTCCTGGTTCGGCAGGCCGAATTTATTGTCGGCGCCAACGGAGATGACAGCTACTTCAGGATTGACTACCGCCAGAAACTCAGGCGTGGTGGAGGTAGCCGAGCCGTGGTGGGCTACCTTGAGAACCGTGCCGGGCAGGTCGGCCCGCTCTCTGACAAGCTCCCACTCGGTATCCCTCATGATATCGGCGGCCAGCAGAAAGCTGACTCTGCCATCTCTAAGGTGCAATACGACACTATTGTTATCTAAATCCGACTCGCTATCGGACAAGGGGTTTACCGGCGGATTCAACACCTCCATCACCATACCATCACCCATGTCAATTTGCTGTCCGGCACAGGCAATGGTGCTCTTTATCCCATTTTCCGTAATAAGCCTCAACCACTCATCAAATAACGGCGACTTGTAGTCGAGAGCCGGATAGAGCACCTGCCCCACCCGATAACGCCGGAGCACTTCTAAAAGCCCGGCGAGGTGGTCCTGGTGGGGATGGGTCAACACCAGCAAATCGATAGTCCGGTCCCAGAAAGGCATCCGGCGGCTGAGTCCCAGGTCTATCGCCTGGGGACCGGGGCCGCCATCGATAAGAACCTGCTGGTTTCCTTTCTGAATAAAAATAGCGTCTCCCTCACCGACATCGAGAAAGCTGACATGAAGTTCATCACCAGGCATGGTGGCCGCCGTGTAAGAAACCAGCGCCGCCAGCAACAGCAAAGGCACGATAATCCATTTAATGTTTCTGGAAATCCCGAAGGGCAGACTCATCCCTGCTTTCATGACACCAGCCGCGCCGGACATCAGGCTGCGCAGCTTTCTCCAGCGACTATGAAGCCAGATTGCTGCCGCCAGCACCACATAATAACCCACTATAAAGGCCGGGCTAATCGAGTCCACTTCAATCGAAGATAAAGACGGTGCCGCCAGACCGCTGACTACCAGCATCATATATGAAAGGAAGAGCCAGGCAAGCCAGCCCATAACCTGGGCAGCCACCAGCGAGGCCAGCCCGAGAATCCCGGTTAAAGCCCCGGTGACAATAATGACGGTCAATGCCGGCGTGGCCAGAAATGTGGCTAGAGGCCCTACCAGCGAAAAGATGCCGAAGTAATAAGCGACTAAAGGCCAGACGGCGATGATAGCTCCCAGGGTAGCACCCAGGGTATCGACGGAAATATTAGCTATAGAAACGAAGATTCCTTCATCACCCAGCCAGGCCGCGGCTATGCACCTTCCCGGGTCCCGGAGAATCGGATAAATAAAAATCAGGCCGGCCATAGCCAAAAAGCTCAACTGGAAAGATGCATCACCCAGAATATAGGGACTGATGCCCACCATGACCGCTGCCGCAAAGGTCAAAGCCACCATGGCACTGCGCTGACGGCCCAGGGCTTCAGCCAGCAGAAACAGACTGGCCATGATAGCGCCCCGCACCACCGGCGGGCTCATCCCCGTGATTAACGTATAGAGCCAGATAGCGCCGAGCGCCAGCCAGACATATAGATAATGCCGCCGTCCGAGAAGCCACAGCCCAATGCTGAGCAGGACACCGGCCATGATGCTGAGATTGAAACCGGAAATCGCCAGCAGATGGGCCGTACCGCTGCGGGTGAAATCGTTGTTTAAATCTTCGGGAATATTGCCCCGTATTCCCAGGACAATCCCCTGGGCCAGCGATGCCTGCGGTTCGGGCAGCACCTCCGCCAGTGTTTGCGCCAGGCGTCCCCTCAGAGAAAAAATCCATGCCAGCGGCTTGAATCCCTGACCGGTATCCAGCACCTCTATGCGGGGATAGAGCATGGTCGTAGAGATGCCCTGATGCGCCAGATATCCCCGGTAATCAAAGTCGCCAAGCTGGGGCGGTGTCTTCAACTCACCGGTTACCCTGAGCATATCGCCATAGCTGTAGGCAGGAAACCTGGGCACGAATACCAGTACCCTTCCCTCGACCTCCCGCCAGCCGGTGTCCAGCCTGATAGCTGCAGCCGATAAGGTGAGATGTGTGCTTTTATCCCTGACATCCGGGTCTCCCGCTACCATCCCTTTTATCTCGGCAATGCCACGGTCGTTATAGAAATGGAGTCGGCCTTCATCAACGATGTAAAGACTCGAATACGAATAAACGGCTGCCGCGACAAGGACAATAATCCCCAGACTGGCAAAAATCACCGCTTTCCGGTGGCGACGGGTAAAAAAGAACAGAGGCAGCGGGACGAGCCCAGCGAGGCAGAGCAGCGGGGGTAAATTTAACCTGGAACCGAGAAATATCCCGGCTATCCAGACACAGCTAAGACAAATCAGTAACACGAGCCCCCACCCTGAAATCAGTCGGTGACGGTAACAAGATTTTTAACTAACTCAAAAGTATCGCTGCCCAGGCCCGGCACTCTGGTCAGCTCATTAATATCACGAAACATGCCGTTCCGCTGACGATACTCTATAATAGCCTTAGCCCTGACCCCGCCGATTCCAGGTAGTGCTTCCAGTAACCAGGCTTCCGCCCGGTTGATATTGACTTTTTGTAGAGTGTCTTCCTTATCCGCTCTGGAAACAGTAAGTTTAACCTTGCTCAGGTCAGCACCATCGGTAATACCACCGGCAGCCCGGATAATATCTTCAATGCTGTCACCGGCATATAAAGGATAAAAGCCGGGGTTATTAACCGCACCACCGACATATATTTTGCCCACCGGTTCCTGACCTGGTACCAAAGAAATTTCGATGGCCTGGCTCCGGCTGCTTTTCGACCAGATGAGCACACTGCCGGCGATAATTACCGCTATCAGGAGCAAAGCCATCAGAGTCCAGCCGTTAACGAACCTGCTTACCTTCATGTGTTGGCTCCACAGCCGAGAAGCTGAACAATAGTAATCCTGATTGCCATCTGGCGAATTGAAACCAGCAGCACACTCAACAAGGTATCACGGGGAAAGGACGAGAATTATATCAAAGGGTTGCTACAAAAATAATCGACAGGCAACCAATATAAAAATATTAACCTGCTCAAACACCCCTCAGGGCTGCCCGTAAAGCCTCTTTGGACTCGGGTGTGGTTATGGCTATTATCTGGTCGCCGGCCTGAAGTACGGTACCGGCTACGGGTACATAAGCACTGCCTTCGGCGGGAATAACAATCGCCAGTTTGCTTTCTCTGGGCAGAGATAGCTCCTTGACTGTTTTCCCTACTGTGGCAGACTCAGGAGAAATTTTAACGTCGACAATTACCAGACCCTTTTCCTCAAGGGTCAGCAACTGTGTCACGGGATGCGTCGGAACTTCCCGCTCTATCGCCTCAAGAATAAGGTCAGTGGAGCTGACAGTAACATCCACTCCCAGTTTTTTGAAGAGGATGGCATTTTGCGGGTTGCGGATACGGGCGATAGTGCGGGGTACGTTGTGCTTGTGCCTGGCTACCTGGCAGGCGACCAAGTTATCCTCGTCGTCGCCGGTCACCGCCACGAACATGTCCGCCCGGCCAGTGCCCACTTCGGCGAGAGTTGCCGCTTCGCAGCCATCACCGCGAAAACAGACACTACCCAGCTCATCGGTAATAGTCTTGCAGATGCGGGCATCCTTTTCCAGCACCAGTACCTCATGGCCTTCATTAAGCAAAGCCTTAAGCAGGTAATAACCCAGCCGACCACCGCCAATAACAATAATGTACATATAATTTATTACCTCAACCCTCTATCCTCTCTTTGAGTAACTGGGCAAATATTTTGGTCGGGCTTATGGTTTCCAGACCCAGAGCGCTATACATTTCTTCCCGCAACGGGTCGTATATACGACATACTACCCTGGGTACTTTGAAGATATGCTTGGCAATCTGGCAGGACATGACATTGCGATTGTCACCCTGCGTCAATGCCACGAAAACATCCGCCTCCTCGATACCGGCTCTCTTGAGGGCCTCCTCATCGATACCGTTGCCGAAAAGGGCCATACCGCCAAACGAAGGCGGCAATCTGCGAAAACTATATGTATCATTATCCAGGATAGTAACCTTATGGCCGTCTTCATCCAGCAAAGAGGCAAGCCTGGCGCCGACCCGCCCGCATCCCATGATAACTATTTTCATACAAAAAACCTGACCTTGTTCTGTTATTATCTCACTGCTGGTAGAGTATAACCGGGCAGGGAGAATTTTTCAACACATAAGGGACGACATTCCCCATACTGAACTGCCCGAAGTGAACTTTATGGGTAATACCCATTAAAATAAGACTGACACCTCTTTCCACCGCTTCATCCACTATCGCCGGACCGACCTCCCTGGCTTGAAGGACATCGGTCTCAACCTCATAGTCCTCTTCCTCGGCGATGCTCTCAATCCGGTCGAGTATTTCCTCGGCCTTCTTAATTTCGGAGTCGATTTCGGCATCCAGCGGCAGGGCGCGTTTGATAGCCACCACCGAAACCGCCCAGACTTTGCCCTTATCCTTCTTGGCCAGCCGACAGGCCAGTTTTATGGTCTCTATATCTGCTTCGCTGCCGACAACCGGTACCAGAATCTTCTTAAACACCCGTACCTTCTTTATTAAATATCAGCTAGACAGTGGGTATTATAATGCTATTGACAAAAATCTACAATACCCTTTTCGTCAATATTAATACATTACCCCAACCCTTCCGCACCTAATTTGCGTTTTCTTCGCCTATACATATAATAGGTAAACAGACCGACGGCCAGCCAGGCAAAACCAACGATTCGTCCGATTTCGTGAGTATATACCACGATGAACCATGTGATAAACGTGGCCAGTCCACCAATAATTGCAGTTACGGGAATTTCTCTCCCACGTATGTGGATGTTCAATGGTATCTTGAAAGGACGGGGTAAATTTGGCTCTTTTATACGCAAAGCAATAATAGACGCATGCGCTGTGGTATAAGCCAGCACTGCGCCAAAAGCGTACAGGTCGGCAAGGAGCGTGATTCTGCCGGTGGCAATTAATGCACCAGCAATGATAGAGAAAATGATAATGGCGTTAGCCGGTACCCTCGCCCTGGCGCTAACTTTGCTGATAGCGCCGGGGAGTTGCTGGCGCTGCCCCATGAAATAGGCCAGCCGTGATGCACCCAGCATACCGGCGTTAGTGGCAATAACTAGAATGGTCACGGCCAGAATAGCCACCCAGAAACTCAAGACAGGTCGTATGAGAGCGGGCACAACATTAGCGATTCCCATTATGGGGTCTTCCAAGAACCTCCGGGTCAGGTCGGTCACCCACTGACCGTTCACATCCTGGTATACCGGGTAAGCACTGAGAGCGGTCATCGAGAGAAAAGTATAAAGGATAATTACGGTAACAAATACAAACAGTACGGCTCTGGGTATGCTTTTTTCAGGTTCTCGCGCTTCGCTGCCAAGATTAGCCACGGTTTCTATACCGGTGTACGCTATCATCGATATCGAGATACCGAATAGAAACTGATTCATCGTTGGGGCGATACCCCAGTGGATATTCCGGAGCAACTGCGGGATATTGATAATCATGAGCACACCAAGCACCACGATGGCGACCTGGGTAAGTATGTCCACAAGGACAAGTGCTATGTTAAGACGCGAAGAGGATTGCACCCCCCGAATATTTACAAACGCGAGTATGGCTACAATAATGACGCCACCTATACTATTAGTCGGCCATTGTTTGATGGCTGGAAAGAAATACCCCAGATAGTTAGCCGCCGTAAAGGCGGAGATTGACATGGTAACGATGTAGTCCAGCATAAGTACCCAGCTGGCAATGAAACTCACCCAATGGTTAAAAGCGCGGTGGGCGAAAGCCCCTGAACCACCCGCCTCAGGCAGCGCCGTAGCACCTTCAGCGTAAGTCATGGCCGTGAACAGGAAAAGAACACCGGAGACCATCAGTACTAGAGGAGTCAGCCCAAGTGCAGACATGGCCACCACCCCCAGACCATAATAGATGGAAGAGCCCACATTACCATATGCAGCGCTAAAAAGGCCAGGTACGCCTAGCACTCGTCTCAAATGGAATCGTGTAATTCTTCGGGGGCGGAAGAACTTATCGCCAAGTTTCGGTTGCCAACTCTCAGACATATTTTTCCACAAAATAGTAACTTATTGTAGCACAAATTATAAATGTAATCATCTATTTTCGTGTATAAGAAATTTTCTGCCAAATATTTTCTGTCTATTATCCTTTAAAATACTTGACAAGTGGACATTTATTTACTATAATAGTGCCAATTGGCACAATAATAACAGGGAGTTTGGTATCATGATAATCAAGACAAGAGTCTTCGAAATGGCCAGTGGCAAATACCATAACCTGTCAGATTTAGCCAGGGCAATGGGGCTATCTGTAAGCCAAATTTACCGAGTCCGTGAAGGCAAACGCGGCATCAATGAGAAATTTTTCATTGGCGCTAAAAGGGCTTTCCCGGATTGCAGGCTCGACGAGCTTTTCTACTTCAATCCCGGCCAATCCTCAGGAAATATGGCGGAGACAACTGTCACCGGCCGCTATGACCATATCGTCCAGCGATATAATACTACGGTTTTTTAGAATAACAACTGACGAGACGCTAAATTTCAATATCTTCTGGTTCAATTTTACGCAACACATCCATACTTTCCAGGCGGTCGATATAAAGTACTCCGTTCAGATGGTCAATCTCATGTTCCAGCGCCTGAGCCAGCAGCCCGTCAGCTTTTATCCTGATTTCCTTCCCGTCGAGGTCAAGGCCCTTGGCGGTAACAGATTCCGCCCGATATAGCTGTCCCACGTAGCCCGGGATACTGAGGCAGCCCTCACTTACCAGACGCTGGCCCTTTCTACGCACGATTTCCGCGTTTATCAGAATAATATCTTCTTCGTCAGGGATGCCGATAACGGTGATACGAAGGGAAACACCTACCTGCGGCGCCGCCAGTCCCACCCTACCCGTGTCGGCATGCAGGGTCTCACGCATATTAGCCACCAGCTTTTTAATAGACCTGTCGATTGCGCTGACCCGCCTGGTCTTCTTCCTCAGTATGGGGTCGGGTAAGGTCCTGATAGGTAAAACCGCCATGCAGTCTCCTTCGACATTATATTTATAGGTATATCCTATTTTCAGTTTACTGAATGAGACCCATCGGGTCAATATCTATCGCCCAGCCATGAGGAAAAGATAGCGGCGATAGAAAAGCGGATAGCTCAGAACCACGGAGTATAAGCTGCCAGCGGAACCTGCCCCGCAGGCGATGGATAAAGGCCGGGGCGGGCCCGATAATATCAATACGCCCGATTCCCCTGGCATCGCTTTCCTCAATAAGCATTGTTTTCATCTTTTCCGCTTCACGCTGGCAGATAGCGTCATTGGTATGCACAAAGGTAAGTCGGGCAAGCTGTGTGAAGGGAGGGTTGTGAAGCTGCCGGCGGTAGGAAATCTCCTGCTCGTAAAAAGAAGCGTAGTCATGCTTAGCTGCCGCCTGTATGGCATAGTTCTCCGGAGAGAAGGTCTGAATGATAACCCTGCCCCCGGACGGCCCGCGTCCCGCCCTGCCGGCAACCTGACTCAGCAACTGAAATGTCCTCTCGCCGGAGCGGAAATCGGGCAGGTTGAGGCTGGTATCGGCGCTAATCACCCCCACCAGCGTGACCGAGGGTATATCCAGTCCCTTGGCAACCATCTGGGTGCCGATTAGTATTTCCGCCTGACGGCCGCGGAATTTTCTTAAAATATCTTCGTGGGATGACCTGCCGGTAGTAGCATCGCTGTCCCAACGTAACTGCCGGGCGCGGGGAAAGGTATACTTTACCTCCTGCTCCAGTTTCTGGGTGCCGGCGCCCAGGAACTTCAACCGGCGGTTGGAGCAGTTGGGACACACATCGGGAACCGGCATTTTATAGTTACACTGGTGACAGATAAGGACATCGTCGATAATGTGATGCGCCAGGGGCACCTCGCAGCGGCGGCAGCGCAGCACGAAACCGCACCGCCGACATTGAATATAGGTAGCACCGCCCCGGCGATTGAGGAACAATATCACCTGCTCCCGGGCGGCAATGGCCTGATTGATGGACTGTAATAGAGACCGACTGAAAATGCTGCGGTTCCCCGTCTTGAGTTCCTCCCTCATATCCACTACTTCCACCTGCGGTAGAGCCGACCCCACGCTGGGGACGACACGCTCCGGCAGTACCAGCAGCCGATATTTGCCGTTTTGGGCTCTATAATATGTCTCGATATCAGGGGTAGCGCTGCCCAGGACCACCACCGCCCCGGTTAGCTCTGCCAGCTTTATGGCCGCATCGCGGGCATGATAGTGAGGCGAGCTGTCCTGCTTATAGGTCCACTCGTGCTCTTCATCGAGGATTATCAGGCCCAGGTCCGTCTGCGGGGCGAAAATGGCACTCCGTGACCCGATAACAACATCAAACTCACCGTTCCTGATGCGGCGCCACTCATCAAACTGCTCCCCCAGTGACAGCTTGCTGTGGAGTAAACCGACACGCCGGGGGAAACGCGCGGCAAAGCGCTCGATGGTTTGCGGGGTTAGGGCAATCTCCGGCACCAGCACGATTCCCTTTTTACCCAGCTTTATCGCCTCGGCCAGCGAACGCAAATATATCTCGGTCTTGCCGCTGCCAGTAACTCCGTGGAGTAAAAAAACCTTCGGCGAACCGCCGTCCCCGGTTGCCTGACTCAAGCTCAATTTGATAGCTTCATAAGCGGATTGCTGGTCGGGGGTAAGATTCAATGGATAGGAAGGAACAATATTTTCATAGGAAACCGGCTCGCGCCTGACTTCGACCGTCTCAAAGGCAGCCAGCCCGCGTCGTACCAGAGAATCGGCTACGGCTTTAGTGCCGCCGGTCTTCTGCCTGGCTTCCGCCCATGATATCGGGCGTGTCTGTTCCTTTAAAAAATTGATGAGTGCCGCCTGTTTCGGCGACAGTTTTAAAGCTTCACCACCACCTGTCAGACTTATGTAAAGTTCACTTTTCGGCTTAACCCTGACCGGCGCCAGCTCATAAGTCCTGTTTAAAAGTCCCTGCCTGACCATCGTCGAGACGATTGCCGTAGCCTTTTTCTTGCCGAGTGCCTTCTCAAGTTTCCTTAAATCAACCCTGCCCTGCTCTAAAGCCAGGTCGATAACCCGCTTCTGGTCATCGTCAAGAGATGAAATATCGATGTCCGGCCGCGCTACGCTGATAAAAGCAATCGCTTTCCGCTCGAATCCCGGCGGCAGCATCAGGGCAACGGCATCAAAGAGCGGCGACAGGTAATACTCGCTTATCCAGCGGGCCAGCGAAATGTGAATTTGCGATAGTATCGGTTCCGACTCAATGACGTCGAGAATTTCCCTGGTATCTTCTACCGCCGGAACAAGGCTCAGTTCCAGAACGATACCCTGGAGTACCTTCTCACCGAAGGGAACCAGCACTGCCTGTCCGGCGCGGACGTCCAATCCGGAGGGGATAGCGTAGCTGAAAGTCCGGCGCTGGGCTACCGGCGAATTGACACTTACTTCGGCGTATTTCATCCCGGACTCCAGAAGGCGGTTATAATTATGCCCAGCATTTAAGAGAGGAGTTATCGACTACATTCAGGGCGTTTCTTTCTTCTGGTCTCCCGCCGGTTCGGCAGGTTTTTCCGCCGCCTCTTTCTTCTCCATGACCGGTACCTGCTCCGGCGCCTTTTCGGCGGCAGGTTTAGTCTTTTCTTCCTTAACTGCCTCAGGAGCCTTGGCTGCTGCCGGCTTCGCAACTACCGTTTCAGTCTTAGCTTCGGCAGCCGCTACCGCTCCCTCTTCCAGGACAGGCTCTATAACCTCTTCCGGCACCGGCTGGAGCAGTTCTTCACCTACCTGCCTTACCTTCCTCTCCACACGCTTTATCTTACGTCGGGCTTCCTTACCGCTGAGCCCTCGCAGATAGTAAAGGCGGGACCGGCGTACTTTTCCCTGCCGTACTATTTCCACCTTATCCACGAGCGGGGAATTCAGCGGGAAGGTGCGCTCCACGCCGATACCGAAGGCAACATGCCTTACCGTAAAGCTGGCACCGTTACCGCCGCGCTTTATCTTCAGGACCACACCCTGAAAAGCCTGGATGCGTTCTTTATCGCCTTCCACTATCTTGATACTGACCCTGACAGTATCGCCGGGGGCAATATCAGGAATTTTCAGATTCCTTTTAACGTCAACCAGTGATGAAATATCCATGTTAAGACTCCCTATCTTTATTAACCTGAGACCCGTTGTCCGTCAGGCGTTTGACCAAATTTTTATCTTCAATGCCGAGGTTTGCCTTATTTAACAATTCCGGGCGACGCTCCAGAGTCCGCCGTATTATCTGTTCCCGGCGCCATTTGGCAATCCGGGCATGATTGCCGGAAAGCAGGACCTCCGGCACCGACCATCCCCGAAAATCAGCCGGTCGGGTATACTGGGGGTATTCCAGCAGCCCGCTGGCATGAGAATCTTCCAGCGGCGATTCCTCCGAGCCGAGCACCCCCGGCACCAGCCGAAGCACGGCGTCCAGAACCACCATGGCGGGAACCTCACCCCCGGTCAGGACATAATCGCCGATACTGATTTCATCAGTAGCCAGGTACTCCCGCACCCGTTCGTCAACTCCCTCGTAATGACCGCAAATCAAAACGAGGTGCCGGTACTGCGATAGCTCAAGGGCAATCCGCTGGGAAAAGAGCCTGCCCTGGGGAGTAAGCAGAATAACCGGCAGTTCACCTTCTTCGTCAATGACTTCAGCTTTTATTGCCTCTACCGCTTCGAAGATGGGCTCCGGTTTGAGCACCATGCCGGCGCCGCCGCCATAGGGATAGTCATCAGCGGTATGGTGTTTATCATGGGTATAGTCGCGAATATTAAAAAGGTTGAGACTGACCAGCCCGTTATCAATAGCCCGCTTGAAAATGCCGAAGCTGAACGGCACTTCGAACATCTGCGGAAACAGCGTTAAAATATCAATCCTCATTTTCCTGACTTACCCCGGCGTACTTATAGTATGCTCCGTGACCACTCCCTTGATAATATCCACGGCGTGCGGGACGGCCGGCAGCACCACCTCAAGGCATTCGCGGACCGCCTTGGGACTTCCCGGCATGTTGATGATGAGACATTTCCCCCGAAGTCCAGATACCGCCCGGCTCAGCATCGCCATCGGCGTTTTCTCCAGGGATTTCATCCTCATCGCCTCGGCAAAACCGGGTACGCTCCTGTCTATTACCGATAACGTTGCTTCCGGAGTGACATCACGCCGGCTCAAGCCGGTACCGCCCGTGGTCAAAATAACATCCACCGCGCCGCTATCCGCCCAATCGGCCAGCTTATCGGCAATAATATCTTTCTCATCGGGCACAATCTCATATTTAACAACAGCGCTTTCTATCCTGGATACGCCGTCCCGGATGGCTTCGCCGCTTTTATCGTGGCGCTGTCCTTTCGAGCCCTTATCGCTGATAGTAAGTATCCCGATATTAATCATAGCCTTTCAAACAAAACAAATTATATTTTACCACAGATAAGGTTTACGGCGAAAGTGCCCGTACAAAAATTACTTCACTACTTTCACCCACTAAAAATGAGGGACTGTTTTTACCACGCTTATGTCTCCGACACCCCCGCATATCACATATTTATCACAATTTCTAAATAATTATGGTAAAGGACTTGACAAATATGGGTGAGTGTGTTATAAATTGGGGAAATGTGGTAAATTTTGGTAAAAAAGGGTAAAAAATAGCTTCAATGTTTTACGGCGAGTTTGAATATAAAATTGATGATAAGGGCAGGGTGCCCATTCCGCCGCGATTCAGGAATGCCCTGAAGGATGGCGTGGTACTGACACCCGGAGCCGAAAAATGTATCACCGCCTATACATTAATAGAATGGAAGAAACTGTCTACCACCCTCACCACCAGCCCCCTATCACGCAGCAAGATGAGAAAATTGAGCCGCGCCCTCTTCTCCACCGCTTTCAGTACCAGAATAGATGGCCAGGGCCGCATTGCCATCCCGGCGCCGCTACGTGAACATGCCGGAATTATCGACGAAGTGGTTATCGCCGGCGCTAATATCTACCTCGAAATCTGGAACAAAGCACTCTGGGAGGAAGAAAAGGAAACAAGCCAGCAACAGGCCTGGCAGATTATAGAAAGCCTGGAGAACAGCTGATGATAAAAAACAGGTCAGCCTCCAGTCATACTCCGGTTCTTCTCTCAGAAGCGCTCAAGGCGCTGGCCGTCCAGCCGGGCGGTCGCTACGTTGACTGCACACTCGGCAGCGGAGGACACGCTGCCGCCATCTTGGACCACAGTTCACCCGGCGGGCAGCTACTGGGCATTGATGCCGACCCCCATGCCATAGAAATTGCCAAAGAGCGGCTCGAGCATTACAAAGATTCCATCCTGCTGGTCAATGATAATTTCGCCAACCTGCAGTCTATCTGCATTAAATATGACTTCTTTCCGGTACACGGCATCCTCTTTGACCTCGGACTCTCCTCCAATCAGCTTAATGGCAGCGGCCGGGGCTTCAGCTTTCAGCATGACGCCCCGCTGGATATGCGGTTCAACCCCAGCCAGAAAATTACCGCCGCCGATATTATCAACACGACCCCGGAAGCGAGACTTACCAATATTATCAAGACCTACGGAGAAGAAATTCACAGTCATAGAATCGCCCGGGTAATCGTGAGGGAACGCCCGATAGAAACTACCGGCCAGTTAGCCCAGCTGATAGAGAAGACCATCGGCCGGAGGGGTAAGATTCACCCGGCCACCAGGACTTTCCAGGCGCTGCGTATCGCTGTCAACCACGAACTGGAGCACCTGGAAACAGCCCTGAAACAGGCAGTTGACCTGCTCGGCTACGAGGGCAGGCTGGTGGTGATAAGCTATCATTCACTGGAAGACAGAATCGTCAAGCAGTTTATGCAAAAAGAAGCCAGGGGTTGTATTTGCCCTCCAGGAACTCCCACCTGCATATGCGGTCATACACCCAGCTTGAGATTAATAAATAAGAAAGTAATTACCGCTCCCGAAACGGAGATTGACCTTAATCCGCGCAGCCGCAGCGCCAAGTTAAGAGCGGCCGAACGTATTACTACCCAGGGTGATTGCTATGCAACCACCGATGAACACACCTTTATGACCATAGCCAAATCCAGAGGTTGGCGAAGACCGGCCCTGTTGCAGAAAATCAGGATGGCCTTTTTAGCCGCATAGACTTCGGATAGATTCTGAAAGGAGGTCCTTAATAATATGTAATAACTGGGTAACAATAGAGCCAAATTTAATCCAGTTACTAAGGAGGGCAGATGAAAAAACGGAATGTTATAGCTTCTATCGATGTTGGCACCACCAAGATATGCACAATTCTGGCGGATATTACTGATGGCGGCATCCCACGAGTCGTGGGTGTCGGCATTTCCCCTTCCAAAGGACTGCATAAAGGCCTGGTGGTCAACATCAATGAAGCCAGAGAGTCGATTCGCGACTCAGTGAGAAAGGCGGAACAGACCAGCAACTACAAGTTAGACTCAGCCTATGTCGGTGTTACCGGCCGGCATGTCGCCTCGATGAACAACCACGGTGTAGTCGCTATTACGCGTAACGACCGTGTCGTACGCCCTGATGACCTGAAACGCGTCCTTACCTCTGCCCAGAGCGTAAAAACCGCCTCTGATAGAAGGCTGCTTCATGTCATACCCCGCAACTATGCTGTCGATGGCCAGCCAGGTGTAAAGAACCCCGTAGGCATGCACGGATTCCGTCTCGATGTAGAAACGCATGTCATTACTGCTGCCGTTACCTCCGTTCAGAATCTCGTAAAATGTATCCGGAGTCTCGGGATAGATATTGAGGACCTCGTTCTAGAACCCCTGGCCAGCAGCGAGGCAGTTCTCACTGAAGATGAGAGACAGGTAGGCGTAATTATGGCTGATATCGGCGGCGGCACCACAGATGTTGCCGTCTTCAGAGAGGGCAGCATCTGGCACACCTCTATCCTTCCCGTAGCCGGTTATCAGCTTACCCGGGATATCGCCATCGGGTTGGGGCTGCCGTTTGAAATCGCCGAAGAGATGAAGAAAAAGTACGGAAGTGTCATGCCCGTTTATGAGGGTAAAGTAGATACCGCGCCGGCCATATCCAAGGATGGACACGGTGTTTCCTACCAGGACCTGTGCGACATCGTCAGGGCCAGAGTTGAAGAAATCTTGAAGCTTATCGTCCTGGAAATGCCGAGCTCGGAATATGAAGAACTGGTACCAGCCGGACTGGTGCTCACGGGCGGTAGTTCCAATCTTTCCGGCATAGCTTCCCTCGGGCGTGAAGTACTCAAGTTACCCGTAAGAGTAGGCATTCCCAGTAATATGTACGGCATCGGCGATGTGCTTCAAGACCCGGCGTATGCCACCAGCGTTGGCCTTTTGCTCTGGGGGAGTAAATATGAAGGCAAGAAGCACTGGAAGACAGGCAGTTTCGGTAGTTCCCTGCTCCGGCTAGCCTCTCAGCTTAAAAGGCTGTTCGGCTAAAATATAAAAAATTATAACAAGTAATTAATTTAAAGCATAAGTTAAAGGAGGAGGAGATGGCAAGAACAAGCTTCGTTGCTAATCCAGCAAAGATTAAAGTAGTTGGTCTAGGTGGTGGCGGCAGCAATGCCGTTACCCGCATGGTCAGAGAGAATATTCAGGGTGTTGAGTTCATCGCCATGAACACCGATGCTCAGGCCCTGGCCGTTTGTGAAGCGCCGGTATGCGTCCAGCTCGGGCCCAAGCTTACCAGGGGTCTGGGAGCCGGGGGCGACCATATCATGGGCGCCAAAGCCGCCGAGGAAAACCGCGACGAGCTCAGGGAAATTGTTTTAGGGGCTGACATGGTATTCCTCACCGCTGGCATGGGCGGCGGTACCGGCACCGGGGCAATTCCAATCGTGGCGGAAATTTCAAAAACCAGCGGTGCCCTGACCATCGCCGTGGTCACCAAACCATTCGCCTTCGAGGGTGCTCACCGCATACAAACGGCGGAAGAGGGTATCGAAAACCTTATCGATAAGGTTGACACGCTTATTATAATCCCCAATGACCGCCTGTTGACTCTCTGCGATAATAAAACCGGTGTGGACAGCGCCTTCAAACTGGCGGATGATGTATTGAGACACGGTGTTCAGGCTATCGCCGAGGTCATCACCACTCCCGGCATGATTAACCTGGACTTCGCCGATGTCAAGGCAATCATGAAAGATGCCGGCCCGGCCTGGATGTCCATCGGCAAGGGCACCGGGCAGAACCGGGCTATCGATGCCGCCAAAGATGCGCTGGCCAGCCCGCTCCTGGAGGTTTCCATCGAAGGCTCCAAAGGCGTCCTGTTCAACGTCGTCGGCGGCAGCAGCCTCACCCTGTTCGAAGTAAACCAGGCCGCCGAGGTCATCAAGCAGGCCGTAGACCCGGATGCCAACATCATTTTCGGTGTGGCTAATGACCCGTCTATGGAAAACGAGGTAAGGATTACCCTGATTGCCACCGGATTCCAGTCCAAGATGGGCATGGGTAGGAACTCTGAAGAAGAGGAGCTTAACAAGATACTTAAAAACATTAAGACTGAAGATGAACTGGATATGCCTTCCTTCCTGCGCCGTCCGTTATTCAGTCACCGGCGGACTGCCGGGCCCCAGAGTGAGTATTCGATGGAACCGGTAAAACAGCGTCATTTCCATTAAAAATTTCCTGTGACGGTAATTTAACGGTAAAAATGCGGTAGTCTGGTAAAGTGCTGAGCACAAGGTGCTCGGATGATATAGGCATAAGAGGGCATCCTCTGAGTAGTAACAAAGGCTGCGGGCGTTTCACGCCCGCAGCCTCCCTTTTTCCGGGGCTGATGTATTGCCCCTGTTATATCTACAATGGAAATATATGTCCCAATTTCTAAAAAGCTTTCGAGAGTATTTAGCGATGCTTTCGTGTTACTCCAGCCTTCCCACAATTGTCATTCCAGCGAAAGCTGGAATCCAGCGGTAGGGAAAAGGGGGTCTGGATGCCGATTCAATCGGTATGACATTAATAAAAAAGCAACTTTCATAAGTTGACAAATTCAACATCATCTGGTTATCCTATTATTTAGTAATTTTATTGCTTAATACAGGCATTCATAAAAAGAAGCATCCTGCCGAATATGCGAGTTATTACAGGCAAGGCAAAAGGACACCGATTGAAGTTCCCCAAAGGAACGAAGACCCGTCCAGCAACGGACCTGGTACGTGGTGCCATCTTTTCTATTCTGGAAAATATTGCCAGCGACTGGTCTCAGGTGCTTGATTTGTTTTCCGGCAGCGGCGCCCTGGGCATCGAGGCTTTGAGTCGCGGTGCCGGCTGGGTAGACTTTGTTGAAATCGAACCGAAGTGTTGTGATATAATTAAGGAAAACTTGGAAAAGACCAAGCTATCGGCGCAGGCTCACATTTACTGTAGCAGCGTCTTTAAAGCGCTATCCTTTCTGGAAAAGGAGTACGACATTATATTAATGGACCCACCCTATTCAAATGCGTCTATAGGTGATTTCATCACACAACTGGCAACCTCTAGACTGGTCGGAACAAAAACAACGGTAGTAGTAACTCACTCCCCGCGTTTACCTCTTAATCAGAGCTACGCCACGATTAATCTCATTAAAGAGCACCGCCATGGTAATAGCTGCATCTCAATTTATCATAAGGAGGTCAGAAATTGACTATCGCTCTCTATCCCGGCAGCTTTGACCCGATAACCAACGGGCATATAGATATTGCCACCAGGGCTTCCAGACTCTTTGACAAAACCATCATCGGTATTTTTTCTACACCGGAAAAACATCTCACCTTCTCAATTGAGGAGCGGGTAGATTTAGCCAGGCGCGCCGTAGCCCATCTACCTAAAGTAGAGGTAATACCATACACCAACATCACCGTAGACTTCGCCAAGCAGATTAATGCCCAGGTGCTGGTGCGTGGACTGAGAATGATATCTGACTTTGAGTGGGAATTTGAAATGGCAATGATGAACAGGATGCTATCTCCCGGCCTGGAGACTGTCTGCTTTATGGCCAGCCAGGAATTCCAGTTCCTCAGTGCCAGCCTGATAAAAGAAGTCGCCAGCCTTGGAGGTAATATCAGCAGCCTTGTTCCCCCGCATGTTGCCGAAGCTCTAAAAAAGAAGGGCGTCAGCAAGGCATAGTCTATAAGATAAAATTAACCCGGTATTCGATATTTCTCAAGGAAAAACTCAGGAGGTAAATTGAATGGCTTATACGATTACGGACGAGTGCATCAGCTGTGGAGCCTGTGAGCCAGAATGCCCGGTACACGCCATCAGTGAGGGAGAAACTATCTATGTCATCGACCCCAATAAGTGTGTCGAGTGCGTGGGACATTTCGATTCATCCAAATGCGCGGAAATCTGCCCGGTTGATGCCGCGAAACCTGACCCGGACCATCCGCGGAAAAAATAGAGCAGCGTTCGGTCAGGCAAAATACTGGAAGATTCCAGCATCTATCACTATAGACTGTCCAAAAGCAGTAAATTGTCGTTCTGAGCGCAGCGAAGAATCCGTGTTCCACATTGGGGGAAACGGATTCTTCAGTCGCGGAGTTTATACTGAGCGAAGCGAGTGTGCTCCTTCAGAATGACATTTTCAGAAGGCCTCTATCCACAAATAATACATCCAACCTCATCAGAGATAAGCAAGTGAGGCTGGAGTAGCTTTTTCCATGTAGCCGACGGAGGAAAGAATAAACGCGGTTCCCTTTGTCTCTATTATCTGAAGAAAGAGCGGACCGAGTCGAACTCTGCGGGCAATAGCGTCAGTATAAAGGGAAATCCATTCAGCAGGAAGCGTGCCAGGACGGATTCGGATACAGCGCTGCTGCTACCCTGAAAATTTACCCACATAGTCAGCAGCGCGGCACAGAAGATAGCGCCCAGTATAAAACCAAGGATAGCGCCGCCCAGATAGTTCACCCAGCCCAGCAGCACCGCCGAAGTAGCCCACTTAATCACCGCAGCCAGTATTGCGGCAATTATCATCACCCCTATCAGAATGATAGCAAAGGCAACCATGCCGGCTATATCGGGGTTGGAAATGAAAGCCAGCCTTTCGGCCAGAGAATCCGAGAAACGTCCCGCCAGAAAGACACCGATAATCCCGCCGGCTATGATAAAAAACGCCTTAATAATGCCTATCTTCAGCCCGATAAATGTAGAAATTGCTATGATTACCAGTATAACGATGTCCAGCCAGTTCATCTCAGTCTAATTGCCTTGTTTTTCAATATTCTACTACTCATAGTGCAGAGCGTCAATGGGATTCAACCTGGCAGCCCTCATGGCCGGATAGATACCGGAAACGAGGCCGATGAATACCGAGACCGATATGGCCAGAATAACGATATCCCATGACACTGCAGCCTGTATGGTAACGCCGGCAGCTGCTGAAAACGTGGAAATCAGCCATGATACGCCCCAGCCTCCAATGATACCTATGGCACCACCGGATAAACTCAACATCGCCGCTTCGAGAAGGAACTGAAGCAGGATATCCCTCCGCTTGGCACCGACTGCCTTGCGAATACCTATCTCGCGGGTACGCTCGGTCACCGAGACCAGCATAATGTTCATAATGCCAATACTTCCGACCAGTAGCGAGATGCTGGCGATGGCTCCGAGCAGCAGTGTAAGCAGCCCGGTAACCTGCTGTATCATGCCCATCATCTGCTCCTGCGTCATAATGAGGAAGTCCTCTTTGCCCTCCTCGGTTATGCGGTGCCGCTTGTTCAGCAGCTCGGTGATATCCGCGGAAACCATATCCGCTACTTTGGTGCTCTCTATCTGGACGGCAATCTGCTGAATGGCATCCTGGCCGCGGACAGTCCGTCCCGGGAAGAGCCTGGTCTGATAGGAGGTAATCGGCATGACTATTACAGAATCCATGCTGACGCCCATCATCTGGCCGCCCTTTTTTTCCAGTACGCCTATGACGTTGAACTGGCGCCCGTTTACCTTGACCTTTTGCCCCACCGGGTTATCATCACCAAAGAGGTCTGTGGCTACCTTATCGCCGAGCACCACCACCATATCCCTGGCGGCGACATTCCTCTCGGAAATATCTTGCCCCTCAGCTATCGGATAGTTCAGCGCACGCTCGAATTCCGGAGTGGTCGCCTCGACAATACCCAGCGTGCTCTCGCCGGAACTGGACACCTCAACATAGTTTTCGATGGTCGGAGCCACGGCGATGACCGAAGGGACACGTTCGGCAATTTCTTTGACGTCAGCCATGGTAAAGCTGTAGGCCGGGCTCGCCATCGACATCATTCCCTGCACACCCGGAGTCTTCGAGGTGATATAAATAAGATTGGTACCCATCCCTTCCAGAGTGGATGTTATCGTTTTCTCCGCACCCCTGCCCACCGACATCAGGGTGATGACGGAGCCTACGCCGATGATAACGCCCAGCATGGTCAAAGAAGAGCGCAGTTTGTTGGCCGCCAGCGACCTTATGGCTATAAAAAAGGACTCGATAAACTTCACGATTCATCTCCTCGATTGTGTCGACTAATCACGAGCTGTCGTTTCAACCCTTTTATCCTCGGTAATCTTCCCATCAAGAAGTCTGACGATACGCCTGGCTTGCCTGGCCACATCCACCTCATGCGTTACCAGCACAATGGTAATACCCTCCCGGTTGAGCCGGCAGAAGATGGAAACTATTTCGGCGGTAGCGTTGCTGTCCAGGTTACCGGTAGGCTCATCAGCCAGGATAATCGACGGGTTATTTACCAGCGCCCGGGCAATGGCCACCCGCTGTTGTTCACCGCCCGAAAGCTCGGAGGGCTTATGAGTTGCCCGCGCTTTCAGGCCGACACGTTCCAGCGCCTCCACGGCCCGCTTACGCTTCTGACCACCCCCGCCGTAGACAAGCGGCAGCTCAACATTCGCGACGGCAGCAGCCCGCGGTAAAAGGTTATACGTCTGAAAGACAAAACCTATCTTCCTGTTTCTCATCTCGGCCAGCTTGTTATCATTGAGCTGGCTGACATCCACCCCTTCCAGGACATATTTCCCCCCGGTCGGCTTATCGAGGAAGCCTATAATGTTCATTAAAGTCGATTTCCCTGAGCCGGAGGCGCCGATGAGCGCCACCATTTCGCCCTGTTCGATACTGAGAGTCACGCCCCTGAGGGCGGGGACTTCGACGTTGCCCATGCGATAAATTTTCGTGATATTCTCAAGTTCAATCATGCTATTTTTCGACATTTCTCACGTTTCCCTTATCTTCGATTAGAACAGGCTCATCCCCGATGTCGACTTCACCCGGACTTCTACCACCACTGTTTCACCCTCGCTTAGTCCGCCGATAATCTCCGCCTTGAGTCCGTCATCCAGTCCGACGACCACTGCCCTCTCCTGAATCTGCTCGTTGACTTTAACTTTGACAATCGCTTGTCCCTGCTCATTCTTACCGATTGCCCGACTCGGCACCAGCAGGACATTTTCATGTTTTTCCGCCACAATATCGGCGGAAGCGCTCATGCCAACCTTGATTTCAGACTCCCCCTGAACATCGAGGTTTATCCTGACCTTGTACAGAACGACTCCCCCCACCTCCAAGGGCACGGGATATACCGCCGTAACCCGACCCGCAAAAACGGCTTTCGGCAATGCATCCATGTTAACGGTAACTTCCTGAGCCAGTTTTACCTGCGGTATATCAATCTCATCCACCTCTATCACCAGTTCCAGGGAATCCGGGTCAATAATTTTGATAATTGTCTGGGGCGCCATAGAAGGCGATGGAATAATATCCCCCTCCTTCGCCAGAACCATGGACACCACGCCGTCAAACGGGGCATAAATAGTGGCTTCGCCGAGCTGCCTTCGTGAGTCAGCCAGGGACTCCCGTGCCAGGTCCTCCGCCTGCTGGGCCTGCTTGACCGCCTGCTCCGTTGAGGTCACCTGTAGCTCATGAAGTGCGATACTCTTATCAAGCTCGTCGATGTTTTTCTGCGCCAGAGCCACAGATTTCTCGGCTGCCTCTACCTGCTTTTTCTTGAGGTTGACCTGCCTGGAATCGTATCCGGCCAGGGAATTATCGTAATTAGCCTGCACTGTATCCAGTCGTTCCTTGGCGCGGTCGAGCACCAGCGACCAGCTGTCCGAATCCCCGGTCCCTCCCTGCGGCATACGCTTTACATAGTCATACCAGGCTTTCGCCTTATTCAGTTCCGCCAGTATCGTGTTGAAATCGATAGCGGTGATACCGGCCGCCAGATTATTCTTTGCTATATCCAGAGCTATCTGTGCGTTGAGCAGCGCCAGCTTCAACGTGTCTTCTGAATTACGCGTGTTTTCGAGGTTATATTCGGCTGTTTGCTGGGCAAGCTGCGCCTGTGTCAGCGCTACTACCGCCTGCGTTACGGCCATCTGCGATTGATTCAAAGCCAGCTCCAGAGGGCTGGTATCAATTTTAGCCAGTACGTCACCGGCCTTGACCCTGTCACCCTCTTTAACCAGCATTTTTTCAACCTTACCGGCGCTGCCGAAGGTTAATCTAGCCTCCCGTGACGTCTCTATCTTACCTTTGCCAGAGACACTCATCGTCAAATCGCCGCGCGTCACATTAACCAGCTGTTGATTGACTGTATCTTTGCTACCCCCCAGCGAATCGCAAGCTGTCGTTCCCAGCAGCGATAGTAACACTACAGTCAAAATAAAGCCCAGCGTCAGTTTCTTTTTCATTGAACTCCTCCGAGATTATGGATATATATAAATAACAAAAAACCCACGGGAGCCTAGTCCCGCGGGTCCGGAACCGCTGCTTAATCTTTTCAGCCCGGCCTTCTAAAAGAGTTAGCCTGCCCTAAGCAAGTCTTATAATTATAATTTAACGTCGAAATTCTGTCAAGATTTTGGAGGTTCTCCCAGTTCTTTCGCCCGTTGACATGCCGCCTTTACCGCCTCGCTAACGATTCTGGCGAAACCGCTCTCCTCAAAGACCTGAATGGCCCGCTCGGTGGTGCCGCCGCGCGAGGTAACATTCCGGCGCAGCTCAGCCGGCGGCTTACCGGACTTCTGCATCAGGTGAGCCGCGCCCAGCATCGTCTGGGAGACCAGTTCCTCAGCCTCATTTCTGGAAAGACCTAAATTAACCGCCGCGTCAATCAGTGACTCGGCAAATAAATAGAAATAGGCCGGGCCGCTGCCACTCACCGCCGTAACCATGTCGAGGTACTCCTCATCACCGAAGTAAATCTCCTTGCCCATGGCGCCGAGGATAGCCTGCGCCCATCCTTTTTGTTCTCCGGTAACCTCTTTAGTGGCCGTCCAGCCGCTTATGCCCAGTCCAATCTGAGCCGGGGTATTGGGCATGGACCGTACGACTCTATGGTGTCCCAGACCCTGGCATATAGTACTGATTTTTGCTCCGGCGACTATTGACAGGACAAGCTGGTCGGGTTTTAGATAGCCTTTCAGGTCAGCCAGGACCTCGGGAAGATTTTGAGGCTTGACTGCCAGAACAATGACATTCTTACCGCTAACGGCCTCCCTATTTCTCGAAGTTACAGCCACTCTGTATTGTTTTTTCAGATACTGGCGGCGCGGTTCGCTGATATCGCTGACAGAGATATCGGCCGATACGCTCAGCTTCTTTTCCAGAAGAGCCCCGATAATAGCCTCCCCCATGTTGCCGCCGCCGATAAACGCTATTTTCATATTTGTTTGAATCCATCCCCCTGACCCCCTTCCTTTAGTAAAGGAAGGGGGAATTTTTTTCATGAGGGGCTTCGCCCCTCTTAGACGCCCTTTCTCACTTCACCACGATGTTTATCAGTTTCCCGGGGACATAGATGACTTTAACCACCTCCCTGCCCTTAACGTAAGGCTGTACCTTCTCCTGTTCCAGGGCAAGTTCCCTGGCCTCATCTTCTGTAACAGATACCGGCACCGTCAACCTATCGCGCACTTTACCGTTCACCTGCACTACCAGGGTGAACTCATCACTCGTCACCAGCGCTTCATCCCATTGCGGCCAGCTTTGATTATGGATGCTATATTTGAGGCCGACTCTCTGCCAGAGCTCTTCGGCCAGGTGCGGCGCTGTCGGCGCCAGTAGCAACAGCAGCGTTTTTATCGCGGAGTCCCAGGCCGATGTTGATGTGCTACCAGCTTCTTTAACCTTGGCTAAAAAGTTGGTAAACTCCATGAGCGCCGCCACCATGGTATTGAGGCGGAGTTTATCGATGTCTTCGGTCACCTTTTTAATCGTCTGGTGCGTCATACGCACCATTTCTTCATCGCCATGGCCACCGCTACCGGATGGCCTGTATTCATCGAGTACCAGGTGCCACACACGGTTCAGCCATCGGCTGATGCCGCTGATGCCGCTGTCATCCCATTCGCCGCCCTGCTCCCAGGGAGCGATGAACATCATGTAGGCACGCACCGTATCCACTCCCAGTTCGGCGACATAGGCATCGGGATTGGCCACATTGCCTTTGGACTTGCTCATCTTCTGGTGGCCGGAAATGATAATCCCCTGGTTGAAAAGACGGATAAACGGCTCGCTGAAATCAACCAGCCCCATGTCCCTGATTGCCTTGATAAAGAAACGGGTATAGAGCAGGTGCATTACGGCGTGCTCGGCGCCGCCGGTATAAAGATTCACTGGCAGCCAATGTTTCACCTTCGCCGGGTCGAAAGCCGCTTTCTGGTAACGGGGACTGCAATAGCGTAGGAAGTACCAGCATGAGCACATAAAACCATCAATGGTATCCGTCTCGCGCCTGGCCGGGGACGAGCACTTGGGACAGGTGGTATTAACGAACTTCTCATTGTATTTCAGCGGCGACTCACCGGTAGGTTTGGACTCGGCGTCCTCCGGCAGCAAAACGGGCAGGTCTTTCTCCGGGACCGGCACTATGCCGCATTTTTTACAGTGAATCATTGGTATCGGCGCGCCCCAGTAGCGCTGCCGTGAGATAAGCCAGTCGCGGAGTTTGTAGCTCACCGTGCGCTTGCCCCACCCCTTATCTTCCAGGTACGTGGAAACGGCATTTACGCCGTCTTTATTGCCATTGAATTGTCCGGAGTGTATCATCTTGCCGTATTCCGCGTGAAAGAGCCTGTCGCGGTAGAACTCGCAGTTATTCAGCATCTCGACCACTGTCCGAAAGTCGCGCACGCTCGGCTCAATCTTCTTGCAGCGTTTCAGTATTTCACCTTCTGACACTATTGATTCGAGCGCTATCGTTTCCACGCCGTTCTTGCCGGAGAAGAAAAAGAGCCAGGGGGAGCCGATGATGTCGTTCCAGTTATCCGGCTTGAGATAAGCCTTCATCAGCTTGATATACTTTTCTATCTGCCCTTCGCCCCGTAGAGTGACATACAAACCGCCGATTTTTGCCGGAGTATATTCGAAACCGGCTTTTTTCAACTCTTCTTCAAACCCTTCCCGCATCGTATTGGGGAAGGCAAAGCTCTTGGCGATGCCATCGGTAGGTTCTATCACCGGTATTATGGGTATGCCATACTTCAGCGCGAAGGCAAAATCACGCTCGTCATGGGCCGGCACCGCCATTACGGCACCGGTGCCGTAGCTCAACAGGACATAGTCGGCAATCCAGATTGGCACTTTGGTACCGTTGAGACGGTTGATACAGTAAGCCCCGGTGAAAACACCGTCTTTTTCCTTATCCGTGGACAGGCGCTCGATTTCGCTCTGACGCCGCGACTTTATTATGTAGGCTTCCACCTCGACTTTTCTCTCCGGCGAGGTCAGCTTTTCCACCAGAGGGTGCTCCGGCGCCAGCACCATGAAGGTAACGCCGAAGGCGGTATCGGGGCGGGTGGTGAATACACGTATTTCCTTCTCTTTAACGCCGGGGTGGTCCAGGCTGAAGGAAATCTCGGTGCCCTGGCTTTTACCTATCCAGTTCCGTTGCATGATTCGGATACGCTCCGGCCAGTCGATGCCGTCGAACTCCAGGAGCTCATCGGCATATCTGGTGATACGGAAGAGCCACTGCTCCAAATCGCGCCGGACAACCTCGGCCTCGCACCGCCAGCACCTGCCGTCAACGACCTGTTCATTGGCAAGCACTACTTTACACTGGGGACACCAGTTGACCGGTGCCACACCACGATAGGCCAGGTCGCGCTCGTATAGCTTGAGGAAGAACCACTGCGTCCATTTATAATATTCCGGCAGGCAGGTAGTGACCTCCCGACTCCAGTCGTAGATAGCGCCGATGCTCTTGAGCTGGCGCCGCATATTCTCGATGTTTTGCATCGTCCAGGTGAAGGGGTGAATGCCCCGCTGGATGGCGGCGTTCTCGGCGGGCAGGCCGAAGGCATCGAAGCCCATCGGGTGCAGCACGTTATAGCCCCGCATCCGCTTGTAGCGGGCATGGACATCGGATGGCGCCATGGCATACCAGTGGCCGATGTGCAGGTCGCCGGAGGTATACGGGAACATGGTAAGCGCATACCACTTGGGCCGCGGGTCATCATCCCTGACCTCGTAAAGTTTATCGTCAGCCCACTTCTGCTGCCACTTCTTTTCAATTTCCTGCGGGTTATACTTTTCTGCCATGGTAACTCTCCACTATTAAGCGCCGTATGATTATTATGTCAAATGCAAACTACGGCCACCTTGCAGTTATTTTAGCAATAATAGCTATAGAATGTAAACGGGCTTCTTATATCCTGAATTGACGGAGTTCGATAGCAGTTTATAATACCAGCGACTATTGCGCAACATCGTCAACAATTTTCACGCCGGACCTAATACCGGTAACTTTATATTGCTCCTCTTGCGCTATCCCTGCTTTTCACATAGAATAATATAGCCGTGCCGAAGTGGCGGAATGGCAGACGCGGCAGTCTCAAAAACTGTTGAGGGGCAACTCTCGTGTCGGTTCGAGTCCGACCTTCGGCACCAGCCGCTTCTTTCCCATGCCCTGAACGAACGTTAATTTATTGAAATAGAGAGAAATTGCTGTAGGCAGTGTAAAATGGTATAATCAGGCTCAATAACTCTTAGATATGGCAATAAACAGTGCGGGATGGAAAGGATTTAATCAGATATGTTTAGCATGAAATGTCCCGGGTGCGGTGCTGAGAGTAAATTTTCCTTCGTGAATAACAGCTATGAAGGTCCGCGCCGGTGCTGGAAATGCCATGGATTATTTAAGATGAAGATACTGAATAATGTTTTGATATATTGTGAACCGCTTAGCCAGGAAGAATTTGACAAGATGCAGGAAATTAATGCCCTGAAATCCAAACTTAGAAAATCAGAATTTGATTAATCGGAAAGATATTATTTCTTATTTTTAGAATCCTGCTTCTTATTGCGTTTAGCGATTTCTTCCCGCTTAGCTTTAAGCTCGATAATACGGAAAACCGTTTTAGCCTTTCCTGAGAGAACAAAATTCTGCATTTTTCACCTCCCTGAATCTCACTTATCCTCATCAATCTTAACAGCCGGGTATAAATATCCACGTAAAATTGATAAACACATGATAAAACTGGCCTTAAGATTTCATAAAGAATAATTACGGAAATATAATAAATCGTACCCTGATAGAAAACCCGCCGCTTAACTATTGACAAGAAAGCTAAATAATTATTAAATAAGGTACTACGGTACAGGCTATATGGAGGGTAACCATGGCTAAAATGCAGGCGATACAACCGGGCTACTGTGCGGCGGTGCACCTAATACCGGATACCGCACCGGAAAATTGCTACATCGGTATGGTCGAGGCTGTCGACGATTACGGCATACTGATAAATCTGGTGCACTGGGATGATAAACTGGACATGCTAGGAGGATACACCGAGAGCCTTTTCGTTCCCTGGATGAATATCAATTCAATGCTCATCAGCACCGAAGTGCAGCCGACAAGGCGTTTCATGGCAGATAGAGCCCGCAAGTGGAAAGTTCAAATCGAAGCCATGTACGGGATAGAGAAAACCACGCCGAAGAAAAAATAACTACTAACATTATCGGCACATATCATCCTTCACGAGTGAAGGATGATGCGCTGTAATCATCGCGTTGTTTGATAGCCTCTACAAAAGCCGGGCGGCAGTAAGTATACTCCAGATACGATTGCCCGCAGCTATATCTAAATGCTATAATCTTACGAGTAACACTGGCGAGTTGTGTAGTGGTAGCACAGAGGACTTTGGATCCTTTTGCCCAGGTTCGAATCCTGGCTCGCCAGCCACATTATTCAGGTAGAAGGCTATGGCAGAAGAAGAAAGCGGCATTGACGAATTGATGCGCCTCTCCCGGAGATTTACCCTTCAGCAGGAAGAGCGCGAGAAACAGGAACGCCAGAGGCAAGAGCAGGGGAAAAAGGTCAGGGGCGTATTGCAGGGCCTGAAGGACCTTAATTTATCCATGGCCATGCAGCAGCTTAAGACGGTAGCCAAACCGGAAATCATCAGGCAGGTGAGCGCCCTGAAAAGTAAAGATGGCACCGAGGAACTTCGCAAGATGATAACCACGATAGCAGACGACCTCGAAAAGCACCTCGGCGCTGTATCCGCTTCAAAGACTGAAATGACGCCCCTGGTAAACTCCATGAGGACTCTAAGTATCCTCATGGACCTTTACTTCTCACTCCACTAATTTAAGCTATCAGCCTTAGTGTTCCGGTATTTAATACTGAATTTCTATAAAAATAAAATATCGCCGGAATTTATGTATTTCGGACGATTTCCACAAAGGGCGTGAGGTTCTACAATAAAGCTTGTAGGATTGAATCCAGACTAACTTTTTCCCTCCTCCCTCAAATGTGGGGGAAGCTGTTAAGGAGCATTAAGGCCTCCCACTCACCTCCTTAATATGAGATAGTAATATCCATACCAAGATTTCCTATTAACCTCACCCCCTTGTTCCCCCTCTCCGAACTGTAATATGTCACTGCTCTCGAAGATAAATTTGTTCGTAGAGGGGGAGAGTTTTAGAGAGGGAGCGGCGGAGCCCCCTCTCTTTTTTACTCCCCTCTCCAGCCAATAGAAACTCCAAATTGCTATTATCACCCAGGCTGGAGAGGGGCCAGGGGTGAGGTAAGCTACCACCACTGAATTTAAATTGAATACATCCCCCAGTTTACACACCGCCTAGCCAACGCTATAATATAACCAGTTGCGTGTAATTTCTCCAGTGTTTAAGACTTTTTGGGGGTAAATCTGTCATATGAAGCTTGGCATTGACATCGGCTCGGTGACCGCCAAAGTGGTGGTACTCGGCGAAGCCAATAATATCATCGAATCGAGATATGTCCGCACCAAGGGACAGCCCGTCGAGACTGTCCTTGCTATTCTGGAAGGCATACTGGCCAAATACCCGCCCGGACAGTTCAAAGCTGCCGCTGTTACCGGCACGGGCGGACAGCTTGTCGCTACCCTGCTGGGCATACCTTTCGTCAACGAAATTACGGCGCAGGAAGCCGGGACCGCCCGCTTTCACCCGGAGGTGCAGACCATCCTGGAGATAGGCGGCGAAGACTCCAAGCTTATCGTCCTTAAAAAGGAGTCCGCTGGGGCCCTCCCGAAAGTGGCCGACTTCGCCATCAACGGCGTCTGCGCCGCCGGCACCGGCTCCTTCCTCGACCAGCAAGCCTCCCGCATGGGTATCCCCATTGAGCAGTTCGGCGATGTCGCCCTGAAATCGGAGCACCCGCCCCGCGTAGCCGGCCGCTGCAGCGTCTTCGCCAAGAGCGATATGATTCACCTGCAGCAGGTGGGCACACCGGTACATGATATCGTCGCCGGTCTGTGCTTCGCCATGATACGCAATTTCAAAGGACAGGTCATCCGCGGACGCGACCTTGGTAAACCCGTCTCTTTCCAGGGCGGCGTGGCTGCCAATAAAGGCATCCGGCGCGCTTTACTCGAAGTCCTGGAGCTGGCCGAAACCGACTTAATTATACCGGAGCACTTCGCCGTCCTCGGCGCTATAGGGGCCGCCCTTGTCAGCCAGGAAAGCACCCTGCCCGGTGACGCTCTAAAACGTCTACACGATTACATTTCACGGCGCGAATACAAGTTTGTTACCATGACGCCCCTGCAGGGTGACGACTACCCCATAGATATCGAACCTGCCAGACTGGACCTTAAAGAGCCTGTTGAGGCTTATATCGGCGTGGACATAGGCTCCATCAGCACCAATGTCGTGGTGATAGACAAGGAAAACAACGTGCTGTCACGACGCTACCTGATGACGGCCAGCCAGCCCATCGAAGCCGTCAAACAAGGCCTTTATGAGGTCGGCCAGGAGCTGGGTGATAAGGTCATTATCCGGGGTACCGGTTCTACCGGCTCCGGACGGTACATGACCGGCGAGTTTTTCGGGGCCGATGTTATCCGTAATGAAATTACCAGCCATGCCAGGGCTGCCTCCTTCGTCTGCCCGGAGGTTGACACTATCTTTGAAATCGGCGGGCAGGATGCCAAGTATATCAGCCTGCAAAACGGCACCATCATTGACTTTGCCATGAATAAAGTATGCGCCGCCGGCACCGGCTCCTTCCTCGAAGAGCAGGCAGAGAAGCTGGATATCAATATCAAGGAGGAATTCGGGCAGCTTGGCCTTGCCTCAAAGCACCCGCTGGACCTGGGCGAGCGCTGCACCGTGTTCATGGAGTCGCAGCAGAACTACTTTAAGCAAAGGGGCGCCGCTAAAGAAGACCTGGTAGCCGGCCTGGCTTACTCCGTTGTGAAAAACTACCTGACCAAGGTCGTAGAGGACCGTAAAATCGGCGACCATATCCTGTTCCAGGGCGGCACCGCCTTCAATCGCGCCGTGAAAGCCGCCTTCGAGAGCGTCCTGGGCAAGAAAATAACGGTGCCACCCCAGCACGATATCCTCGGGGCTATCGGCGTAGCCATGCTGGCTAAAGAAGAGATGGAAACTACCGGCCTGCCGACACGCTTCCGCGGCTTCGACCTGGCCAGCCGCAAATACGAGCTATCCTCCTTCGAATGCCAGAGCTGCTCCAACAGGTGCGAAATCCACAAGGTCGTCTTCGAGGGTGAGCAACCCCTCTTCTACGGCTCCCGCTGCGGTAAATGGGACAGCCCGGAAAAGAAAGAGAAGCGCCAGTCTTCAAAAATACCGCGCCTGTTCGAAGAGCTCGCTCAAGCCTTGCTTAACACCTATCCCAAAGATAAGCCGGACAATCCCAACGGTAAGACGGTGGGAATCCCCAGAGTCCTGTTCTTCCATGAGCTATTCCCGCTATGGAAGGCATTTTTCACCGAACTCGGCTTCCAGGTGGTGCTTTCCGACCCCACCAACCGCCACATTATCCGCCAGGGCGTGGAGAATATCGTCGAAGAGCCTTGCCTGCCCATCAAGCTGGCCCACGGTCATGTGCTCAACCTGCTGGAAAAAGAGCCGGACTTTATCTTTCTGCCGGTCCAGTGCACCATGGAAAAGCTCTCCGACGATTTCAGGAAGTCTTGGAACTGCCCGCTCACGCAGAGTTTACCATATATCCTGTTAAGCTCGACACGCATCAATGAAGCACTGAACACGCTTGCATGCCGTAATGCACTCTCGCCTGCCAAAGAACCTGTTCGGCGAGCAGGTCAGCGTGCAGGCACGCCTAAAGGCAAACAGGCGAAGGTGCTGCAACCAGTCATCCACCCCGACCGCGGCCGGGCATGGCAGAAAAAGGTCCTCAAAAGAACCGCCATGAGTACGGGAATCACCTCCAGCGCTCTGATAGACAGGGCTATACAGGCTGGATTCGAGGCGTTCGATGCTTTTAGCGAATGGCAGCAGAAAAGAGGCCAGGAAGTCCTCTCCCAGCTTAAATCCGATGAAAAAGCCATCGTCATCATTGGTCGCGCCTACAACACCTATGACGAAGCCATGACGCTGAACATCCCGGAAAAACTGAGGGACATGAATATTCTGGCAATCCCGCTGGACTTCCTGCCGCTCCAATCGCTGGCCGGGGAAGTCGGTAAAGCCCACCCCAACATGTACTGGAAGGCGGGACAGAAAATACTCTGCGCCGCCAGAATAATTGCCCGAGACCCGCGCCTGTTCGGGCTATATGTGACGAATTTCGCCTGTGGGCCGGACTCCTATTTAACAAAATTCTTCAGCAAGGAAACCGAAGGCAAGCCCTTCCTTACCATAGAAATCGACGAGCACTCCGCCGATGCCGGCATCATCACCCGCTGCGAGGCTTTTATCGATACCATACGCAACGCCAGGACCCGCGGCACCAGCAAATATATCCCGCTCGTCAGCATCTCGTCCAACCATACCAACAGTCGGCGCATCTATGTGCCCTACATGATTGACCACGGCTATGTCCTGGCCGCCGCCATGAGGCACTGCGGCGTCGATGCCGAACCTCTGCCGGAGTCGGACGAGCTTACCCTGGAAATAGGCCGGAAATACACCACGGGCAAGGAATGTTATCCCAGCATCATCACCAGCGGGGATATCGTCAAGAAAACGCTGGCGCCGGACTTCGATGCCGACCATGCCGCCTTCTTTATGCCCGCGGCCAGCGGTCCCTGCCGCTTCGGACAGTATAACCGGCTCCACCGCCTGATACTTGACGAACTCGGCCTGCAAAACGTGCCCATACTCGTCTTCGACCAGACCGGCGGCTACCATAAAGATATGTCTTCCCTGGGAAAGGGCTTCCGACTCCATGCCTGGAGGGCTATCACCATACTCGACTCCATGCAGAAAATGGTCATGGAGAAGCGTCCCTACGAGATAAACAGGGGCGAGACCGACGCCGTCTATAAGGAGTGGCTGGACTCGCTGATAAAGAATGTGGGACAGAATAGCAGCGCCCTGCAAGCGTTCTCCCGCCGGGTCGGGGATGCTTTTGAAGCGATAAAAATCGATTCCAGTATAAACAAGCCGCGCATCGGCATTGTGGGCGAGATATTCGTACGCAGCAACCAGTTCGCCAACGACTTGCTTATCCGCAAGCTGGAAGCGCTCGGCGCACAGTGCGGTGTGCCGCCTCTTGAGGAGTGGCTGGACTATATCGACCACCAGAGAAAGCGCCGCAACCGGCTCCACCTGGAGGGCGGCTGGCGCGACTGGGCTAAACAGAAGCTGACCGAGATAGTCCAGGAGAACGTCGCTGAGCCTTTGAGAAAGCAGTTCGACGGTTCAATTGAGCTATTCAGACGCGAGCTGCCGACGCAGGCGATTCTCGACCGCGGCCATACCTACCTGACACCGGCTGTCGAGGGGGAGGCTATCCTGAGCATGGGACGCGTCGTGGAATACGCCGAGCACGGCTTCGACGGCATCGTGAACATCATACCTTTCGGTTGCATGCCGGGGACGATAGTGAGCCTGCTCCTGCACCAGTTCCGCCAGGACTATAGCCTGCCGGTATTGAACGTGGTGGTGGAGGGGACTAAAGACCCCGGCGAGGCGATAAGGTTCGAGGCGTTCATCCAGCAGTGCCGGGAGCATATGCTTGATAACCGACAAAGCTCCAAATAGATATTCTTTATTTCCCCTGACCCATAGGCGGGACAACGCCTAACTGTTGCATCATGCTCAGAAGGTCCATAACGGACCAAGCTTCTACTTCCCTACCACCTACGAAGCGGACGATGACAATTCCTGTTACTGTAACCTGTTTTCCCGTCGGAGCGATGCCCATCAGATTACCCTTGTGTGTACCCCGAATCGTTGAACGAGCCGACACTTTGTCCCCTTCGGCGACCATATCCTCGATAACACAATGCAAATCGGGGAAAGCGGTGCGGTACATGCTGACCAATTGCTTGAATTCCTCCGGGCCTTTAAACTCCTGCCCAACAGGCCCATGGAAGACGTAGTTAGAAGCTATACCCTCATCCGCTACTGCCAGGTCCCCCTTGTTCATTGCCTCTTCGAAAACGCGGCGTATCACGGCTTTGTTCTTTTCTGTAGACATGGTATTTACCTCCTTTATTTTTATGGAAATTTTACTGGGGCGGAACAGGAATACCCAACTGACGATAAAAGGTTAGCATATCTTCAAAAGGCAAGGCTTCCACCTCTTTACCATTTTTAAAGTGGTAAAAGAAAGCAGCAGTAATATTTACTTTCTTGCCCGTCGGAGCGATTCCCATATACTCACCCTTGAATGTGCCCGTCATTGTATAACGAACCGCTACCTTGTCCCCTTCGGCAACCATATCATCGATCGTAAAACGCCCATCAGGGAAAGCAGTGCGCCACGCGGTCACAATTTGCTTCACTCCCTCCGGACCTTTTAACTCGCCCGTAGGTCCATGGTAGACATATTCGGATGATATAATATCATCCGCTACTGCCAGGTTACCCTTGTTGAATAATTCTTCCACATGCTTGCGGCGTATAACGGCTTTGTTCTTTTCTGTAGACATGGTATTTACCTCCTTTACTTTTTAAAAATTTCATTGGTATAGTTTAAATCCTTTATTAAACACCCTGATTTCTTTTATTCAATAGGCATTACCTCCTTTATCTCTTTGCCCAATAAAAAATGGCACCGGCTATCGCCATTAAAGCGGTACCAGTGCCCTTATTTCACAGCTATCATCACACCCACCCACTGTTATATAATTCAAGGCTTTTTTATGTCACGTGAGTATGATTATACTGATTTTTTCGTATTTGTCAAATCCGCCATTTTCATCAAGAGTTGTTAGGGTAAAAGAAAAGAGAAGGGAGTGAGGCAGAGACGGATTGCTTCGTCCCGATTACATCGGGCTCGCAATGACATCGAGGGAAAAAGGAGTGATAGAACTGGATTACCGATAAGGTTGGGAATGACACGCCTACGCTAAAGCTTCGGCGTGCAAGCGGATTCTTCCCCTTCACTACGTTCAGGACCAGAATGACACTTTTTTTATTCCACCGTCGATTCACGGCCGTAGAAACGCTCTTTCCAGGTGACACCAGTACCAGCCAGCCATCTGCCGCCGGCATAGAGAACGTTCACAAAATAGAACAGGAAACCAAGCGGGTGGAACCAGATAGAAATAGCCGGCTCCCGGAAACGGCTATCTATCAGCCACCGCATGAATAATATTACCACCACCTGAGAAACCACTATCCCGCGCCAGAGGATAGGCTCGTAAGTCGAAAAAAATCCCCTCCAGAGCCAGTAGAACGGCCCGATATAGAAAAGGCTCGCCGCCACCAGCAGCCCGGCCAGTCCTAAAGGAGCCATGGCCGCAATCGAATAAATCGACCTGCCCAGGCCATGCCACATCGTCCCTATGTCCCGGTACATATTGCAGGAGACCACGGGAGAGAGGTCGACGGCCAGGTGACGGCCGCCGTGACGGTTTACCTCGATGCCCAGCCAGACATCTTCCACGATTCTGGACTGCACCGCCTTATGCCCGCCGATACGCCAGTACTCATCCCTGGGGAAGAGCAGGAACTGGCCGATAGCCATGGACGGCCTGGGGGTTCGGGAACGGTGGAGCCACCATAAAGGCAGCCAGCCCAGAATGATGAAATATATTACCGGTATGACAATTTTCTCGGGTAAAGAGCTAGCCAGCTGGCGGGGAAAACCCGAAAGCATGGATGTCCTGGACTCCAGAGCCAGGGAAAGCACGCTGCGCAGCATATGGGGCGCATGAACCGTATCGGCGTCCACGAACAGCAGCCAGGAGCCACTTGCCCTCTGGGCCAGCTGGTAGCAGGCGAATGGTTTACCCGCCCAGTCCTCGGGCAGGGGCTCACCCCTGAACAGTCGGATGCGACTATCCCGGGACGCCATCTCATTGACAATGCCTGCCGTGTTGTCTGCCGAGTTATCATCCAGCACCAGAATCTCAAAATTGGGATAGTCCTGTTTCTGCAGAGACTCCAGACATGCCCTGATGTTCGCTTCTTCGTCCCGCGCCGGGACGAGGACGGAGATAAGGGGCGCCGGCCGGGGGACTTTACTATTGCTGCCGGGGACCTTGAGACTCCTCAAATTAAGAACGAGATTGAGCAGAAAGACTGCCAGAACAGCCGCAATTACTCCCTGATATAACATGCTTCAGCCTTCCTAAATGGTGAACATGGCCCCATGTATTATCGATTGGACAAAGCGGACGAATCTTCCGTGGAAACCGGGAAAGGTATGCAGGGCTTCAAAATGCTTGAAAGCCAGTATGGCCAGTATACACAGCATCAAAAATGTTTCCCAGGAGCCTCCCCTGGTGACAGCCAGATAAGCCAGCGTGCCGGCAGCGCCGAACATTACTGTCCAGGCATCGATTTCAATGAAGAGAAAACCCAGGACCATAAAGGCGATAAACGCCAGTAAAATCTCGTGCTGAGGTAGCGCCAGCAGCACCCCGAAGGTAACCGCCACCGCCTTCCCGCCATGCCAGCGAAGAAACGGCGAGAAAGCATGGCCCAATATCGCGCATATCGCCACAACAACAACAGCTAGCTCGGAAAGTCCGAAATTATAATACGTCAGGAAAACAAAGGGGACACCCTTGGCTACATCCAGGAACACCGCGAGATAACCCAGCTTTTGCCCCCCCGCCCTGAAGACATTGACAGCGCCGGGATTGCCGTCCCCGTAGTCCGTGATGTCTTTGCCGAGGAACCAGCGGCCGACGAGGACGGAAAAAGGAATGGAGGCGAGCCCAAAGGCAGCTACAGCCAGCAAAGCAGTATATACTATTTCCATCTCTTATAGCTCCCGACCAGAGACAATACCTTGAGCGTCTTGGTATAATAAAACAAAACTACCCCGTCGGTCAAGTACCGGAGGAAACGCTCTTTTTACTCAACAGCGCTATCAAGTGTAAAATGACCAGGACGACAGCCCCCACGACACCGATAAAGATACCCATCGGAGTAACAAACAATATTAACAGAGAGATTGCCTCATGAAAAACGTCCAGCGCCCGACTCTGTAACGCGGCATCACCCCCTATGATACCCGCGAGAGGATAGACGACGACCTCGTGGAGGAAAGAAAGCAAAATGGCGCCGGCAAATGAGGCAAAACCGAGGATGAGGAAATTCCTTACCTTCCGCCACCGGCGGGTCAGTTCCGTTATCAGTACTGCAGTCGCCAGCCAGCCCAGAATAATGCCGGGGGCATTGTCAAGTCCGACAAAAACAACGCATATCACCAGCACACAAAAAACCGCCAGCAATATGCGGGTCATTTTAGAGAGTCGAACCAACGCCGCGAGCTTTGCTTTCATTTTCGGCACGTCATACCTCCACCGGAGCGGCCTCCTCTATCGTAATACCGATGGCAGTTTTTGGCAAGAACGGTCCCCGGCAATCGACCTTACAGTGGCAGGACGAAGAAAAATAGGGTATAATTGAGCAATAGTCAAGGCTAAAATATCGTGAAGACTTTTCTACGTGAATTCCTGATAACAGTCGCACTGGCCCTGATAATATTTATCGCCGCCAGACAAAGCATCCAGACCTATGAAGTGTTCCAGACGAGCATGGAACCCAGCTTCTTCGAGGGCGAGCGAGTGGTGGTCAACAAAGCCGTTTACTGGTTCCACGAACCGCAGCGGGGTGACGTGGTCATCTTAAAAGCCCCTGACGGACGGGAGGAAGAGTTCATCAAGCGCATCATCGGCCTGCCCGGCGATATGGTCGAGGTGATAAAAGGCGTGGTGTACGTCAATGGCGTGAAGCTGGACGAACCCTACGTCAAGCGCTCTTTCAGCTATACTCTGGGCAAGGAGAAAGTCCCAGACGACAACTACTTCGTCCTCGGTGACAACCGTGATATCAGTAACGACTCTCACCGGGGATGGCTTATGACGCGCGAGAACCTGATCGGTAAAGCCTGGCTGATAACATGGCCGCCCGCCGATTGGGGGGTCGTGCCCGGTTATCCGCTGGGCGACCAGCTGACCAGCGCCAATTATAGTAGTGAATAACCTCGGGATATCAGCATAAGACAGGTCGGAGCAATAAGTATGGCAGATAGCGTCGAGGCAATGTTCGAGAGGTCGGGCGCTTTACTCAAGGGGCATTTCCTGCTGGCTTCCGGCCTGCATTCCCCGATTTACTGGGAGAAAGCACTGGTCATTCAATACCCCGAATACACGGAAAAGCTATGCCGGATGATTGCTGACCATTACCGCAAAGCAGGAGCTACCGTCGTGGCTGGTCCGACCACCCCCGGCATTATACTCGCGTATGAGACCGCCCGTCAGCTCGGCGTACGCGGCATCTTCGCCGAGAAGGACGAGTCCAGCGGGAGCGGTCGGGTGTTCCGTCGCGGTTTCCACATCGACCCCGGTGAAAAGGTGCTGGTAGTTGATGACGTGCTGACCACCGGCGGTTCCATCAATGAGGTCATTGCCGCGGTGAAAAAGCTGGAAGGCCAGGTGGTCGGCGTCGGTGTGCTCGTTCTCCGCTCAGCGCAGGAACCCGTTTTCGGCGCGCCGTTCTATGCCTGTCACCGGACGCAGGTTATTACCTACAAGCCGGGAGAATGCCCGCTCTGCGCCAAGGGCATCCCGCTGGTCAAACCCGGGAGTCCTTCACCTGTGAAGAATAAAAAGCCGGGTTAAAACAGTCGCGTAATACTTAGCTTAAGCAGGCTTGTCATTCTGGCGTAGGCCAGAATCCAGACCCCCTTCTCCTCCACTACTGGATCCCGACTTTCGTCGGGATGACAGTCTGGTAAATTTTGCTCAGGAGGCCCGTTATGGAAACCGCCGCCATCATCGCCATTGTCGTAGTCGTCGCCGTCCTGATTATCGTCCTGAGCCACTATATCACCCGACTGAAATTCGAAAAGAGGTTCCGGGAATGGCGCGACGCCGAAACACAAAAATGGCAGTCGGAGATGGAGCAAGCGAGGAAGTCGGCCATTACACATAGTCGGGCCGTCCTGGGCGGCAAGTTCACCGAGCAAATGGTGCCATTTTTCCCCGACTTCAAATACGACCCGACAGAAGTGCGCTTTATCGGCAGTCCCATCGACATGATAGTGTTTCCCGGCCTGGCCAAGGGCGACCCCAAGGAAATCGTGATTCTGGAGGTAAAGACGGGGAAAAGCGCCCAGCTTACGCCGCAACAAAGAAAGATTAAACAGCTTATTTTGGACGGCATGGTACGCTGGGACGAGATACATCAACAGGTAGAGGGGGAGGGATAGTTTAAGTTTTCATTTGACCGCTACATGATATCAAATAATCGTAGCAATCCAATATCGACATTGATAGAGATTGATTCGTCGTCCTTCAGCTGAAGGACTCCTCGCAATGACAGTAGTTCTTTTAGCCCCGCCCGAACTCCCTCTCCAGCTGCGCCGTGCTCAACCTGATTACCGTAGGCCTACCGTGGGGGCAGGTATGCGGGTTGGCCGCCTGCTCCAGCTGCCTGACCAGTCCCCTCATTTCGTCGTCGGTTAAGGCCTGTCCGCTCTTGACCGCCCCGTGACAGGCAATCGAGGCTATAATTTTCTCCTCCCACTTACTTTTCTCCTCCCCCGAAAGCGCGTCGAGCAGTTCCCTTAACATCCCCGGCCAGTCGTCCCCGGCCACCAGCGCCGGCACGGTCCGCACCAGATACGTTCTATCTCCGAAGGGCTCCAGAGAAAACCCGAAGTCGGCCAGCTCCCCGTAGCACGACTTCAATATCTCGTCCTGTCGTGGCGTCACCTCGAAGGTCGATGGCTCCAGCAGTCCCTGCACGTCCGGCTGTCGCTGTTCCCTCTGCCGTCGGAGCTTGTCGAACCGGACGCGCTCGTGGGCGGCATGCTGGTCGATAAGGTAGAGTCCGTCGGGTCCCTCGGCGACGATGTAGCGGCTCATGACCTGTCCCACGACCCGCAGCACCGGCAGGGACAGGGTCAGGGGCGGGGCGACCTCGTCCGGCGGAGCAGGTCTTGTTGCACTTGCCATCGGCGTCCAGAGCTGCCCTCGATGAGAGGTCGGCGCGCTATACGGAGCGGCCACCTCTTCGATTCTGGGCACGGACATCTGTGCCACGAGGGCCTGTCGGACGGCCCTCTGGACGGCACGAAAGATATCGGACTCATTGCGGAACTTCACCTCGCTCTTGGCGGGATGGATATTGACGTCGACCTCACCTAGCGGCAGGGAGATATCGAGCACGGCCACCGGGTGCTTGCCCGTCATGAGCAGTCCGGAGTAAGCCTCCTCCACAGCATACGAGAGGAGTCGGCTGCTCACCCAGCGTCGGTTGACGAAGAAGCTTAAATAACCTCGCCCCGCCCTTCCTAATTCCGGTGAGCCGACCATGCCCGAGACACGGACATCCGGGGTTGACTGACCTCCCGACCATGCTACATCCTGAACACCAACGGGCAGCATCTTCCTGGCCATTTCGACGCCATAGACATCGATAATAGCATCGAGCAACTTCCCCTTCCCTGACGTCCGTAGATTTTCCTTACCATCTATTAACAGACTGAAAGCTACCTCGGGGAAGGCTAAGGCGTACTGGCTGACCACGTTGGCGACGTGGCTGTTCTCGGTGGGCACCGATTTTAGAAATTTCAGTCGGGCCGGGACACGTCGGAACAGATTTCTCACCGTGACCGTGGTGCCGAGGGTCCGCGACTGACTCCTTTTTGGCGCGGTAACGCCGTCCTCCAGGCTGATAAAGGTACCCGACTTTTCGCCGTCGGCGCAGGTGACCATCTCTACCTGGGCCACGGCGGCGATACTGGGCAGTGCCTCGCCGCGGAAGCCGAGACTGCCGATATTCTGCAAATCCTGAGGACTTTTTATCTTGCTGGTGGCATGCCGTTCGAATGCCAGCGCAACCTCACCGGCGGGAATGCCACTGCCATTATCCGTGACCTTTATCAGGCTGATGCCCCCGCCCCTTATCTCCACCGCAATCTGGCTCGACCCCCCATCAAGGGCGTTTTCCACCAGTTCCTTCACCACCGAAGCCGGCCTCTCCACCACCTCGCCGGCGGCAATCTGAGCGATTGTTTCTTTATCAAGAACTTTAATGTGCATGTTGCTGATATCTTACACGGTATCGTGTATTTTGTCAAGTCTTTCTTTTTATTAAAGTTTAATCTTTTAAAGTAATTGAGTCAAAAAGGGGGTTATAAAATCCACCCCCTTAATCCCCCTCCTTTAAAAAGGAGGGGGAAGAAAATAGAAAGAGGGGTCTGCACCCCTCTTAGACGCCCCGTTAGGATGAGATGAGGAAGATATTAGTTCTAAATCCCCCTTAATCCCCCTTTACCAAAGGCGGAAATTGACGCCTCTCCCTTTCGTAAAGGGAGATAGAGAGGGATTTTATTCACGTTGTCATTCCAGCGTAGGCTGGAATCCAGTCCGTTTTTCCCCATCCCCCTTTATCCCCTTCAGGGAGAACCTTCAGGGTGAACCCCTTCCCGATGGGAAGGGGGAAGAAAGAGAAAGAGGGGTCTGCACCCCTCTTAGACGCCCCGTTTATATCTTGAACTAGAATTTAAAAGTGGTAGAATAGGGGCAATGAATATGATTTGCTCATTTAAAATATCTGTTGGGCCAATAATAGCACTTTTCATTGGCGGTATTATGACTTATATCAATGAAGCCAATGTTTGGAGTTATATACTCTGGGGAATAGCATCTATTTGGTTCATCAGCTCCTTAATTCATAACTCAATGAATGATAAAAGGACACTAATTGCTGATATTCAAACTGATGGAAATATAATAGATACTTCGATGATGAAAACTATTAAATATTACAATATCATTTCTATTCTCTGCAAAATGGAAAGACGCCTTTTCCAATTAGCAGAAAAAGAGGAAATTAAAAATATTGATTGGCAAAAATATTTGGTAACGTGTAAAAAGATAATTGAATTAATGAATATTACAGTACCAGTGGTAAGCGATGCCAATGAGGCAAAAAAAGAGGTTGAAAATTTTGAGCGTGCACTGGAAGAAAAGTATCTGAAAAAGAAAGAAAAACGCAGTAAACGAATAATAATTATCCGTTCAATAAGTCGTTTATTAGATAGTGATGGTTTTGGTCTAAAAGATCAAAGAGGTAAGGATAAGGTGTATATGCGGTTAAATGACATGATGGATAAATACTATGATAAACATAAATACATTATAGATAAAGAATTGAAAACGTTAATTAAATTACACAAGGATTATTCAGAGGCAAGAGCAAACGCTTTGTTAGTAAAGTTTCGGATATTGGCTTTAATGGAAATAGCTGAATCCGCTAACATACCGAACCTTTTGCCGCCACAATTACAAGCAGACATTGAAGGATTCGAGTATGACACAGAAGATATAATGAAAGACATTCGAATAGATATTGTCCTATATATTAAAGTGAGAGTATCAAATAAGGAAATAAGGTAACATTATTTTATTAATCTCTACACCTTTTCTATCTTCGCAAAGCTCAGCAAAAACCTCTTTACCCCCACCCCGTCGAAGGCCACCACCACCTCGGCGTCGTTCTTGACTCTATGGTAGTTCACCACCACGCCCTCGCCGAACTGGTCATGTCGAACGTGGTCGCCCGGCTTAAACTCGGGCAGGTCTTCACTCATCTTTATTGCTTTCTCTTTAAACTCAGCGGAAGGAGTCGACCAGCTATCTTCGCCATCCTGGACGCCGCCTTTAGTAATCAGGTGCGCTGGAATGTCCTGCAAGAAGCGGGAGGGCTTGTTCACGGCGCTGGAGCCCATGAGATGGCGGCGGAAGGCGCGCACCAGGTAGACCTTCTTCTTCGCCCGCGTGATGCCCACGTAGCATAAACGGCGCTCCTCCTCCAGCTGGGCGGGGTCGTCAATCGACTTGAAATGCGGCAGGATGCCGTCCTCCATGCCGACGATGAACACCACCGGGAACTCCAGTCCTTTGGCCTGATGCAGGGTAATTAAAGTGACGGTATCGACCTTCTCTTCGAGGCTGTCGACGTCCGATACCAGCGCCACGCCCTCCAGAAAGGCCGCCAGCCCTTCGGTCGACTTCATCTCGCGGTAGTCCTGGGCGACGCCGCGCAGCTCCAGAATATTTTCCCAGCGCTCCTCGCCGTCGACTAAACCCGCCAGGTACTGCTTGTAGCCGGAGCTCTCCACGACGAGGTCGAATAGTTCCACCAGGTTCAGCTTCCGACTCTTCTCGATGAAGCCTGCCATCATCACCGCGAAACCGGCCAGCGCTTTAACCGTCCGCACGCTGAAAGGGAGGTCGGCCCCGGAGTCTTTCGACTCCGCCAGCAATTGCAAAGCACGGTACTCGTTGACGCCCTGCGACCTCCCCCAGCGGGTAAGCTCGTCCAGGCTGCGCTCGCCGATGCCGCGCTGGGGGACATTGATGACGCGCAGCAGGCTGACCGTGTCGTGGGGGTTCTGGATAAGGCGGAGATAAGCGATGACGTCCTTGACCTCGCGCCTCTCGTAGAACCGGGTGCCCGCCACCAGCTTGTAGGGCATGCCGTAACGGATAAAAGCCTCCTCCAAGACTCTCGACTGGGCATTGGTGCGGTACATCACCGCGCAGTCGCCCGATTTCACCTCGCCGCTCCTCACGAGCTTATCAATCTCGTTGACGACGTACTGGGCCTCTTCCTCCTCGGAATAGGACTCGATGACGGCGACAGGAACACCCGTTTCGTTTTCCGTCCATAAATCTTTCGGCTTACGCTGCTTGTTGGCCGAGATGACATGGGAAGCCGCCTCCAGAATCAGCTTGGTGGAGCGGTAGTTCTGCTCCAGCAGCACAACTTTAGCGTCGGGGTAGTCCTTCTCGAAATTTAAAATGTTACGCAGGTCGGCCGAACGCCACGAGTAAATCGACTGGTCGGGGTCGCCGACGACGCAGATGTTGCGATACTTCCCCGCCAGCTGCTTCATCAGCTCGTACTGGACGAGGTTCGTGTCCTGGAACTCGTCCACCTGTATGTGCAGGTAGCGCGACTGGTATCTCGCCAGAAGCTCCGGGTCCTGCCGGAAGAGGAGCACCGTTTTCATCAAAAGGTCGTCGAAGTCCAGCGCGCTGCTCTCGGTTAAAAGAGTCTGGTAGCGCTCGTAGACACGCTGCGTCACCTCCTCGAAATAGCTGCGGCCCCGCTGGAGAAAGTCGGACGGGGTCAGCATCTGGCTCTTGGCGTTAGAAATGACCGACTGTAACGCACGGGGGGCAAACTGCTTGGGGTCGAGCGCCAGGTCCTGGAGGCTCCGCTTGAGCAGGCTTATCTGGTCGTCGTCATCATAGATAACGAATTTGGAGTCGATGCCGATAGCCTGGCCATCGCGCCTTAAAATGCGGGCGCAGATGGCGTGAAAGGTGCCCAACGTTAGGTCTTTCACCGACCCACTCACCAGCTTGTTAAGTCGCTCCTCCATCTCCCGGGCGGCTTTGTTGGTGAAGGTTACGGCCATGATGCGGCGGGGGTTGACGCCGACCACCCTGACGAGATAGGCGACGCGGTGGGTGATAACGCGGGTCTTGCCGCTGCCGGGTCCGGCCAGAATAAGTAAAGGCCCGTTGATAGCCTCCACGGCCTGTCTCTGGGCGGGATTAAGCTCGGCGAGGATATCCATTATTTAATTATAACAGTTATACGGCGCCTATTTCATTGCCTTGTCCGCTCGCCTGACAATCATATTGACCAGGGGCTTTGCCGGCCAGCCTTTGGCTGTCTGCTGGGCTGTCAGCAGCCTATCGTAGACCTCTCTTACATTTTTGATTTTATCGCCGCTGAACTCGTAGGCGCATATCGCCAGCATTTCATATTTTTTACCCTGGAACGGGCCGCTGATGACATGCTCGAAAAAGGCTTTATTCCCCTGCACGATTATCCCGTTACCGGCCTCCGTAATCTTCATGTCCTTCAAGTTCCTGGACATTGCTGTCAGGTTACTTTTTATTGCTTCCTTACCTTTGAAAGTCCCGTAAGGATTGGTCGAGACCGCATCATCGGTGAAGTAGGCAAGCGTCTTCTCCACCTCCCCGGCTGCCATCGCTTTGACAAACTCGCGCATGATACCGGCAATTTTTTCTTCTGGCATTTTAGATACCTCCTTTAATTTACTGCGTTATTTATAGTGACAATTACTCAGCCAGTCTCTCTATGTATCCCCAGGGAATAAGCGATTCCATTTTATGCACCACCCTGCCATAGGATAGACCCGTATGTTTTTCAATTTCTTCCACCGTCGCCGCGCCATGCTCATAGAGATAATCAAGGACTTCGTAGCCTTCCATCTTGTCCGTTTCCTCTATACCCATGCGTATCTTCGTCCTTTTAAATCTCGCCCGGCCCTCGGAAGTCAGCATGTATCTATCCATCGCCTCATATCCTCGCCATCAGTCTAATGAACCGCCAAGCAAGTTAAAAGGGCACCTGCCGCCACGACAAAATGGTTCCGGTGCCCTTTTTCATCCCATTCCATCACCTACCCCGGCGCAATTATTTACTAGATTATTTCGTATCAAGCAAGCTAATTATAGTCCTGTTTACGGAATTGTCAATACCCCTGAACGCGGGGCACTCTGTTTACTTCACCCACTCTTACTAAAATACCCCCTTACCTTCACCATCCTTCACAAGTGAAGGACAAGGGCGGCAGGGTGATAGGTTACAAATAATTGAAACCCGCCGTATAAAAAAGCTAATATTTAGATATCTGGGCGCACCAGCCGCTGTAACCAGCCGTCTTTCCTTCCAAACGTTTTGACGTTTTGATGCTATGATGTTATAATAACATCGTTCACGGAGGTGCTATTATGGCAACCCAAACCAAACGAACCACAATATATTTAGACCCCGACCTGCATAAAGCGCTCCGATTAAAAGCCATCGCTTTCTCCCAGTCCGTATCGGAGCTTGTTAATGATGCCGTGAGAGAGTCTCTCGCGGAGGATGCCGGGGACATCAAGGTGTTTGAAGAAAGGGAGAAAGAACCCCTGATTAGCTATGACGAAATGCTCAAAAGGCTAAAGAAAGATGGCCGGATATAAAGTCTATTTCCGAGAATCGGTTGAAAAAGACCTTCGGTTAATCCCTAAAAAAGACTTAAAGAAGATACTCCGGCGAATCGAGCCGTTGGCAGCCGAGCCGCGGCCACCAGGCAGCGAAAAGCTAACCGATCAAGAAAGGTATCGTCTCCGCCATGGACGATATCGAATTCTATACTCAATACAGGATAAAGAGCGTACCGTCTGGATAGTGAAAGTCGGCCATCGTAAAGATGTTTATCGCGGAAGAAAATAATCAACTTTAATGCGATAAAAAAATAACCAAGAACCAAGAAACAAGCACCAATTATATAGGTAAATTTGGGTTATATCCTTCGCCAGAGTGACAAGATGAGAGTTCTGGATTCCCGCTTGCTTGGGAATGATGAATAAATTTGGTATCTGCACCCTCTCTGCACCCCCTTTCAATTAAATTCCAAATACTTGAAGCATAGTATTAATAATGGTAATATATGTGCAGATATGTGCATGTTTGCATATTATCTGGCGGGAAAGGTAAGACGATGCAGAAATTAATCAGAACGATGAAGGCACTATCAGATGAGACAAGACTCAGAATAATGAATATCCTGCTAGAGAGAGAATGCTGCGTTTGCGAGGTGATGCAGGCCCTGGATATCTCTCAGACCAGAGCATCCCGCAACCTCGGTATCCTCCAAGAAGCAGGCTTTCTAAAAACGCGACGTGATGGAATCTGGATGGTCTATTCTATAGACTATGAAACAACAAACCAGCATGCTAATTCGCTGGTCAGACTACTTCGAGAATCTCCTTTTAGCAACAATCTACTGGAAAAAGACAGAGAAAGATTGAAGCACGCCCAAAGGACAGTCCATAGCTGTTAGTGGAGAACATGATGCTTGAGATACAAAGTGCAACCATTACGCTCAATGAAAAGGAAGTCCTTGAGTTGGAGAGAATCGTTACAGATAGTGACGAGAAAGAGTCGCTCAGGTTTATCAAGAAGTCCATCTATGACCGTATAGTTCATGCACAACAAGGAAAACTAAAATCACACCTGAATACTGGCATTAATCCCGTGGAAGGTTTTATCAAGAACGATAAATAGCAGATTTGCTAACTTTGAAAGGGGCAAGCCGTGACTATTAAAGAACCAACCACTGTCGTCGGCAGACTCTCCTTCCTAGACCGCTTCCTCACGCTCTGGATTTTCCTGGCGATGGGCTTCGGGGTGGGGCTGGGATATTTTATCCCCGGCACAGCCGACTTTATCGGTTTTTTCCAGGTGGGCACCACCTCCATCCCCATAGCCGTCGGCCTCATCCTGATGATGTACCCGCCGCTGGCCAAGGTGAGATACGAGGAAATGGGGCCGGTATTCCGCAACTGGCGGGTGCTGGCGCTGTCACTGGTACAGAACTGGGTTATCGGCCCGATACTCATGTTCCTGCTGGCGATTCTCTTCCTTGGTTTCATCTGGCCCAAGCCGGACTACATGTACGGCCTGATTATGATAGGGCTGGCGCGCTGCATCGCCATGGTCATCGTCTGGAACGAGCTGGCTAAAGGCGACCGGGAATACGCTGCGGGGCTGGTAGCCTTCAACTCCATCTTCCAGATAATCTTTTATTCGGTGTATGCCTATATCTTTATTACGATACTGCCCCGCTGGTTCGGCCTAGAGGGCTCGCTGGTCGAGGTGACCATGGCGGATATTGCCAAAAGCGTCTTCATCTACCTCGGTATTCCCTTCTTCGGCGGTATGATTACCCGCTTCGTGTTCCTGAAAACAAAGGGGCGCGAATGGTATGAAAGCAAGTTCATCCCGAAGATAAGCCCCGTAACGCTGGCCGCTTTGCTGTTCACCATCGTGGTGATGTTCTCCCTCAAAGGTAAGCTCATCGTGCAAATCCCCCTCGATGTGCTACGTATCGCCGTACCGCTCCTCATCTACTTCATTATTATGTTCCTGGTATCGTTCTACATGGGCAAGAAGACAGGAGCCGACTATGCTAAAACAACCACCATCGCCTTCACCGCCGCCAGCAATAACTTCGAGCTGGCGATTGCGGTGGCCGTGGCCGTTTTCGGTATCAGTTCCGGGCAGGCCTTCGCCGCTGTCATCGGCCCGCTGGTCGAGGTGCCGGCGCTCATCAGCCTGGTAAATCTTGCCCTCTACTTCCGGCGGCGGTACTTCAAACAGGAATTAAAGGAGGGTGTTCAATAATATGTCATTCTGAAGAGTCCTTCACAAAGTGAAGGATGACGAAGAATCCGTCCTCCTCGTGCGAGATACGGATTCTTCCCCCGATTGCATCGGGGTCAGAATGACAACTTATGGGGGTAAAGGACGGGCGGCTTCTTGAATTCTCCCTTAGCTTTAGATATACTCGAAGCATAGCATTTCTTATTCAGGGAGGTAAAGAATATGGCAATTATTGATTTTGGGGGCGTGAAGGAAGAGGTCGTCATGCGGAGCGAGTTCCCCATGGAGAAAGCCCGCAAAGTCCTTAAGAACGAAACTATTGCCGTCATCGGGTACGGCGTACAGGGTCCAGGGCAGTCGTTGAACCTGAAAGATAACGGCTTCAGGGTAATCATCGGGCAGTCCAAGCAGTTCATGGAGGACTGGAACCGGGCGGTAAAGGACGGGTGGAAGCCCGGCATAGACCTGTTCGAAATAGAGGAAGCCGTGAAACGCGGCACGATTATCGAAGTCCTCGTCGCTGACGCCGCCCACAAGATAATATGGCCGCTGATTAAAAAGAACATGAAACCGGGTAATGCCCTGTCCTTCTCGCATGGATTTTCCATTGTCTATAAAGACCAGACGAAGATTATCCCTCCGAAAGATATTGATGTCATCATGGTCGCTCCCAAGGGTTCGGGGACTTCGCTACGCCGCAATTTCCTCTCGGGGGCGGGCATAAATGCCAGCTTTGCAGTCTTCCAGGACGCTACCGGCCGGGCCAGAGAGCGCTGCATCGCCCTGGGAATCGCCATAGGTTCCGGCTATCTCTTCCCGACGACGTTTGAAAATGAGGTCTACAGCGACCTCGTGGGGGAGAGAGGCGTACTGATGGGGGCGCTGGCGGGCATCATGGAAGCGCAGTACGATACCCTGCGCAAGCACGGACACAGTCCCAGCGAAGCCTTCAACGAGACCGTCGAAGAGCTTACCGAAAGCCTGATAAAGCTCGTCGCCGAGAACGGCATGGACTGGATGTACGCCAACTGCTCGGCAACCGCTCAGCGCGGCGCTCTGGACTGGAAGCCGAAGTTCAAGAAGGCGGTCATGCCGGTGTTCAAAGAGCTTTATGACAGGGTTGCTACCGGTGCGGAAACACGGCGCGTCATCTCCGCCTGCGGCGGACCGGACTATAAGCAGCGACTGGGCAAAGAACTGAATGTCATGGGCAGCTCGGAAATGTGGCAGGCGGGTAAAGCCACCCGCGCTCTGCGTCCGAAAGAGGCAGCCAAGGCAGACCTGAAAACCGCAAAGGGCACGGCAGGGAGACAATCGAACTAGCCGTTTACAACGATCACTGATGCCTCTCCCTTGAGGGGAGAGGCTAAGGTGGGGGTGAAAATATCCCCCTCACTCTAACTCTCTCCTTCAGGATGAGCCCTTCAGGATGAATCCCGCCAGGGGAGAGAGGATTTTCACCTATTATTGAACTTGTCTTATGACAAGTGTTAGAATGACATCAGGAAGTTAAATTTCCTCAAAGGGGTAAGGCGTGTTTACCGGAATCGTGGAAGAAGTGGGCAGTATTGTCTCCGTAACGGCGGGAAAGCTAACCATCGCCGCCAGTCAGCTCACCAAGGGGATAAAGTCCGGCGGCAGTATCGCCGTCAATGGCGTCTGCCTGACGGTAACCGCTTTTGATAACAAATCCTTTTCGGTAGACGTCATGCAGGAGACTCTCAAAAGGACCAATCTCGGTCTGCTCCACGCCGGGGACAGGGTTAACCTGGAAAGGCCGCTGGGTCTGGGCGGGGAAATAGGCGGGCACATGGTACAGGGGCATATCGATGACACCGGTAAAATAGCCTCGATTATCAGAGAGGGCGAGGCTGTACTCATGAAATTCGAAGCCAAGCCCGAGGTGATGCGCTACATCGTACCCAAGGGCTTTATCGCCGTGGACGGCACAAGCCTGACGGTCACCACCAAAGACGCTAACTCTTTCAGCGTTTCAATAGTCGGCTATACACGCCAGCATACGATTCTGGCGGATAAAAAGCTGGGCGACACGGTTAACCTGGAAGTAGATATCATCGGAAAATACGTGGCGGAGTTCAGCAAGCCGCAAACTACCGATATGACCACGGCATTTTTGCAGGAGCACGGTTTCCTGATAACCTGACCGCTCCTGATGAATGAGGGGAAAAATATGGGATTGGCAACTATTCCGGAGGCTATTGAAGATATCAAGGCAGGCAAATTCGTTATCGTGGTCGATGACGAGGACCGGGAAAACGAGGGCGACTTCATCATGGCCGCCGAGAAAGTCACCCCCGAAGCCATAAACTTCATGGCCGTACACGGTCGTGGACTCATCTGCATGCCGGTTACCGGCGAAAGGCTGGACGAACTGAAGATACCCATGATGGCGAGCAACAATACCTCTCATTTCGGCACAGCCTTCACGGTATCCGTCGAGGCAAAACAAGGGACAAGCACCGGCATCTCGGCGGCGGACAGGGCCAGGACTGTACAGACAATCATCGACCCGAAGACCAAGCCTGAAGACCTGGTCATGCCGGGGCACATGTTCCCCCTGCGCGCAAGAGACGGCGGCGTGCTGGTACGCGCCGGACAGACCGAGGCGACCGTCGACCTGGCCAGGCTGGCTGGATTCTATCCGGCCGGTGTCTGCTGTGAGATTATGAATGAAGACGGCACCATGGCCAGGCTGCCGCAGCTGGAAGTCATCGCCAGGAAGCTCGGACTGAAAATCGTCAGCGTGGCCGACCTCATCGCCTACCGCTACCGTCACGAAAGACTGGTTCACCGTATCGCCGAGGCCAGGCTCCCAACTCCCTACGGCGATTTCACGGTGATAGCCTATAAAAGCCAGACCGACCCCGATGAGCACTTGGCCATGGTAATGGGAGATGTGGCTACCGATGAACCGATACTGGTGCGGGTGCACAGCCAGTGCCTTACCGGCGATGTTTTCCACAGCCTGCGCTGCGATTGCGGCGAACAGATTGAAATGGCCATGCAAAAGATATCCGAAGAAGGTCGCGGTGTCGTCCTCTACATGAGACAGGAGGGCAGAGGCATCGGCCTGCATAATAAAATCAAGGCCTACGCCCTTCAGGAAAAAGGCATGGATACCGTCGAAGCCAATCTCTCCCTCGGTTTTAAGGCCGACCCCCGCGACTACGGCATCGGCGCCCAGATACTGGCGGACCTGGGCGTGCGTAACATGCGTCTGATGACCAATAATCCCAAGAAGATGAGCGGACTCGAAAGCTTTGGACTGAAGATAGCAGAGCAGCTCCCTCTTACCACCCAGCCGAACCCGCATAATCGCCGTTACCTCCAGACCAAACAGAAAAAACTGGGGCACCTCCTGAAAGTGCCGGATAACGATAGTGAATAAAATAGAACCAAGGAGAGAACTATGAGTAAGACTTTTGAAGGCAATTTACTGGGAAAGGGGCTGAAGTTCGGTTTAGTCGTCTCGCGTTTTAACGAGTTTTTCAGCAAGAAGCTGCTGGAAGGGGCACAGGATGCCCTGCTCCGCCATGGCGTCAACGAGAGCGATATCGAAATCGCCTGGACACCCGGCTCGTTCGAGATACCGCTGATAGCCCAGAAGATGGCGCAGTCGAAAAAGTACAACGCCATCATCTGCCTGGGGGCGGTAATACGGGGCGGTACACCTCACTTCGAGTATATCGCTTCCGAGGTCACCAAGGGCATCGCCAAGGTCAACCTCGATAGCGGGATACCTGTTATTTTCGGAGTCATCACCACCGATACGCTGGAGCAGGCCATCGAGCGGTCCGGCACCAAAGATGGCAATAAGGGCTTCGATGCCGCCGTCAGCGCCATCGAAATGGCCAACCTGGTCAAGTCGATAGGGTAGTTAACAGTTACCAGTTAACAGTTATCAGTCTCGTTTATATAGACTAATAGACGTAACGAGGATAACGAGTTTATTCTTAATACTGGACTTCAATCAGTGACCTTGTAAACCGTATCTCCCGCCCTGACTCTGTCCGGGACCTTGATACCCACGGAATCGCCTTCCTTGGCCTCGTTTACGTCCTTGTTGTCAATCTGCATCGAGGCAATAACCATCTCGATATCCGTGGTATGTCCCTTGATGTGAATCTTGTCCCCCACTTTCAGCGTCCCCGTCATGGTGACGCCGGCCACCACCGGTCGGGAAAAGAAATCGCTCACCGTGCCGACCACTTTTTCAGTCATGTTTCCCCTCCTTTACGGGTTGTACCGGGTAAACTCATGCTTTGTATTCAGGATTATACCTCTCGGTTATTCATAAATCAATACAATTAATTGAGATTGTTCAATAATGTTATTCTAAAAGATTCTCAACTTTGTCGATAAGATTAAAAATCCGTCCGTCAGGGGAATGGTTACGGATTCTTCCCCCGACACGTCGGGGTCAGAATGACAGTAAACTGTTACTAAAAACTCTCAACCCCGTTTTTTGACATAATTCCCCGCCAGGACATATAATGAGTCTAACTTTATTATTGAGAGGATAGATACTTTGGCAAAGCCAGACGAAACGCAGTCGGTAAATGAAGAACTAACCATAGACCTGAAGAGAATGGAAAAGCGCCTCGATATGCTGGACAATCGCCTGGATAATGTCGACTCCATTGTTTCAGCCGTTGCGGAACGCGTCATGAAACAGCCGATTACCTTTAATGTGACCTGCCCGAAGTGCGGACATAAGATAGAAATCGCCATTATCGGCACCGAAAAACCAACCCGATGATGAATAACCTTATGTAAACATTCCCCTGTCTCTTTCGGTGTATCACACCTGTATGAGCAGTATGCCGGTAAATATATCCAAATTCGATAAATGCAGTTAATAGAGATGGTTCCAGGAATCTATGATATCAGGAGGCTAAGGTGACAGTAGTCGCTAGAATCAATCAGACCAAATACGACGTCTTCAAATGGCGCTACGAACTGAGCGTACCCAGGAAATTAGTCCTGGCCATGGGGGTGGCGATACTGACCGGCCTGCTGGCCCAGCTGAGAATCCAGCTTCCCTGGAGTCCGGTGCCGATAACGGGTCAGACATTTGGTGCGCTCCTGGCCGGCATCCTGCTGGGGAAATGGTGGGGCGGTATCAGCCTGACCATCTATGCCGGGCTGGGCATGGCAGGTTTACCCTGGTTCCAGAACCTGAGCGGCGGGCTGGCTTATATGTCCGGGCCCACCGGCGGCTATATTATCGGCTTCATCCTGGCCGCCCTTTTCCTGGGGTATTTCACCGATAAATACATACGGTCACGGAGCTTCCTGACCATGCTCGGGCTGATGCTCTTCGCTAATTTTGTCCTCATCTATGTACCCGGTCTCCTGCAGCTTAACCTCTGGCTAAACCTGGTAAAAGGACAGCCAGCCACGTTTGTTGAACTACTCATGATGGGGGCGATACCCTTCATTGCCGGGGATATCACCAAAGCCATCGCGGCGGCACTCATCGCCAGAGGTATTACCCCAAAAGCAGCCTACGGTAAAGAGGTGGACAGAGATAAATGGGCAAAATGGCGATTGCCATAAAGACCAATAAACGGATTAATAAATAGAGACGGCGTACCTTTTAAGTGCGCCGTTTTTCTTTATTCGAATCAGCTTAAATCCTAGCTACTATGGAACGCCGCGTAAACAGGCTGAAGACAACCGTACTGAGAAAGACAATGGCGGCGGCAACGTAAAAGGCGGACTTTACATCCACCAAATCGACGATAAACCCGGCCAGAATCGGGGCGAGCCCCATACCCAGGCCCCCACCCATGTTAGAGACCGACGTGGCCACGCCCATGCCGTACTTCCTACCCTCCTGAATAATCGCGGCCATGGCCGGCGGCGTGGAACAGGCGTCAAAAATAGCGCCGATAGCCATGATTGCCAGCAGCACCCAGAAACCATTGGACAGGGGCATCAGCAGCATGGAAACAGCCACGCCCAAACTGCCCAGGATTATCATTTTTCTCCGGTTAAATCTATCCGCCAGGTTACCCGAGGGAATCTGCAATATCGAGTTCCCGATGATACTGACAGTCAGTATCGTTCCGACGAGAGAAGGACTCAAACCGATGAAAACAGTAGCAAAGACCGGCAGAAACGCAGTCATGATACCGCGGTTGGCCGAAGCCCCCACCTGAAAGCTGAAAATACCCCTCGTAATTTTGCTGGCCGTTATCCCCCGGAACGAGAACTGCCCGGCGGTCTGCCTCCGCTGCGCTATCTCCGGGAGGAAGAAAGTAGCCCCCAGAAACGATATCAGGTTAAGGACGCCCATGGTATAGAAGGCGGTATTCATCCCGAAATGGTCGGAGATGACGCCACCGAGCAGCGGCCCTGCACCAAAACCGGTGATAAAAGTGGCATTGAAAATGCCCATCCATTTTCCTTCTTCACCCTCCGGGGTAATATCGCCGACATACGCCTGGGCGATAGGCAGGACCATGGCGGACGCCGCTCCCTGTATAAAGCGGACGATGACCAGGCCGGCAATACTATGCGCCCACACATAAGCGAACGATGTCAGGGTAAGGCCAAAAAGTCCGATACACAAAATCAGCTTACGGCCGCGACGGTCGGAGAAACGACCAGCGAAAGGCATGAAAATAGCGCTGGCGATGGATACGCCGGAAAAAATAATACCCAGCGACAGGCCGGTTGCCCCCAGCTTCTCGGCGTATAGAGGCAACAGCGGCGCAATGATGCCGTTACCCAGGTTCGAGGAAAAAACGGTCAGGCCCAGTATGGGCAGAAGATTCCGGATAGTTTGAGGCATAATGTAGTTTAACACGCAGGTGATATAAGTGTAAAAATACGAAATTCGAACAACGAAATCCGAGATAATAACCAATAACCAAGATACAAGCTCCAAACAAATTCCAAATCCGAATAATTAAAGGTTCAAATCGTTTGGTAAATGGAATTTGGTTATTGGTCATTGTTTGGTCATTGTATCTTGAAATTTGGTTATTTATTCTAGCCTGGTTATTTTAACACTAACGGCTCACAATGACATAGGGCTATCGAGTGTCCCTTAAGCTAACTCAATTGCACCCGTAGCTAAACGCTGATATAATAGGTTTTGTGAACGCAGAAAATAAGCTGGAAACCATGCGCCACTCGGCCTCTCATGTCATGGCCGAGGCTGTCCAATCCATCTTTCCCGATGCTAAGTTCGCTATCGGCCCGGCTATCGAGGACGGCTTTTACTACGACTTCGATTTACCGCGCTCGCTCACCCCCGATGACCTGCCCGTCATCGAAGGGAAAATGAGCGAGATAGTCAAGGCAGATTTGCCTTTTACCCGCCGGGAAATCTCCAAAAAAGAAGCTCAAAAGCTTTTCGCTTCCCAGCCCTACAAGCTCGAACTGCTCGAGGAAATCACCGACGACAAGGTTGGCGTCTACGAGCAAGGCAGCTTTATCGATTTATGCCGCGGTCCCCATGTCAAATCTACCGGGGAGATAAAAGCCTTCAAATTAATCAACATCGCCGGCGCCTACTGGCGGGGCGATGAGCACAACGCCATGCTGCAAAGGATATACGGGGTGGCTTTTGCCACTCAAAAGGAGCTTGACGAGCACATCGCCCGGCTGGAAGAAGCCAAGAAACGCGACCACCGTAAACTGGGCAAGGAACTTGAGCTTTTCGTTACATCAGACGAGGTGGGCAACGGCCTGATTATTTACGGACCAAAGGGAGGGCGCATTCGCGCTGTCATCGAGGAGTACTGGCGGCAGGAGCATTTTGCCAACGGCTATGAAATTCTTTACACGCCGCATATCGGGTTGAGTAAGCTGTGGCAGACCAGCGGTCATCTTGACTTCTATCAGGAGAACATGTACTCGCCGATTGATATCGAGGGACAGGAGTATTATCTCAAGCCGATGAACTGCCCCTTCCACATACTCGCTTATAAGTCTAAGATGCGTTCTTACCGTGATTTACCTCTGCGCTGGGCAGAGCTGGGCACGGTTTACCGCTACGAGCGTAGCGGCGTGTTACTCGGCCTGCTGCGTACGCGCGGATTTACCCAGGACGATGCTCATATTATCTGCACTCCGGAGCAGGTCGATAGCGAGATATCCGAAGTGCTCCGTTTTTCCCTGCACATATGGCATGTCTTCGGGTTCCATAAATATAAAGTCTACTTGTCTACCCGACCGGCACACTCAATCGGCACCGAACAGATGTGGCAGGACGCGCAGGAAGCCTTGCGTAAGGTCATCGATGAAAATAAACTAGAGTATGAGGTCGATGAAGGCGGGGGCGCTTTCTATGGCCCCAAGATTGACCTCAAGATAGAGGACGCTCTGGGACGGGAGTGGCAGATGACCACCATCCAGTTCGATTTCAACCTGCCGGAGCGTTTTAACATGGTCTATACCGGAGCCGATGGCCAGGAGCACCGACCGTACATGGTACACCGCGCGTTGCTCGGCGCCTGGGAACGGTTCTTCGGACTATTAATCGAGCACTACGCTGGCGCTTTTCCATTGTGGCTATCCCCGGTGCAGGTAAAAATAATCCCCGTGGCCGACCGCCACCTGGAGCACTCTCGCAAGATAATAGCCGAGCTTAAGAGCCGCGGGGTAAGAGTAGAGGTCGACGACCGCTCCGAACGGATGAACCTGAAAATCAGGCAGGCGCAGCTGGAAAAAATCCCCTATATGCTTGTCGTCGGGGATAAAGAGGTGGCGGATAACTCCGTTTCCGTCCGGCGCCGCAGCGGCGAGCAATTACCCATCCAGCCCCTGGCGAGTTTTATCGAGACCCTGACAGCGGAAATTGCTAATAAGGTATAAAAATGATGGCGACTTCTTATTGCTGGTTCCGGGGTAGTTGATTTACTGCATATAAATATGGTATAGTTTTTACTCGTAGGATACCTGTGCTTGAAGGAGGTAATAAAGCGCCATAATTAAACAACTACGCGTCAACGAGCGAATTATCGCTAAAGAGGTTCGCCTGGTCGGTGAGAAAGGTGAACAGCTCGGTATTATGCCCCTGGTTCAGGCAAGGGAAACGGCAAGAAAGCACAACCTGGACCTCGTCGAGGTAGCGCCCACGTCAGTGCCCCCTGTATGCCGCCTTCTCGACTACGGAAAGTTCAAATACGAGCAGCAGAAGAAAGAGCAGCAGGCGAGGAAGAGCCAGAAGGTCACGTTATTAAGAGAGATTCGCCTGCGACCCAAAATAGGCGTCCACGATTTTGAAGCCAAAGCCAGAATAGCCAAGAAGCTACTGGTCGATGGGGCAAAAGTTAAAGTAACATTGATGTTCCGGGGTCGTGAAATCACGCATCCCGAACTGGGCTGGAAGATTTTACAGCGGATGGCGGAGACACTGAGTGAAGTCGCCACCCTGGAGAGACAGCCGGTCATGGAGGGGAGACGGATGGATATCATCATGGCACCCACCGGTTCCAAGCCCAAAGTAAAAGTTGAAGTAAAGGAAACCCAGAATGCCAAAACTAAAGACGCATAAAGGTGCCAAGAGCCGCTTTCACATTACAGGCAGCGGCAAAATTATGCGGGTGAAAGGGCCAAAGAGCCACCTGCGTACCAACAAAGCCAAGCGCGTGCGGGGTCAATTCGACGAGATGATTGAACTGAGTCCCCGTGACCGCAAGCGCATATCGAGGCTGATACCTTATGGTGTCAAGTAGGACAGGAGAGACAGTTACATGCCTAGAGTCAAAAGAGGTGTGACCTCACACCACAGACATAAGAAAATACTGGCCCTGACCAAGGGGCACCGGGGTACCAAGCACCGGCTTATCAGGCGGGCTACCGAGTCCATGATACACTCGTTAAGCTATGCCTATTTTCACCGGCGCGAGCGCAAAGGCGATATGAGACGACTCTGGATTCTGCGCGTTAACGCTGCCTGCCGGTCCCGGGGAATCACCTACAGTCAGTTCATGGACGGGCTGAAAAAGGCCGGCATTGAAATCAACCGGAAGGTACTGGCCGATATGGCCGTCAGGGAACCTGAAAGCTTTAGCAGCCTGGTCACTCTCGCTGGAGGGAAAGACCAGAACTAAAAATCCCCGGTTTAAAAAGTCAACTCAATTTAGTTCCCCTTCCCCTCACCAGTGGAAGGGGAAACTTTTAATAGGCACCAAGATGCTGGAAAAAATAGAGGAAATTAAAACAGAAGCCCTAAAGCAGATAGATGGTATTGACAACGTCAAAGACCTGGAATCGTGGCGCGTTCATTACCTGGGTAAAAAAAGTCCGCTTACCCAAATTCTACGCGGCCTGGCGACGCTTTCCATAGAGGAAAGAAAGGTCGCCGGCGCTGCCGCCAACCAGTTAAAAACCCTCCTGGAGAACAGCGCCGTCCAGAAAGGTCAGTCCCTCCGTGACGCTCAACTAAAGTCAGAGTCACAAAAAGAAGTCATCGATATCAGCCTGCCGGGGCGGTCTTACCCTGCCGGGCACCTTCACCCCATCACGCAGACAATCGACGAGATATGCGATATATTTGTCTCCATGGGCTTCCAGGTACTTGAAGGACCCGAGGTGGAGTGGGACTACTATAACTTCGAAGCTCTGAACATGCCCGCCGAGCACCCGGCGCGTGACAATATGTCATCCTTCTGGATTGATGCCCCGACCGGGCAAAAGGGAAAACAACTGCTGCGCACCCACACGACAGCCATCACCGCCCGCGCTCTGGAGAGCCTGAAACCGCCGATTAGAGCCGTCGAGGTTGGCAAGTGCTACCGCTACGAGGCGACCGATGCCACCCATCTCAATATCTTCCATCATATCGACGGCATCGCCGTGGATAAAGGCATCACTATGGCCGACCTCAAAGGAGTCCTCTACGAGTTCGCCCGCCGCTACTTCTGCGAGGATAGAAAGGTACGCTTCCGCGTCGATTACTTCCCATTCGTCGAGCCCGGAGTAGAAATGGCTATCGAATGTATTGTCTGTAAGGGCGCAGGGTGCCGGGTCTGCAAGAACAGCGGATGGCTGGAAATACTGGGGGCGGGCATGATCCACCCTGAGGTTCTCCGGCGCGGCGGCATCGACCCCAAGGTCTACGGCAGCTTTGCCTTTGGAATGGGTATCGAACGGCTGCCCATGCTGCGTTACGGGATTGAGGACATGCGCCTTTTCTACAGCAACGACCTGAGATTTCTTAGGCAGTTTTAAGAGAGCTATTAAGTTGTTTATCAGTCATACTGTCATTGCGAGGAGCCCCGATATATCGGGGCGACGTGCCTGCACGCCGAAGTGCGTTATGGCACGCAGGCGTGGCAATCTCAAACACGGGCATGGGGATTGCTTCGCCTCCCGATTTCATCGGGATGGTCTCGCAATGACAATAGAAAACAACTCAGGAAAATAAAATGAAAGTACCGCTAAACTGGCTGAAAGACTACGTGGACGTAAACCTGCCGCCGTCAGAACTGGCAAAAAGGCTAACGCTGGCCGGCTTCGAGGTGGCGGAAATCGTCACTAAAGGCGGCAGCTGGGATAACATCATCATCGGGCAGATAACGGCGGTCAATCCCCACCCCAACGCCGACCGACTCCGCCTGACTACGGTTAATCTGGGAACAAAACAGGAGACCGTCGTCTGCGGCGCACCGAATTTGAACGTCGGCGATAAAATTGCCTTTGCCCGCCTCGGCGCCCGCCTGATAAACCCCTATAACGGCCAGTCTGAAGAGCTGAAACCCGCCAAGATTCGCGGCGTCGTTTCCCGCGGCATGGTCTGCTCCGAAAAGGAGCTCGGCATCTCGGACAGCCACGAGGGCATCATGGTCTTATCGGCGGAGGCTAAAGTGGGCAAACCGCTGGCCGAATACCTGGGCGATACCGTCCTTGACATCGATATCACCGCCAACCGGCCGGACTGCCTCTCGGTGGTGGGCATTGCCCGCGAAGTGGCCGCCCTGAGCGACCAGAAAATGCATATCCCCGAAATAAATTATAAAGAAACCGATAACCCGATAGATAATCAAATATCGATAGAAATCGCTGATGCTGACCTTTGTCCCCGGTACTGCGCCAGCCTTATTACCGGCGTTAAAATCGCCGAGTCTCCGGCCTGGATGCAGGAGCGACTCGTTGCCGCCGGCCAGCGACCGATAAACAACATCGTCGATATCACCAACTACGTTATGCTTGAATACGGGCAGCCCCTGCATTCCTTCGACTACGATAGAATCAAGAGCAAGAAAATAATCGTGCGCCGGGCTAAAGAGGGCGAGGACTTCATCACCCTCGATGGCACAGAACGCAAGCTCACCCGCGATATGCTGGTTATCGGTGACGGGGATAGAACTGTAGCGATAGCCGGAGTCATGGGCGGCCTTAACAGCGAGGTTACCGAAAGCACCACGTCCATCCTGCTGGAGGCCGCCAGCTTCAAAGCGGCCAGCATTCACTATACGAGCCGCCACCTCGACTTGACGAGCGAAGCCTCGATGCGGTTCGAGCGTGGCATCAGCGCCGGCCTGACCATACCTGCCCTGAAGCACGCCACGCATCTTATTGCCGAGCTGGGCGGCGGTAAGGTCGCCAGAGGCATTATCGATGTTTACCCCGGCAGAAAAGAGTCCCGCCCCATCCTGCTTACTCCCGAGGAAGTAAAGCGCGTCCTGGGCATTGGGTACAGCCTGGGGCAGATAGTAAATAGCCTGACCTCGCTTGGCTTCGAATGTAAGGCGGACGGCTCGAAGATAATGGTGACCGCTCCCTACTGGCGCAGCGATATCAGGCTGGATGTCGACCTCATCGAGGAGGTTGCCCGTGTCATTGGCTACGACAAGATACCAACCACATTACTCGGTGAGCCTATTCCCCGCCAGAATCCGGAACCTATCCTCAGCCTCAGGAAGAAAATAAGAGAGAGCCTTGTAGGCTACGGCTTTTATGAGATAATGAACTATACGTTGACCAGTTTACAAATGTTGAGTAATGCCGTGGCTGAACCCCACCCCCCGGAACCCATGCCTCTCCGCGTCTCCAATCCGATGACCGCCGACCAGGAATACCTGCGTCCCAGTCTCCGCGCCAACCTGCTGGCAACCCTCGCGTCCAATCGACGGCATGAAGACGGCGGTATAAAGCTATTCGAGATGGGCAAGATATATCTGCCCCGAGAAAACGACCTTCCTGAAGAACCCGAGGTGCTGTGCGGCATCATTAGCGGCAGCCGGGTGGAGAGGTCGTGGCTGGGGGGCGACGGCTCTTTCGATTTTTACGATGTCAAGGGGGTGGTGGAGGGGCTGTTTAACCATCTGGGCCTGGCCGTTGACTTCGAAAAAAGCAGCGATAAAGGCCTGCACCCCGTCAGACAGGCCGCCATAGTCCTTCAGCTGAAGGACGGCCCGAAGGTCAATATCGGCGTTTTCGGCGAAGTGCACCCGAAGGTGGCGGATGCCTTCGAGATTGCCGGGCCGGTCTGCCTATTTGAAATCAACGTGACGGCGCTGTTGCCTTTCGCTGTCAGCCATAAGATGTTCCAGCCGATACCACGCTTCCCCAGCACCGTCAGGGACATGGCACTAGTAGTCGATATCGGCATCACAAACCAGAAGATACTGGATATCATCAAGGGCTTTTCACTGATAAGCGAGGCCGTGCTTTTCGATGTCTACTCCGGGAAACAGGTAGCCGCCGATAAAAAGTCGCTGGCCTACCGCCTTGTCTACCAGTCGCCCACACATACCCTGACCGACGAAGAGGTCAACAAAGTTCAGGAACAAATCCTGAACAGGCTAATGAAAGAGCTGGGGGCCACGCTGCGGAGTTAAGAGAGGCTATTCGAAAATTGTCACTCCCGGGCTTGACCCGAGAATCCAGACCCCTTTACCCCCCACACTGGATTCCAGCTGGAGTTTACCCCGTACACCAATACGGGGCGGAATGACACCAAACTAATACTAAACAATCTCTTAAAACCCCTTGACAAATCCAGCTTATACTATTATAATATCAGTATATTCTGATATTTCTGATTATTCTATTTTATCTGGAGGGGAA
>CAYQZZ010000002.1:0-78371 GCA_964422155.1 uncultured Dehalococcoidaceae bacterium | reverse complement strand
ATGACAAGCCGCTGGTGTATATCAGGAGAATGGTCATTCGTTTCACGCACGAACCCAACGAACCCGCATCGTCAACTAAAGTAACGATACCGGAGTACACTCATCCCCGCCGCGCCGCCAGGGTACTACGGTACCTGGCAGCGTATCGCCGTTACCTGGAAGGTAATAACACGTAATTATCCCTGGAAACTACTCCCACAACAGCAATTCTATCCCCTTCCCAGATAAAGCTGGTCTTTGTGTAGCTGGATAATTTCCAGGATATTGACATGAGGAGGCTGGCAGGCCATATAGACGGCGGCAGCCGCGATTTCCTCCTGAGACATCCTTGGTTCTTTAGCCCAGCCGGGGCCCTCCTGTTTGTCACGGACGACATTGCCCGGGTGCAGGATGCCACAGGTGATATTATACTCGCGGCCCTCAAGCGCCGTGGTGTGAGTCAGCCCCACCAGACCGAACTTGGCGCTGCTGTACGGCGCGTTGTTCTGGCGCACCCGCGAGGCTGAAATACTGCCGATGTTGATGATACGCCCGCCACCCTGCGCCTTCATAATGGCAAAAGCAGCCCGGGTGCACAGGAACGGCGCGCGCAGGTTGGTAGCGATAACATTGTCCCAGTCTTCCGTGGATATCTTGTCAATCGGCCCGCCGTCAAAGACCCCTGCATTGTTGACGAGAATATCAAGTCGACCGAAGCGTTCCATAGTCCTTTCGAAAAGATGGTCAATCTGCTGTTCAATTCTTAAATCGGTTGGCACCACCTCTACCGCCGAGCCGCAGGCTTTTACAGTCCTGGCCGTTGCGTCCAGTCCGGCTACGGTACGCGCTGCCAGCACCAGGCTGGCGCCTTCTTTTGCCAGTGCAATCGCAATAGCCTTACCGATACTGCGGCTGGACCCGGTTACCAGCGCCACCTTGCCATCGAGTTGTCCCATAGGTTACCTCCATTTATAGTTGTCATTCCCGCGCAGGCGGGAATCCAGCACTTCCATATTGTTATTCCCGCTCCATATCGGTGTACTGGGTAAACTCCGGCGGGAATCCAGTCCTTACCTCCTTGTCATTCCAGCGAAAGCTGGAATCCAGCGGTGTGGAGAGGAGGGGTCTGGATTGTCGGGTCAAGCCTTCAGGCTGAATCAGGCTGAAGCCCGACAATGACAATGGATTTATTTTTTATAACTCCATCTGCTTCAGGTCAGGAGAAATCTTCAGTCTGGGTTCGGTTAGCGCCTGTACTTCATCAGCTGTCCAGCCGGGGGCTGTCTCCTTCAAGAGCAGGCCGTCGGGCGTCACCTCGATGACAGAAATGTCGGTTACAATCAGGTCCACGCAGCGCGGCGCCGTCAGGGGATAGGTGCACTCTTTGAGTACCTTCGGTTCATTGTTCTTCGTGGTATGGGTCATGACGGCAATCAGGTGATAAGCCCCGAATGCCAGGTCCATCGCCCCGCCGATATTGCCCGGCCGGCCGACGCCGGTGGCCCAGTTCGCCAGGTCGCCTTTTTCCGATACCTGTAAGCCGCCCAGTACACACAGGTCGATATGCCTGCCCCTTATCATGGAAAACGACTCGGCATGGTCGAAGAAGCACATGCCGGGCCTGGGGGTGGCGAAAGTACCGGTGGCGTTTACCAGATGGAAATCCTCTTCCTCCACGGTAGCAGGCATGGGACCATAGCCAAGGCAGCCGTTTTCCGCATGAAAGATGACCTCGATATCCTCGGGGATGAAATTAGCAGCCAGCGTGGGAATGCCGAAGCCCAGATTGATTATCATGCCGTCTTTAAACTCTTTAGCCACCCTGAGTGCCATCGCCTGTTCATCAAGTCGTTCTTTCATCTCAGGCTCCTTCCTTCCCGTTTTTTCTCACCGCTATCCGGTCGACATAAATTCCAGCGGTAACGATTACCTCCGGGCTGAGGCTGCCGAGTTCCACAAGCTCGTCTACCTCAACGATAGTCACTTTGGCGGCGCCCGCCATGACAGGATTAAAGTTGCGGGAAGTCCCCTGGTAAACGCAATTACCATACCGGTCCGCCCGGTACGCCCGTACCAGGGCGAAATCGGCCTTCAGGGGGTATTCAAGTATATGTTCACGTCCGTCGATAACTCTCTTTTCCTTGCCCTGTTCCATGACGGTCCCGGCACCGGTGGGGATAAAGAAGGCGCCGATGCCCGCCTTGGCCGCCCTGATTCTTTCCGCCAGCGTGCCCTGGGGGACCATCTCGACTTCCAGCTCACCGGTCTGCCATTTCTCATGCAGAGGGGCCGTCATGCCGGGCCGGTTCATGCCGGGGAAAGCGCAGATAACCTTTTTCACCTGACCGGTCTGGATGAGAAGCCCGCCGTCATCATAGTTGGGCGGCGTTTTCCGGAAAGATTTGGCACCCGGCGCCGACCGGCCGTATCCCGGCGTGTTGGCGATAAGAGTCAGGTTTTTAGCGCCCTGTTTGGCTAAGGCCCTCAGCAGGTTGCTGGGAGTGCCATTGGCCGGGCCGAAACCGCCCATAAAGATAACGGCGCCGTCGAAAATATCGGCAACCGCTTCATCAAAACTACCGACTACCTTGTTTATCATCCCGCCCTCCTTATCCTTCTTATATTTCACTATTGTCATTCTGAGGGAGAGTAGCGACCGAAGAATCCGTTTTCATTGGAAATGTGACGGATCCTTCGCTGCCCCTTCGCTTCGCTCAGGGCTTCAGCTCAGGATGACAACTCAAAATATTCTTGATAGGTATCAATCTCTCTGCCCTAATATAGTAATGCTGCCGATGCCGCTGCCCGGGTTCATCCCGAAGTTATGGGATAAGCCCAGAGTGGGATTCTTCCGCTGACGCGGGCCGGCTTTACCCTGCATCTGCTTGTATATTTCATACATCATGCGCAGCCCGCTAGCACCAATGGGGTGCCCGAAGCTTTTCAGTCCTCCGTCAGGATTGACAGCCAGTTCTCCATCGAGCTTAAAGGTGCCTGCCTTGACATATTCCGGAGCCTTCCCTCGCGGGCAGAATCCCAGGTCCTCCATGATAACCAGCTCGGTGATGCTGAAACAATCGTGTACCTCGGCAAGGTCTATCTCCTTAAATGGATTTTTTATGCCAGCCATGGCATAAGCCTGCTGGCTGGCGCGTACCGTTTCCTCCATGTGAACCATGTCGTAGTCGGGCTGGAGGTATCCCTGCCGTGCGCCGACCGCCAGCCCCAGACCTTTTACTAAAATATAGTCGTCCCGGAATTTCTTAGCCAAATCTGCCCGGCAGAGAATCGCGGCGGCGGAACCGTCGCTAACACCGCAGGCGTCGTAGAGTCCCAGCGGCCAGGCCACCATGGGAGCGTTGATAGCCTGCTCTTCCGTTATTTCTCTCTGGAAATGCGCTCGGGGATTCAGGGAACCGTTGTAATGGTTCTTCACCGAAATTTTTGCCAGGACCTGCTTGAGTTCCCCGTAGCTCAGGCCATAGTGGTTCATATATCTGGTAGCCATTCTGGCGAAGAACATCGCCGCCGACATTCCCCACTCGAGCGTGCCATTGCCCCCGGCACCGGTTACCGTTCCAAGACCACCCATCCCCTGGTCCTTCAGTTTCTCGACGCCGATAGCCAGGGCGACGTCGTAAACGCCGGACGCGATACCGAAACAGGCATTACGTAGTGCTTCGGAGGCGGTAGCGCAGAGGTTTTCCACCCTGGTGACAGGCACGTAGTCAACCTTGAGCGCCGTGGCGCAGGGCTCGGCGGTATTGATACGGGTCGTGCCGAACCAGACCGCCTGCACATCCTTCATCTCTATCCCGGCATCTTCACAGGCCTCGGAGGCGGCATCCACCATCATATCATCGGCGCTTTTATCCCAGTTTTCACCGAACTTGGTGCAGCCCATCCCGACGATGGCAACTTTATCCTTAATGCTTTCCATCTATTTTGTCTCCTTTCCGAGCCAGCTTTCCCGGGGCGGCATACATCTCCAGAAGTAGTTATGGATGCCCCCGCCCGCGCCGAGCGTCCGGAAACTCATTTCAACATCCATGCCGACTTTCACCTTGTCGGCGAGCATGTCGGTCATGCCGAAGATAGCCCGGCCGCCGCCTTCGAAATCAACCATGGTGTCGACCATCGGCCGCGCGAAACCGGGGACATCGGCGCCGTATTTCAGCGTGAAGGTAAATACCTTGCCCTTCTTATCGGCGAAGCGGTAAGGCTCGAAATTATCTTTCGTGTGGCAACTGGTGCATATGCGCTGCGGGGGATACTGGACAGTCCCGCAGGTAAGGCACTTTACGCCTTGCAGCGTATAGATAGCGTCACGGTCGCGCGCGATAACCGACGCCGAAGCTCCCCCGAATCTCTCCGGGTCTGAAGCCGCGAACTCGCGGAAGGCAAGGTACTCACCCTGGCTGCGCATTATCATTTTAGAGGCCAGGCTGCGTTTCATGCCCCACTTACCAGTGACACTCTTTATTTTATCCGTTACCTTCAGGAGAAAGACGTCAGCCCCGTCTCCGTAGCTGGCAAGGAGGATTTTATCCCCGGGTTTAGCATCTTCCAGAGCCGCCACCAGCATCATCAGGCTGAAAGCGGTGCCGGTATTTCCCAGCTTATCGAAGAAAGGCTCCTGGACCTGTTCCGGCTTGAATCCGAGCAGGTCAGCCATCTGGCGATGCCGACGCAAATCCGGCCCATAAAAGACGGCTCTGGTGATATCCTTCGTAGTAAGGCCAGATTTTTCCAGGAAGCTTTTTACCGCCTGGGGTAGTATTTTTAAATAACCCTCTTCAAAGACGAACCGGTCTTCCCAGGAGCGGACCTGCTTGGCGCCGCTGGCGCGCCAGACATCCAGCAGCTCATTGGAGAGTGAGTAACTGCCTTCAATTGTCGCGATAACGTCTTTGTCCCCGATGAGCAGGGCAGCGGCACCATCCCCGAAACCTCCGTCCATACCGCCAGCCCCCATCCTGAGGTCGGAAGCCATCACCAGAAGGCGCTTTGCCGAGCCTGCTTTGACGGCATCTGCTGCCATCCTGAGGGCAGCGGTTCCTGCGCGTAGAGAATCGGTAATATCTGCGGTTATGATATCCGGTCGAAAGTCGGCAGCCCAGGCCGCCGTGGTTGCTGCCAGCTTTTCGCCGTAAGGTGGCGTGGTCGTGGCGAAATAAAGTCCGTCGATAGTCCCCCGCTCGATGTCTCCCAGGCAATCGATGGCCGCGGCCACCGCCATGGTCAGGCTGTCTTCATCCCAGTTCGCCACCGCCTTTTCGCCGGCAGCAGTCCATCCCTGAGTACCCGGGCCCAGACGGCGGAGGGGAACATATGCCCCGTATGATACGATACCTACCATAATCTCCTTTCAATTGCGATTGAAAAAGATACAATAACCAAGATACAATAACCAAGCAAAATATTAAATTTCAATAATTAATTAAAAAATGTGAGCATTTATCCGATTTTTATAATTATCGATGAGAGTATTTTTATCAGTTCCTCTGACTCTTTCATTAAAGATTTAATATCTATTTCTCTATTCGTGTTAGCTTCCAAGATAAGCTCAAGCCAATGCCGGCTTTCTTTTGCTTCTCTGCGGGCTATCTTCATCCGCTGGACAAAGTCTTTCTTCCCTAATGCATCGTTAGCTTCTCTATAATTTGCTCCTATAGAGCCGGATGCTCCAACTATTTGCCCTATTAATCGGTCATTCATTGGATTTCTGGGTAAACATTTACATAATTTAATTACAGCTTTGGCAAATTCTGTGGTTCTTTTTTCTAAATCAAATTCTCTAGCCATTTTTCGTCATCATTTGGTCATTGTATCTTGTATCTTGGTTATTATTTCCTAATTAAAATTCACTCCCGCATCGATATTGATGGTCTGCCCCGTGATGGCGCTGGACTGTTCCGAAGCCAGAAACACCGCCAGGTCGGCAACCTCTTCGGGCTTCACCATCCTGCCCAGAGCCGACCGTGCATTGGAATTTGCCACTACCTGCTCGTAGCTGATGCCCATATTTTTAGCGGCAATATTGAATACCCTCTCGATGCGTTCCCCCTCTACCGCCCCCGGAGCGATGGCGTTTACCCGGATACCGTACCGGCCCACCTCGGCTGCCAGGCTCTGGGTGAAACCAATGATGGCAAACTTAGAGGAACTATAAGCACTCCTCGTTGGGAGCCCTTTCCTCCCGGCAGCGGAGGAAATGTTAATAATGACGCCACTCTTGCGGGGAATCATACTTTTTTCCAGAACATACCGACTGCAAAGCATGGCTCCGGTCAGGTTCACGGCCAGGAGGTCGTTCCACCCCTTCAGGTCCATCTCGGCCACATTGCTTATAGGTCCTTCCGCACCGGCATTGTTTACCAGGATATCGACTTTGCCGAATTTAGCCAGAGTTTTTTCTACCATCGCTATGGGCTGTTCGGGTTGGAGGAGGTCGGTTACCACGGCCAGGCTTTTCCTCCCCAGACTTTCGATTTCCTTCGCCACCTGTTTAATAGCCCGTTCGGTCCTGGCTGCCACCACCACATCAGCCCCCTCTTGCGCCAAAGCGAGGGCAATAGCCCTGCCAATTCCATAGCCGCCGCCCGTGACAATCGCCACCCTGCTATCCAGCTGCATAAAGACCTCCCTCACCCGGTGTCATTAAAGAAAGTATGTTATTGAAAGTTAATTTAAAAGGTTCTGACCAAGTTTAATCCCTGTGCCAGAGCTTGTCAAAAAGTGCTATAATCGGTCAGTTGCTCGTCGCATAATCAAATATCAAGGAGGTATAACATGAATATTATGGTCATGGGAGGGAGCGGGCTTTTCGGCAGGAAAACGGTGATGTACCTGCTTAAGGACCCGCAGGTATCTAAAGTCGTATCTCTGGACATGGCTCCTCCGCAAGAATGGTTCCTGAAATTAATCGAGAAATATAAGGACAGGTTCCAGTTCGTCCGGGGAGACGTGTCCCAGCTTGAGGACCTTCTAAACCCGATGAAGCAGTACGCCATTGACAGGGTAATAAACTGGGCTTTTATCATGGTGGCTGCCAATGTTCCGGTAGACCCGCGGCTGGTTACCAAGGTGAATGTGATGGGCATGAGCAACGCTTTCGAGGCTGCCAAAATTATGGGCGCCAAACGCGTCGTCTACGCCAGTTCGGAGACGGTATACGGCCCCCAGGCTATGTACGGAATGAGGGATGTGACCGAGGACGACCAGACCAATCCCATGCACTCTTACGCCGTGTGTAAAAAGTACGCCGAGATAATGGCCGGGGACTATTCCCAGCAGTTCGGCATGAGTTTTACCGGGCTACGGCCTACCATCGGATACGGGCACGGCGGCAGGTCGCCGGCGCAGTACTGGTCGGACATGCCGTCGAATTGTGCGGTAGGTAAACCTTTCTCCATGGAAGGTGACGGCAAGGGTCTTTCCTCGCTGGTCTCCGCGGATGACGTCGCGGAATTCACCAGAATCCTGATAAAAGCCCCTTCTTCCCCCCACCCGGTCTATAACGTGGGCGGGCCTCCTAAAAGTCCCCGGGACATGGCGAAGGTAGTGAGAAAATATATACCAGATGCCAAAATTACCTTCGGGAAAAAGCCGATGATGGACAAGGAGGGCAAATTCGGCCTGCCCTGGCTGGTGAGTGAAAAGCGGGCTAAAGAGGATTTCGGGTTTTCCTGCTTGCCGATAGAGAAGGCGGTGCTGCTGCATATCAACGACGCCCGCCTGGAAGCCGGCTTGAAGCCGATAAAGGGGTGAAACAATTGATTAATCATCCCGACGAAAGTCGGGATCCAGACCGCCCTTACCCCACCACGAGATTCTTCGCTACGCTCAGAATGACAAGGTGTTTTTTGGCTTTTTATTTCCTGTAATGTGTCCACATACGGATAATCTTGACTGTTTTTATATTATCAAGAACTTGATAAACCAAACGGTGGTGAATGTTGATTCTTCGTGAACAGGCGCCGGTGAGGTCTCCTAACAGCTTCTCATAAGTTGGGGGCTTACGGTAGGGGTCTTCTTTGAGGATTTCCAGCAACCTGATTACTTGAGGTTTCAACCCTGCCCGGGCGATTTTCTTTGCGTCTTTCTTTGCCTGTTTGGTAAAGACCAAGCGCCAGCTCACCAGCCGGGCTCCTCATCACACTCTTCGATAGGGGTATTAAGTCCTTCTTTAATCGATGCCCGCATACCCGGTATGGATGTTAAATAAAGGGTTTCCTGGATGGCTCTCCAGTCCTCCTCGGCGATAAGAATGGCGGAATTCCTTTTTCCGACGATTTGCACTGGCTCATGTGTTTCTTTTACTTTGTCTACTAAATTATATAGACGTTTTCTCGCTTCTGATGCTGAAAAAGTTGTCATTCTCCCACCTCCTCCTCGTACTATATATCGTACGACATTACTACATGGATGTCAAGAGAAAAAAAGCCTGCCCGCCGTTTTAGTCCAGCAGGTAGGTCTTACTGCTTGAGAAAATAACCTAACGATTTCGCTTTTTGTTCAGCTTCTCCCGCTTGGCTATACATTCCTTGACAGACAACGCTATATCTTCCGCGCTGAGCCCGAAGTGCACCTTAAGGTCATCTTTCTGCGGAGTGATTTTACCGGACTGGCTGAACTCGTCCTCAACGCCAACCTTTACCATGGGCGTGGGCAGGTTCTCCGCCAGCACCGCCGCCACCCCGTCTCCCAGCCCTCCGATAACGCTCCCATTCTCCGCCGTGACAATGGCGCCGGTCTTCTCCGCCACTCTGATTATCGCTTCTTCATCCAGCGGTTTGAGGGTGCACATATCCAGTATGCCGACATCCAGACCGTCTTTCTCCAGGATATCTATCGCCTTTATCGCTTCGGTCAGCATGTAGCCGGTGGCGATGATGGTGGCGTCTTTGCCGTCTTTTACCGTGTAGGCCTTGCCGATATCGAAAGGGACATCATCGGCGAATATCTTCATCGGGGGCGGGCTGGACTCCTGCCTCAGGAGTACCGGCCCGATGTACTGCAGCATGGCGGCAGCGGCTTTTTCGGCTTCGACGCTGTCCGCCGGATTCAATATTACCAGGTTGGGTAACACGCGGCAGCTTCCGATGCCTTCTACCGTGTTATGGGAGATACCTGTCTCGCCCCAGGCACCCTCGCGCCCGATGAATTTCACGTTGAAGCGGTCGACCAGGATACTTTGCCGTATCTGGTTGTAAGCCCGGCCGACATCGGCGAAAAGGAAGCTGTTGATAATCGGGATAAATCCTTCCGCGGCGAGGCCCGCTGCGACCACCGCCGCGTTTTGCTCAGCGATACCGCATTCCATCATACGTTCAGGGGCGTTTTTCTTGAACCACAAAAGTCCCGGGAATCCCATATCCTCAAGCACGGCGATGATGCGGTTGTTTTTCGCCGCCGCCGCGATAATCGCTTTCTCCACCCCCATCGGCACCATATCAGGTTTGTTTTCTATCTGGATGTGTTTATTAAATGTCGGCATATTTTTCTCTTCCTTCCTTAATGCCCTTCATAATCACCTCACCCCTGCCCAGGTGCATGTGGTCGCGTTCCCAGGACGGAATGCCATGACCTTTAACGGTATGGGCAATGATGCATTTAGGCCTGTAATCGCCGTAGAGCTTGGTGGTCAGGTCCAGGGCATCAACAATCTGGCGTATATCGTGACCATCGATTTCCGTAACCCACCAGCCGAAAGCCTTCCACTTATCCACGAAAGGTTCCAGATTCATTACCTCATTGGTGGGTCCGTCCAGCGAGAATTTGTTATAGTCCACGATGGCTATCAGGTTGTCGAGCTTGTATTTCGCGGCAAACATGGCGGCTTCCCAGACCATGCCTTCATGGCATTCACCGTCGCCCAGTATACAGTAAGAGCGATAGAGCGGGTCGTAACGCACGATATATCTCTGTAGGAACCCGCCTTGACCGGCGTTAATGTCCGTTATTGCCGATTTTAGCTTTTCGGCATAAGCCATACCCACGGCGAAGGATAATCCCTGCCCCAGCGAACCTCCGGAATAATCTATACCCGGGGTGCACCATCTATCGGCATGACCCTGGAACGGCGAGCCGTAGCAGTAGTAGGTCTCCAGTGTCTCTTTGGGGTAGACCCCCAGTTCGACCAGAGCGGCGTAAATAGCTTCACAGCAATGGGCTTTGGAGAGCACGACGCGGTCTCTCTCCGGCCAGTCGGTGTTCTTGGGGTCGAACTTTATATGATGGAAATAAAGACCGGTAATAATCTCGATAATGGACATCGTGCCGCCGCAGTGCCCCATCTGTGTCGAGCCGAAGATGGTAAAACAGTTGTTGCGCAGCTGATTCGCCTTTTTTCCAAGGTCTCTGATTAACTTTTCATCATGCGCCATATTTCTTTCGTCCTTCCGTCTTGATATTTACGCTTTTTAATGTCAGTTTGTTACCGCAGCGGGGGCAGGTATCGTTATAATACCCCAGCACCGTCTTCTCCGAGGGTATCGCCCGCATGTAGAGTCGGCGCTTTATCTCCTCGCCGAAGTATAGCAGCATGTCGCATTTGCCGCAGTTGATTTTTTCCGTCATGTCGACCTCACTTTCTCAAAATATTCTACGGCTGGATGAGTATCTTTATCGATTTACCTTTTTTATGTAGTTCAAACGCCTTCATGATGTCCTTAAGAGGGACGATATCGGTAATGAGGGGTTTCAGTTCGAGTTTGGAGAGCAGGGCGAGCGCCCGCGGGAATGAATAAGGAGACACGAACGTGGAGGTAATGGTAAGTTCTTTGGCATACATCAGGAACGGAGAAACGCCGATTTCGACGTCTTTGCCATAGACGGCCGCCCAGAGAATGGTGCCGCCGTTATCGGCCAGGCTGACGGCCTGTTTGGCGGCGGCAACGCTCCCGCTGGCATCGATGACTGAATTGAAACCGCGGCCATCGGTGAGTTTCTTGCCGATTTCCTCAAGGTTCTCTTTGAACGGGTCTACGACTACGTCGGCGCCCAGTTTCCTGGCAAGCGCCCGCTTCTCCGCGATAGGTTCGGAGACGAGTGTGCGTGCCGCGCCAGCTTTGAGAGCCACTTCCAGGCACAGCAGTCCAATGGGCCCACCCCCGCAAATGGCGACGCTGCTGCCGGAATAGACCCTGGCCTGGTCAACGGCATGGACAGCCACGGATACCGGCTCTAATAGTGAGCCGACTTCCAGACTGATATCATCCGATAGCGGGTATACCGCGCTTTCCGGGTAGACGGCGTACTCCGCAAAGGACCCCGAGGCACCAACTCCCCGGCGGCAGAAGTGCTCCATCTTGTTCCGGCAGTAGTAGCAGGCGCCGCAGGAGCTGCGGAAATTCATGGCCACCCGCTGCCCCACCTTATAACCTTTGACGTTTTTACCGATTTCGGCAATCGTCCCGGATGCTTCGTGGCCAAGGACTCTGGGCTGTTTATATGCTTCAGGCGGCACCAGTCCGAACCGCCCCTCCAGATTTTCCGGGTCGGTGCCGCAGAGACCGCAATAGGCTATCTTGACCTTAATCAGGTTGGGCCCCATTTCCGGGTCAGGGTAATCCTCCATTTTGATGTTGCCGATGCCCCTCATCACGGCTGCTTTCATAAAATGAGTTCCTCCTTTAATTTAATGACCAATAACCAAGATACAAGCACCAAACAAATCTCAATACTCAATGTTCAATCACCAAACATGGTAATCTAGTGTTATTCCGATTTTGCGATAATCGATGATAAAATATTTTTAAGCTCTTCAGATTCCCTTAGCAATGGTTTTATTTCATCTTCTTTGTTCAAGTTGGCTTCCAAAACAAGCTCAAGCCAGTGCTGGCTTTCTTTTGCTTCTCTTCTGGCTATTTTCAGCCGTAAGATAAAATCCTTTTTCCCCAGGGCATCATTCGCTTCTCTATAGTTGGCACCAACCGAACCAGCCGCTCCGGCCACCTGTCCGGTTAACCTGTCATTCAGAGGGTCTGCCGTTAAACTCCTGCATAACCTGATTACCGCCTTCGCAAACGCGGTGGTTCTTTTTTCTAAATCAAATTCCTTAGCCATATATGGTTATTTGAATTTGTATATTGGTCATTGTTTGGTTATTGTCTCTTGTATCTTGGTTATTGTTTCTTGTATCTTGGTTATTGTTTCGGAGGCGCACCCATCTGCCGGAACTCTACAGCAATGCCGCCGATGGGGGTGGGGTCGGAGTAGATAAAAGGCCCGCCGGCTGCTCTGCCCATCGTCCAAATGCCTACCCCATTCTTTTTAAAATTGGCTATTGCGCTATCCAGATTGTCTGTGATGAAGCCGATATGGTGCAGTCCTTCGCCGGTCTTATCCAGCGATTCTTTAAGCGCCTGCTTGCCCTCGGTAGGTTCCAGGAGCTCCAGCTCCACATCACCAATCTTGGCATTGCTTATCGTGGTCTTCCATTCCGCCGGCTTGCCGTGCAGCTCACCCTTAAAAGGTATCGTAAAAATAGGCGGCTTTCCCGGTGCTACACCCGGTGCCGTAAAAGGCCCGATACCCAGCGACTCAAAATAGGCAATCGCTTTTTTAATGTCTTTGACCACCACCCCTACATGGTGGAGTTTGGCGAAAGACGGATTTTTAGGTGTCTTTTTTTCCATGTTGTCTCCTTTCGTAATGTGTTTAGAAATGCCTTATTAACCGATACCTACACAAGTGTATCTGTGTACGGCCGAGATGTCAAACCCCATTCCACCATGCGTATTGCCTCCAACCCGGGATATGGTAAAATATCCAGAGCACTTTTTATTATTATCGTTATTCGAGGTCGTTTATAAATGAATAAAAAGCCTCTCTTCCCCGCTCGCCCTGGTTCCACTGAGTCACCACGAAGTGAGCTTGTCGAAGGGAGAGGAAATATGCCGCTATGGTTCGACAGGCGTTCGACCGAGCTCACGCCGAGGGCTCACCATGAGCGGTTACCAAACGACCTCGTTATTCAGTGCTTGCGATTAAAATAATTCCTCCGGAAAGGAACATGACACCATGAGCAAAGTGATGACGATGAAAGAGGCAATATCCGGGTTCGTTAAATCCGGTGACATCCTTTTTATCTCCGGCATGCAGCACGGAGAGCCTTCGGCCGCGATTCATGAAATCGTCCGCCAGAAAATCGACCACCTGACCCTGGTGAGTGTCCTGGTAGCTACCGCCAATCTCCTAATCGGGGAAGGGCTCCTGGACAAGATGATAACAGGCTACGCAAACCAGGACGTTCGTTCCTATGTACTTACCAAGGCCAAAGCCATGAACCGGTTGCCGGTTTTCGAGGAATACTCTCATTTCGGGATAAGCCTGGCACTCGTCGCCGGGCAGATGGGGATTCCTTTCATCCCTGTGAAAAGCCAGATAGGGTCGGATATGCCTAAATACAATAAAAATATCACGTCAATGCAGTGCCCCTTTACAGGAGATACAGTCGGTGCGGTGCGGGCGATAGTCCCGGATGTGGGCATCATCCATGTCCAGAGAGCCGACGCTGAAGGGAATGCCCAGAAATGGGGGACAATGGGCGTCGACGTGGAAGGCATTAATGCCAGCCAGAGGGTCATCGTCACCACGGAAAAAATCGTCGATGCCGACATTATCCGCCGCGACCCCAACCGCACCATTATCCCGGGTTTCCGGGTCAGCGCCGTCGTGGAGCAGCCTTTTGGGGCGCATCCGATGCACCTGGCCGGCTGCTACAGCGGGGATATGTGGGGCTATTATTTTGACACCGGGCCGAAAGAGAACTATGACACCTACGTGGAAAAACTGGTGTACGGCGTCAAAGACTGGGACGAGTATCTCAAGAAGCGGGCGGAGATGAAGCCGGCCGGTTATTTTAAAAACTTCACGATAAAGCCCGTCAAGAGCAATCCGATAATCACCGGATTCTAGGAGCGAAATTATGAACAGAAATGATGAAGACATGAAATATTCCGCCGCCGACCAGATGGTAGTTGCCGGTTCACATCAAATCAGGCCGGATGACGTTGTCTATGTCGGCCTGGGGCTTCCTTTTCTTTCGGCCCTGCTGGCGAAATACACCCACGCCCCCAAAAGTACGATTATCATCGAAAACGGCATCGTGCGGGCAACCGTGTTTGAAATGCCAAGGGCAACCGACACCCTCGGTTCGCAGTTCATGGCCGACCAGCTTACGGGCCTGTTTTATATCAATTGCCTTGGGCAGGCTGGACATATCAGCACCGGTTTCATCGGGGCAGGTCAGGTGGACAGGTACGGCAATGTCAACGATACATGCGTCGGCGACTACTACAAACCAACGCACCGGTGGTCCGGGAGCGGCGGAGCCACCGATGTTATAAGCTTTTGCCAGCGCTCCATTACTATGCTCCGGCAGAACAAGCGACGGTTCCCCGAGAAAGTCGACTTTATTACCTGTCCGGGCTATCTCGATGGGATAAAGGGGCAACGGGAAAAGGCGGGGATACCGCCCGGCACGGGACCTTCCCTGGTGATAACGGATTTAGCCTGCTATACCTTTGAAAATGGGGAGATGGTCGTCCAGTCCGTCCACAGCGGCGTGGGGGTAACTCTAAAGCAGGTTAAAGCGGAGGTGGGCTGGGATATTAAAGTATCTCCCGACCTCCATGACACCAAGCCGCCCACCGACGAAGAAATAAAACTCCTCCGGGAAAAGGTAGACCCCAAGCGGATATGGGTCGGCGGTAAGCGCCAGACCTCCAAAGGGCAAGAGGACTAGGAATAGGGATAAGGGATGAGGGATGAGGGAGAAGCTCTTAAAAGAGCGTATGAAAATAATACCCCCGTTCCTATGTATCACGGGGGTCTCAAACACCAGTAACGGACTTTTACAAAGTTGGTCGAAATGACCCCTGCCCGTGTGGCAGTGGTAAGAAGTACAAGAAGTGTCACGACAGGTAGGTTTGACATTGGATGAAAGTCCGGCGTAATAATACCATAGCGTGCCTAACAGAGAAAGGAGGATTTTATGGGATTGTTCTCAAGGCGTTTAACAGACAGCCAAAAGAAAGAGGCTTTGGCATTAGTGAATCATCTTCAGACAATGCTTGCCTATCAGCAACTTGCCATGGAGATTTACAACGATGCTGTCGCTAATGATACCGGAGAGATTCCACATGGAGGCGAGGTAACAGAACGTATTAATGTTACCTTCTCCAGCCCCATCCTTGTCGCTAAGTATGCAATCCCTGCGCTAGAAAAGAAGATTGAAATATTCGAGTTGATGGAAACAAAACACCGAGAGGCGAGTGTTTTAGAGACTGCGAACTTTCAACAGCCTTACAAAGAAATGACGGCAGCTATTGGTGCGATGATGGATAGGGCTCGTTTTATGCACCAAGGATTCAAGCAGTGGGTTAATAACGAAGTAACGAATATCAATGTTACGGGTCTCGATGGAAATGAACTTGCAGCGTTAGACCGTGCCATAAAGTCGTTGAATGAACTTATTTTCAAGAAGTTAGGGTTAACATCTGACGAATGGCTTGACATCGTTCAGAAATCGACCAATTCTGTACGAGCTTCGGTAAAACTCATGCCCCTCACTAAAGACATTTTCCGCTCCCGATATATGAGTGGCATCAACGGAGAACACGTACGCTTTTATAGCGACTGACTTGGGGCGGTACTGTTTTCGGGGGTAAGGTCAATAGTGCAAGAGAATCAAACATCCTGATGTTTGTACAATGGTAGTAAGGAACAAAGAAGCCCGGGGAAGGGCTTACTCACCACCCCACCCCGAGATTCTTCAGTCGTTTCACTCCTTCAGAATGACACGCGGTATATTATTGTTTCGGCGGCGCGCCCGGCGCTGGTTCGTCAACGAACTTGAACATGCGGGTCAAGCCGCCCGGCGTCCTCAAGTTATAAAGCCGCACGGCGTTGCCGCCCAGCATGAGGTTCATATCGTCCTGGTTGATATCAAGTCGCTGTATCTGCTTGAGACTCCACCCCCAGATATCCACCTGGTGGCGTGGTATGCCTTCCTTGAGGTTCTGGCGGGTATAGCCCGGCGGGTAGCGGTTAAGCTGCGAATAGACCGGCAGGCTGGCGCCCCAGTCCGTGCCCCAGATGAGCTTTTCCGCGCCGACGGAGGGGTCATTCAATGCCTTATAGTAAAGCTCGGCCCACCAGCGGCCCGTCTCCAGATAGATATTCTTGTGGCTGGCGGCCACGTGCAGCGCCTGCTCATAGAACCACTCCCACCAGCCGCCCTCGATACCGGCGTGCTCCAGGATGATAGGCACATCGGGGTAAGCTACGGCTAGTGTATGCACCCACAGCGGATTGAACGTTGTCGGGAAGCCGTGGTAGGACATGGCATAGCCGCCGGGGGTTCCGGAATGGTAGCGGATAGGGATATGGTACTGCCGCCCCAGGTCCATCATCTTCATCATATTCCGGAGCAGGGTTTCCTGGTCCAGGAACAGCTTATCCGGAGCGGGCTGACCCATAGGCATACCCTCGCCGACGCCGACGAATTGTTTAGTATCGAGGAGCCTTGCCAACTCCGCGATAGCACCGTCGATGGTGTATTTCTCTTCTCCCCTGGCGCACCGGTCCTGATATTCCTTGGCGTTACAGTTGGCGACGAACCTCTCCGGGTATTTTTTCACCTGCGCCACGTTGGTCTTGTTGGTCATGCCGAAGGCCGGCTCAATGATGCACATGTCGACGCCATAGCAGTCCATGTCATAGATAAGGCGCGGAGAATTGTCATAGGCTTCCATCTGACCCATGACCTGGCCGAGCTTGTCATAGTCCTTGGAACCCCCCATCGCTTTCCCGGCAGCGTGGCGCTGGGAATGAACATGGGTGTCAACGATAAATCTCCCTAGTTTCATTTCATCCCTCCGTTTATAATATTCGATGGTTTTACTCTTATTACTGTCATTCTGAAGGAGTCCCGATTGTGTCGGGACGACCGAAGAATCCGTCTTTAATTCTGCCGGGGTACGGATTCTTCCCCCGATTACATCGGGGTCAGAATGACATCTTCATAACTTAATCCACGAATTTGAACATACGGGTCAGGCCGCCCGGCGTTCTCAGGTTGAAGAGACGCACGGCGTTGCCGCCCAACATAAGGTTCATGTCGTCCTGGTTGATATCCAGCCGCTGTATCTGCTTCAAGCTCCAGCCCCAGATGTCCACCTGGTGTCGCGGTATGCCCTGCTTTAAATCCTGCCTGGTATAGCCCGGCGGGTAGCGGTTAATCTGCGAATAGACTGGCAGGCTGGCGCCCCAGTCCGTGCCCCATATGAGCTTTTCGGCACCGACGCTGGGGTCGTTCAATGCCTTGTAGTAGAGTTCGGTCCACCAGCGCCCCGTCTCTAGATAGATGTTCTTGTGGCTGGCGGCGACATGAAGGCAGCACTCGTAGAACCATTCCCACCAGCCCCCCTCGATGCCGGCGTGTTCCAGGATGATGGGCACATCCGGCATGGCGACGGCCAGGGTATGTACCCAGAGCGGATTATAGGTGAACTGCGCGCCGTGATAGGCGATGGCATAGCCGCCGGGTGTCCCGGTGTGATAGCGCATTGGTACTTTATAGGCGCGGCAGACCTCCATGACCTTCAGGCAGTTTTTAATGATTTCCTCCTCAGTCTGAAACATGGGAGGTCCCTCGCCGCGGCGTCCGCGCATAGGTATCAGGACCATCTCACCGATGCCAACGTAGTCGCCGGTTTTCAATAAATCAGACAGAGCATCGCAGAAACCTTCGATAGTCCACTCCTCCTCACCGGCAGCGCACCGGTCCTGGTATTCCTTGGGCCAGCAGCAGGCGGCGAATTTATCCGGGTACTTCTTCGACTGCTCCACATCGGTCTTATTGGTCATGCCGAAGGCCGGCTCGATAATGCACATGTCGACGCCATAACATTGCATATCGTAGAGAAGGCGCGGCGAGTTGTCATAGGCTTCCATCATGCCCATGACCTGGCCGAGTTTATCGAAGTCCTTGGAGCCTTTCAGAGCTTTCCCGGCGGCGTGACGCTGGGAGTGAACGTGGGTGTCGACGATAAATCTACCTAGTTTCATCCTTTCCTCCTTTTATTTTATCTATGGTTACTATTTCATCCAGGGCATGACCACGCCCTTGATATAGCCCGGAGTTCTCTTCAGGTTGTCCTGAAAAGCCCGGTCGATGTCTTCCAGCTTGTAGCGGTGAGTGACCAGCTTCTCCATGGGGTATATGCCTTTTTGTAAAGCCCATATGGCACGTTGCAGCTCGCTTTGATAGTCCGTTGACATACCTATGCCCTGCGGACTATAGATTATCGGGCACTTTATCCAGTTGAACAATTCATAGGTATCCGGAGACTGGTGCCAGCCGACTAAAATTATTTTACCCCGGTTATTTTTCAGTACTTCGCCGACCATTTTTATACCGGGTGGATGGCCGACCACTTCGATAGCCACGTCGACGCCTCTGCCGCCGGTTATTTTCATCACTTCGGCAGTCACATTCACTTTATTGGGGTTGAGGGTGACGGTGGCTCCCAGCTCTTTCGCCAGTTTCAGTCTACCATCGTCCAGGTCAGCGACGATGTATTCCCTGAGTTTTGGGTGGGCGACCCCGGCGATAATGCCCAGGCCCATGAAGCCGCAGCCCACCTGGAAGACGTAATCTCCCATCTCCGGGTTGGCGGTGCGGGCGATGGATACCAGGCTCATCAGGGGCTCGCCGAGGGCATATTCAAACGGAATTCCGTCAGGAATCTTTTCGATAATGGAGCCATGTCCGCGGGCGAGCCTATCGGACGGGTCACAGGCGGCGTACTCGGCGTAGCATTCAGCGGGAAAGAACCCGGTAATCCTGTCCCCGACCTGAAACCCCTTGACGTTCCTGCCCACTTCCACCACCGTCCCGGCCGGTTCGTGGCCGGCTCGCCTCGGGAAAGGCATACGCTTTTCCAGGTAGCCCGGCATATCGCTGGAGCATACCCCGCAGGCTTCTATTTTAACCAGCATCTCATCATCGCTGATTTTCGGCATCTCGACCTCTCTTATCTCAAATTTCCTGGGGGCAACAATAAAAGCAGCTTTCATAACCAGTTCCTCCTTAGATGAATATGCTTAAAAATATCACACACTTTTTTTCCGACAGGCCGATAACATAAAGAGCGGCCGTACCTGATTGTACCCCTTCCGCCATTGCTCAATCAATATCTGCCGCAAAGTAAAAACATCACCTCTGTTAACTAAGAATCTTGCAGCGCGGGTATGTCGGCACAGATGAGCATGAAGCCGGATGGGAAGATGAGAACACCTGGAGTTCTGCCTATCGTCCCCTTTGGTGGGGAAGGGGGGACTCGAACCCCCACGCATTGCTGCACTGGATCCTAAGTCCAGCCCGTCTGCCAATTCCGGCACTCCCCCCCAGATATTCTCCTGTACTATAGCATTTTATCAGGCTCGCCTCAAGGTGTCCATCTCTCACCAATACGATTAAAATAGGTATGAAAAAGACAACTCATCTCCTTTGCCAAGTCAATGAAAAAGCTTTATAGACTGCTGCCCCGGCAAAATTTAATAAATAAAGACCGCCCCCTCTTGCAAAGAAAAAAAATCTTTGATAATATTGACATACATAGAATATCTAAGTAAAATACTGCAAACGAGGTGATTTTCATGGAACCGAGACGCGACTTGTTTAAAAGCAGTTCTAATTCTCTGCTGCTTTGTTTGCTGGAACATCAGCCAATGTACGGCTACCAGGTGGTGAAAGAGCTCGAAACAAGGAGCCAGGGTTACTTTAAATTTAAAGAGGGGACTCTTTACCCGGCCCTCCACCGCCTGGAAAAGTCGGGTTTAATTACCGGAAACTGGCAAATGCTGTCTAACGGACGGCAGAGGCGATACTATCATATTACAGCCAAGGGACAGGCCAAGCTGGCCCTGGAAAAAACCCAGTGGCTGGACTTTTTCACAGCCGTAAGTTTGATTCTCCAACCAGAGAGGTCAAGTATATAAAAAGGTTCAGGTAATGACATCAGAATTAACTCAATATCTGGAGAATATCAGGTCCATTGCCAAACTCGAAAACTCCGATGAAATGGGAGTCATGAGCGAACTTGAGGCGCATATCGAGGATAAACTCCAGGAACTAACGGAGTCCGGCCTCACCAAAGAAGAGGCCGTCAGAACCTGCCTGGGACAGATGGGCAGCACCAAGTTAGTCGCCCGGCAGATATACGAAGCCTACAGTCAGGGTAGCTGGAAACAGGTATTGCTGGCCTCAATGCCTCACCTCCTTTTCGGGTTACTTTTTGTCCTTAACTGGTGGCAATATCCCGGCTGGTTATCGATAGTCCTGGTGCTCATTCTTGCCACAACAACCTACGGCTGGAGCCACGGCAAACCCACCTGGATTTTCTCATGGCTGGGATACTCTCTAATACCGGTACTGACCGTCGGTCTCACGCTGCTCTATATTCCCAAAGGCTGGTCGCTGCTGTTACTGCCTGTTTACTTCCCCCTGGCGCTCTGGTGGCTATTCCGCATCATAATACAAACCACCAGAAGGGACTGGCTTTTCAGCTCCCTGATGCTGTTGCCGCTACCGATTATCATAGGATGGTTCCTGGCGGTCTCGCCATCAGGGAAAATCACCGAATACAGCCTCCAGCGTGTTTATTATTTCGCCCCGTGGATAGGGCTGAGTTTCATTGCGCTGGCATTGACCATAGCGGCTTTTATTCGTTTACGACAACGCTGGCTAAGAGTCAGCTTGTTAGCCACATCGGGGCTGATGACACTGAGTCTGGTGGTGTACTATACGACCGAACGTCTCAATACTCTTACTTTTCTGGGGCTGATTCTGGTGATGTGGGGGGTGCTCCTCGTCCCTGCCCTGTTGGAACGATACCTGAGAAGCGGACGGAAAATATCCTGGAGACACAGGGGCACGTCCGGTGCCAGCTTTAAACGAACGGCATAAACAACATCCCTCAGGAGGTGTACCAACGAAAAAAGTAGCCATCGTTACGGACAGTGTCGCCTGCCTGAATCGGGAACTGGTGGAGCAATACGAAATCGAAATTATCCCGATAAATTTTTTCTCCGGCGGTAAAATCTACAGGGACTGGGTAGACATTACTCCATCTGAAGCGTATAAAATGTTCCTGGATGACCCCGACTCCTTCAATACATCGTCGGCTTCACCCGAGGACTGTCTCCAGGTCTTTCGCAAGGCCAGCCAGAGAGCCGCCAGCATACTCTGTATCACGGTTTCTACGAAACTCAGCACGCTGTACAATGCCGCCCGCGATGCCAGAGAACTGGCTAAAACCGAATTACCTCAAACTGCTATCGAGGTAATAGACTCAAACTCAGCCACCCCCTCCGAGGGGATGGTTGCCCTGGCCGCCGCCCGGGCAGCCGCCGAAGGGAAAGATATGGCTGAGGTTATCCGCATCGCCGAGACAATCAAGGATAAGGTCAACGCCATCGTTTTCCTGGACACGATACGCCACGTTTACCGCTCCGGACGTATACCTAAAATAGCCTCCCGGCTGGGCTCGGTGCTCAATATCAAGCCGATTCTCACCGTCTCCGGAGTCGTACATTTTGCCGGCATGGCTCGCAGTCGTAAAAACGGCATCGAACGCATGCTCCAGATGATGAGAAGTAAGGTTGATAATCGTCCGGTACATGTTGCGGTGACTCACGCCTACGCCCTGGATGAAGCCGAAAAACTTAAAGAGCGCATTGCGTCCGAATTCAACTGCATCGAGCTCTGGCTTTCCGAGTTCAGTCCCGTCATGGGCTATGCCTGCGGCACCGGGACGGTAGGCATCGCTTTCTATCCAGAAGACCAGGAGGATAGTTAATTGGTCTATAGTATTATCGCCTCCATAGTCATCGGTTATCTGCTGGGTTCCATCCCCTTTCCCTATATCATCACCCGTCTTAAAAAGGGGATTGACATCCGGCAGAAGGGCAGCGGCAATGTCGGTGCCCTGGCAGTCTGGCGGGAGGTAGGACCTCTATTCGGCATTATCGCCCTCGCCGCCGATGTGGGCAAAGGCGTCCTGACGATATATGTCGCCCGGTGGCTGGGGCTCGACCTCCTCTGGATATGTGTCGCGGGGTTCGCTGCCGTGGCGGGGCACAACTGGCCGGTATTTTTGAAATTCCGGGGAGGTAAAGGGGCAGCGACCATCATGGGCGTGTTGCTGGCTTTCATGCCCGTCCAGTTTGCCATCGGCCTCGGTATCGCGATACTGGTCATCATACCCACCAGCAATATCAGACTCGGCATGATTGGCCTGGCCTGCATACCGCTGATTGCCTGGCTCTTTCACAGACCGGCAGAATACATTTACTACCCCCTGGCGCTTATTCTCTTCCTGGCTATCTACACCCTCATCGGCCTTAGAGGAGAGTTGGCCAGAGCCGGCGAGAAAAAGAACCTTATCGTAGACAAGCATTATCATTTCTGGCAAACGAAGAAAAACGGGTAGAAAAGGTCTTATGAAGAAAGTAGCTATCGTTACCGATACCACCGCCTGTGTCCCCCAGGAACAGGTATCCAGATATGAGATTGAAGTAGTACCGGTTCAGTTCATTTTCGAAGAGAAGGCATACCGGGACGGGATAGATATCACCCCCACCGAGTTTTATTCCTTATTGCGCAAGGTAAAGAATTTACCCACCACCAGTTCCTCACCAAGTCCCTACCTCGAAGCCTATCGCGCCGCTAGCCATAAAGCACAGAGTATCCTCTGCCTTACCGAACCTTCCAAATTCAGCGCCATGTTCGATTCAGCGCGGGTGGCTATGGAAACGGCAAAAAATACTCTCCATGATGTGGCCATCGAGGTACTGGAATGCACGACGGCTGCCGCGGGTCAGGGACTGGTGGCTCTGGCGGCCGCCCGGGCGGCCGCCCTGGATAAACCCCTCGCCGAGGTGAAAGAAATTACCAGGAACGTTATGTCAAGGGTGAACTTATTCGCCACGCTGGACACATTGCAATACCTGGTCAGAAGCGGCCGTGTCCCGCAGGCCGCCGCCCTGGTCAATTCCATTCTCAGCATCAAGCCTATCTTTACCCTCAACCACAGCGATGCCCATACCGTAGCTCTTCCCAGGACGATGAAAAGCGCCCTTAACCATATGCTCAAGTTGATGGAGGCGGCAGTCATCAAAGGGCAGCCGCTGCACGTAGCCGTCATGCATGCCGATGCCATAGGAGAGGCAATAACATTGAAGGACCGTATTTCATCCCAGTTCCAATGCCGGGAGATATACATCACCGAGTTCACCCCGGTGATGGGGGTTCACACCGGGCCGGGATTAGTCGGTGTGGCTTTCTACGGGGATGATATAACTGCTTAATATCCTCCTTCCTGCATGTAATAAATTTGACATCCTAAAATAGTGGAGTTTAATATTAACTAAGTAATAATAGGATTGGCGGAATAATTGTGATTGATAGTAAAAAAGATTCACAGATTAAAACATTCTACCCTCTTGTTGGTAGTCTAGCTGAATATCAGAAGAATATTGGTGAGATATTCTTTAATATTAATACATGCAATTTTACTCGTGCTGAAGCTATTCAATGGATGATGAGCCAGTACAAGTCTAGCCGAGAGTTTTGTCGCAAATTGCTTGATATGCTCAAAGCAGTTGGTCTAATTATAATTCTTAATAAGCATTATCAGCTTACCACTACTGCTAAACACTACCTTCATACAGAGCAAGCTGAGTTCTTAGTATGGGCTTTCGTTGATAAAGTGCTCGGTTTTGTAGAAATAATAAATATATTAAGTGAGAAAGGCGCAAACAACAAATCCGCACTTCGAACAGAATGGGAAACGAGAATGTCGGTCAAGTTCTCGGGAAATCAATTTGAACACAGACTAAATTGGCTTAGAGCACTTGGTTATGTAGACGTAGTAGCTAGAAACTATTTATTAACTGAGCGAGGCTTGAAGCTGGTTGCGGAAGTCAAGCAGAAGAATGTTGATACTGTTGAAGAAAAACAGAAGGTTTCGCATAAGGATTTAGAAGATAGCATAAAAATCATTGGCGAGTTCTTTGAATTTGAAACGAGTCCTAGCGTAAGCATAAATGAGGTGTTACCCTCTTATGCCTTAAAGCTTACTGAAGGAGACCGGCAACTAGATTGCTTATGGGTTAGATATATTCATTTTGGAGGAAAAATTAAGTTTCCTATTGAAATCCATCTTGGTGGAAATCTGGCAGATACAATAGATAGATTAGAAACTGTATCAGAATATGTACAAAAAGCAGTTATTATTACAGATGAAGAGCAAGAAAAGAAGCTCTTGGATAGGCTGAAGGTAAAAAAATCCAGATTGTTAGATAAACTTGTGGTTATCAGTGTTGAAGACGTTTATAAAGCTGTTCAAGCAACTAACGTCCTAAAATCGTTTACAACAAAGCTCTTTACGGATTAATTGTTGCTATTTTTAATAAATCTTAAGAATATATATGCTTTATCGAACTGATATCGAGATATATCCATATGTCATGGCTTGGCTAGAAAGAGGTTTGAGGGAACAATTTTCGGAGGCTAAAGTCGATGTCAGGTATACGCATGGTTCTCCCCTCAATCACTATATTAGGCAAAATGGTCTCATAAATTATTTCCAAAGTAATATTTGGCAAACTTATGACATACGAGTAGATATTACAGGCTTTGTAAAATCAAAAAACCACAGTGGTCTTGTATTTGTTGAATGTAAGACTGTGGCTATTTCACTTCTACATTTGTCTCAACTGCTAGGTTATTCAAGAGTAGCTCTACCTCTATTCTCTTACCTATTATCATCTTCTGGAATAGGAAGTACCCTAAAGTCTCTCATTACTAGATATGACCGTACGGATATACTTGAATACTATTGGCCGAAGGGAGAAATACCAAGGAGAATCATAGTTGCACAATGGGATGAAAACAGTAGAGGAATAGACTCTAACAACGTGCTACCGCCTGGGTTTTCTGGACAGATATAATAAATTTCTCACAACCCCACCGCCTAGCCAAACAGGCTAAAACAATCTATAATCAGAGTGTATGGAAGGTTCCCAGGTTATCGCCGATGCCCAACGGCTGGCGGGAAGCTTTGGCCCGCTCCCCCCACCGGAAGCACAGCCAGCCATCATTGTTGTCAGCGGCCTGCCCGGGACCGGAAAATCTTACTTCTGCCGTCGCCTGGCAGAGCGCTTGCCCTTCCTCATCCTGGAAAGCGATGCCCTGCGTAAACAACTCTTCCCCGTGCCGACGTATTCAGCATCCGAGAGCACCCACCTTTTCCGCACCATCTACTACCTGATTGAAGAACTGCTCAAAAAAGGAATGCCCGTCATTCTGGATGCCACCAACCTCTCGGAAAGGCACCGCGAGCGCATCTATAATATCGCCGAACGCCTGAATGCCAGGCTAATCATGGTGCGTGTCGAGGCGCCGCCGGAACTGGTACAAAAGCGACTCAAAAAAAGGCTGGGAAAGATAAATCCAGAGGACAATTCAGACGCCGACTGGACGGTTTACCAGAAGATGCAGACTACGGTACAAAAAATCGGCCGTAACCACTTTACCGTGGACACTTCCAAGGATATCACGCCTGCCCTGGGTAAAATTGTCAGAGAAATTAACCGATGAAAGGAGACATGTAATGGAGATTAAAGCCGTGACCGGCGACATTTCTAAAATTAAAGCCGGGGCTATAGTGGTGAATCATTTCGAGGGGATGAAACGCCCCGAAGGAGACACCGCCGCCGTTGATAAAGCCCTGGATGGCGCTATATCAGAGCTTATTAAACAGGGCGATATTAAAGGCAAGCTAAATGAGATTACCCTCCTGCACAGTATGGGCAGGCTGCCGGTGAGTCGCATCGCCGTTACCGGCCTGGGCAAGAAAAAGGAGCTTACCACTAACAAGGTGCGCGGCGCCGTAGCCGAGACCTGCCGCTATCTGCGGGGAAAAGGCGTGACCAGCGCAGCCACCATCGTACAGGGAGCCGGGACTAACGGGATAAAAAACGATGACGCCGTCCAGGCTGTTACCGAGGGCGCCCTGCTCGGACTCTATGCCTTCCGGCGGCACATCACGAAGAAAGAGAATAACTTCGGAGAGATTAAAGAGTTCACAATAGCCGGCAGGGAAAAAAGGCAGGTAGAAAAGGCCATTGAAAGAGGAAAGATACTGGCTGAGGCCGCCAACTGGGCCCGGGACATGGTCAATGAGCCGTCCAATTTCATGACGCCGAGTAACATGGCCGAGGCCGCCCGTCAGCTGGCCAAGAAGTATGGACTTAAAGTTGAAGTGTTCGAGAAAGAGAAAATGAAAGAGCTAGGCATGGGAGGCTTGCTCGGCGTATCCCAGGGTAGCCAGCAGCCGCCCCGGTTCATCATCCTCAGCTATAAAGGCAGCGATTCCGATGACATCGATATAGCCCTGGTAGGTAAAGGTATCACTTTCGATTCCGGCGGCATCGATATCAAGCCATCGGACAGCATGGAAGACATGAAAGGGGATATGGCGGGGGGTGCTTCGGTCATGGCGGCCCTCATGGCCTTAGCTCAACTCAAACCGAAGATTAACGTTACCGCCCTCGTCCCGGCTACGGAAAACATGCCCAGCGGTACGGCGATGAAACCGGGCGATATTATTACCGCCCTGAACGGCAAGACTATCGAGGTCATTAATACGGATGCCGAGGGACGCCTGATTCTGTCCGATGCCTTGAGCTACGCCAAAAAGCTCGGCGCTAAAGCCATCGTTGACGTGGCGACCCTCACCGGCGCCTGCCATGTAGCCCTGGGCAGTGTTTGCAGCGGTGCCTTCACCAATAACCAGGAGCTTGCCGATAAGATAATCACCGCGGGCAATGAGACCGGAGAGCTCATGTGGCAGTTGCCTATGTATGATGAATATAAGGAGCAGTTGAAAAGCGATGTCGCCGATATCAAGAACATCGGCGGTAGATGGGGAGGCGCCATTACCGGCGCCAAATTCCTGGAGGAGTTTATCGATAAGATTCCCTGGGTCCACCTGGATATCGCCGGCACCTATGAAACCGACAAGGAAAAGGGCTACCTGGTTAAAGGGGCTACCGGCGTGCCGGTAAGAACCCTGGTGAACCTGATTCTGACGATGGCGAAATAGTAAGGTACTATTTATAAATGTCATTCTGAGGAGTCCGTCTGAGGCGGATGACGAAGAATCCGCTGTCCTTAGAGACGGATTCTTCGCTTCGCTCAGAATGACAATGAATGATTGATAGTACTTCAGAAAGTAAGATATGGAGGAATAAAAATGAAAATTAAGTATCTGGCCCATGCTGCCTTTTTAATCACCTCGGATGCCGGCACCAGAATCGTTACCGACCCTTATGAGACCTCGGACGCCTTAAAGCACGGCGTGATAAAAGAAACGGCGGACATCGTTACCGTGAGCCATGAACACGGCGACCATAACAATATATCCGCGGTGCAGGGCAATCCGAAGGTAGTCAGGGGAACCACCGAGGTTAAAGGCATAAAAATCAAGGCTGTCCCCGCTGCCCACGATGATAAAGGGGGGAGCCAGCGGGGTAAAAACACCATCTTCTGTTTAGAATTGGATGGCATCAACGTCTGCCATGCCGGCGACCTTGGTCACGTACTTACTACAGAACAGGTGAAGGCAATCGGCAAGGTGGATGTGCTGATGATTCCGGTAGGCGGTTTCTTTACCATCGATGCCAGGACCGCTGCTAAAGTCTGCGACCAGCTCAAGCCTAAAGTAATCATACCCATGCACTTCAAGACGGATAAAATCGCCATGCCTATTACCGGCGTGGATGAATTCCTCAAGGGAAAAACCAACGTGACACGGGTGAACAATAGTGAAATCGAACTAAAGACAGGAAAGCTGCCCGCCAGCGCCCAGATTATGGTGCTGAAACCAACGCTGTAGGAAAGTTGATAACCATCAGTGAAATTATTCATCGATGTCATTCTGGCGTAGGCCAGAATCCACATCCCTTGCCCCCTCCCCTGGATTCCAGCTTTCGCTGGAATGACAACATTAAATAATATCTATGAATGAATACTGAGACAAGAGCTAACCACTTATGATAAACCCAAATGACGTAAACCTCATCATTTTTGACATGGACGGGACGATTATCCCCTCCCTGCCCGTCGTTTACGAGGCTATAAAGAGGGCTTTTATCAAGCTGGGCTGGCCGGTCACTTTCAGCGCGGAGGAAATAAATAGATTCTTCGGGGTATCGGTAGCATCTACCAAGGGCGGACTCTATGAGTTCATCACACCACCCGATAGTCATTTATCAGTTCCAGAGGTCAGGGAAAGAGTGCGCGCAGAATATGAGGACTCTTTCCGTGAGATGGCACAACCCTATCCGGGCGTCAAGGAAACCCTGAAGACACTCAGGCAAAGGGGGTACAAGTTAGCCCAGTATACCAACGCGTCTACGGTTTATTTAAATATAGTTATGTCAACCCTGGGTATTAAAGAGTATTTTGATTACATCGAATGTATACAGGAGAATAGCCTGACCAAGCCTGAACTGGTAAAGAAAATCAGGGAGAAATTCGGCGGCCCGACCGCTGCCGTGGTCGGCGACAGATGCCATGATATCGAGGCCGCCCGAGACACTGATTCTCTATCCATCGGCGTCCTCTTCGGCTATGGCGGGCAGGAACCGGAGGAAGCGGACCTGACCATCAACAGCTTTGACGAACTGTTATCTATCTTCGACAGGAGACTGCCGATATTCGAGAATATATTGAATAAGGTAAGACAAAGAAAAGTAAAAGACAAAGCCTTCGTTATCGGGATAAACGGGATTGACGGCTCTGGAAAAACGAAATTCGCCGAAGCTCTGGAAAAATTCCTGATTTCCCGGAATTACGAAACACAGGCAATTCACCTCGATGACTTTCACAATCCCAGGGCTTTCAGATATGCCGGAGAGAACCAGATTGAAAACTACTACAATAGAAGCTTCAATGTTAATCTCATCGTGGAAAAACTATTGTCCCCACTTCGTCGAAATATCGCCTTTGCCACCAGGCTGACGGTGCTCGACTGGCGTACCGATAAGTACGACGTTGAGAGAGAGTATTCCATCAATCAAAACACGATAGTTATTTTCGAGGGTGTCTTCCTGTTCCGGAAAGAGCTTTCTCCATATATCGATTATAAAATCTTCCTCGATATCCCTTTCGAAGAAAGCTGGCGCCGAGCGCTGATACGGGATGCCAACCTCAGCGAGGCCGAATTAAAAAAGTACGATGAAAAATACCTGCCGGCGCAGGCAAGGTATCTGGAAGAATATCCTCCACAAAAAGTGGCCGATATGGTCATCGATAATACCGATTGGGAGCAACCCCATATCAAACCCAAAGAATAGAATCGTAATGCGATAAAGCAAACTTAAATAATCTTTTGTTTAACACTTTTTTGGTTATAAAATCCTCATAAATCCTTTCCTAACCTCTATTCACTATTGACTCACTGTGGTAGAATAATATATAGGGGGTAAAGTCGCATAAAAAACAGGCAGATAAGTTGGATATAAGCTGTATTATCCTGGCCGGTGGTAAAAGCATACGTTTCGGGCATGACAAGGTTTTAGAAAAGATTGGCAAAACAAGCCTAATCGAACAGGTAATATCCCAGGTAGATTCACTCAGTAAAGATATTATTATTGTTACGGCGAAAGAGAGAAGCTTCGCACAGTTGGCGAATCACCCGAAAATCAAAATAGCATCCGATATTTTCCCCGGGCAAGGTTCTCTGGGTGGTATTTATACCGGATTAGTAAAATCAGACTCATTTTATAACCTTGTTGTTGCTGCGGATATGCCTTTTTTAAACGAGCCCTTATTGCGCTATATGATAAAAGTTTCGGATGGCTTCGACTTCGTACTGCCGCGAATCAATAACATGTACGAACCGCTGCATGCCATATATTCCAAAAACTGCGTTGCCCCCATCAAATCGATATTTGAACAGGGCAAAAAGGTTATTATCGAGCTTTTTAAATACGTTAAAGTAAGGTATGTTGAAGCCGAGGAGGTCGACAGGTTCGACCCGCGTCACATGAGTTTCTTCAACATCAATACCAGGGAAGATTTGGAACTGGCGAAAAAGATTGCCGGAGGAGCTAGCGAGTAATGCTGAGCGTTGAAGAGGCACTTCAAAAGATTCTCTATGAGGTAAACGTCCTTGAGGCGGAATCTGTCCCCATCCTGGAATCGCTGGGGCAGGTCCTTGCCGATGATATTAAATCCGATATTAACGTACCACCGCTGGATAACTCCGCCATGGACGGATATGCCGTGCGGTCGCAGGATACCAAGGGGGCCTCTGAAAAAACACCCAGGGTTCTTCGTGTCATTGATATAGTACTGGCAGGCTCCATCTCCCGGCAAGAGGTCGTGCCGGGCACGGCGGTCCGTATCATGACCGGAGCGCCCATTCCGCGGGGAGCCGATAGCGTCGTGCAGTTTGAAGATACCGACGAACAAAAAAATAAAAATACCCCCGCCGAGACGATTACCCGGGTAGGCATTTTATCCGAAGCCAGACCCGGCCTGAACATCAGACTAGCGGGAGAAGATATCGCCCGCGGTACTATCGCATTGAAGAAAGGCACTGTCGTCAGGTCGGCTGAAATCGGCTTGATGGCTTCGCTAGGGTACAGCCGGGTCAGAGTTATACGCCGCCCCATAGTGGCTGTGCTATCTACCGGGAATGAGCTGGTGGACGTCAGTCAATCCCTCCCCGAGGGCAAGATATATGACAGCAACGCCTACAGCATCGCCAGCCTGGTCAAGCGCTACGGCTGTATCCCTAAACTACTGGGGATAGCCCGTGATGACGAGACAGAACTGGTCAGCAAGCTAAAACAGGCAGGAGATGCCGATATACTGCTGACCACCGGCGGCGTATCCATGGGCGATTACGATATGGTGAAGGATATCCTGGCCAGAGACGGCGAAATGGTCTTCTGGCAGGTCCGTGTCAAGCCGGGGAAGCCGCTGGCATTCGGCAAGATAAAAGGCAAAGATAAAAACGGCAAGTTGAAGAGCATACCCCATCTGGGTTTACCCGGCAATGCCGCCAGTTGCATGGTAAGCTTCGAGCTATTCGTCCGGCCGGCGCTACTGAAGATGATGGGAAAAAAGAACTTCGCCAAACCTACCGTGGAAGCAATCATGGAAGATAGCGTAAAGAACGATGCCGGACGCCGCATCTATGACCGGGCAATCATAGAAAAACGCGATGGCCACTACTATGCCAGACTGACCGGCCCGCAGGGCTCGGGAATCCTTACCTCTATGAGCCTGGCGAACGGGCTTGTACTCATCCCTGAAGAAAGAGGTAAGGTAAATAAAGGCGAAACCGTCCAGGTATTAATGCTGGACTGGAATGAAGAAGTAAATATTTAACGGTACAGGATAACAGGGAAAGCTATATGCGTTCTATTATATCTATCGTCGGCAAATCGAGTGCCGGTAAGACAACTCTGCTGGAAAGACTCATCGTCGAGCTCAAACAGCGCGGCTATAAAGTAGCCATTGTCAAGCATTCGCACCATAAGGACGATATCGATACGGCCGCCAAGGACACCTGGCGCTTCACCAGGGCCGGCAGCGAGATATCGGCCATTAATTCTCTGGACCATCTGGCTATCTACCGGCGCATCGATAAATATTTCGACCCCCGGGAAATATCCAGCTTTGTCCTCTGGGACTACGACATCATCCTGACCGAAGGATTCAAGGGCAGCAACTACCCCAAAATCGAGGTCCACCGCCGTGAACAGGGTAAGGAATTGCTGACCGACCCGAAGAATTTACTGGCGGTAGTCACGGATGAGCCGCTGGATATTGATGTTCCGCAGTTCTCCCGAGATAACGTCGCCGGAATAGCCGACATTATTGAAAAAACGATAATAACCCGGAACGGGGAAAACGACCTGGAACTGGTAATTAACGGCGCCCCTACCCCCATCAGTCCGTCACTTAAAGACCTGTTGACACGCACCCTGGTTGCCATGATACCCCATCCTCAAGGCAATGGCGAAGTTAAAAGCCTGCATATTTCCCTGAGGAGGAAGCATTGATATTAGAAGCCTCTGATTTTGTCTTTAAGGTGCCGTCCGTGGTAGCCAGGGCCAGGCGCGTCCTGATTAAGCCCAACGCCTCCTATCCGCTACCCTACCCGGTTACCACCAGTGCCGATATGCTGGCTGCCATCATTTCCAGTATCCGGCGAGTGAGCGACGCCGATATCCTTTTACTCGAGGGCACTCCCGGCGGTATACCCACCCGACCGATATATCAGGCGCTCGGTTATAATTTCCCGCGCGTACTCACGCTGGACGTCAAGGACTGTATCTTCGTTGAAGTGGACAATCCACTGCCCAAACCGTTCGCCGTGCCGACATTCTGGGTGCCCAATGTCATACTATCCAGTGACTACCTGATAACCGTAGCGCCGCTGAAGACATATAACGGCACAGGCAGTTTTTCCATTATGAACCTGCTTTCGCTGCTGCCGAGCAGCAAGTACCACGGAGATACTTCATTGGGTTGGGAGAACCTCTACAGCCTGGGAATAGACAAGGTACTGGCCGACCTCTATTTCACTCTCCCCTTCGACCTGGGTATCGTCGAGGCCAGACAGAAGTTCGCCGTCAGACAGGACCCGAGCGAAGGCGAAGTCGAGGAATACGATAAGGTATTTATCGGAGAACCTTATGAGGCTGACCGTGAAGTCGCTGACGAGCTGGGATTAAAAGTCGGTTACCTTGACCTGATAAGGTCGGCCAAGGTAGAGCTTCAGGCTTAGTCCGGTATATATGGGTGATGACGCTATGGACAAGGAAGAAAAGAGTATCGAGCTGGCGAAGACGCGCTGGGCTATCGCCCTGGACTGGTTTCCGCAAAACAACCGTTCTCTTTCGGTTCTCATCAAGGACTATCTATGCCCCGAGTGTTCCAGAAAAATAAGCGGCAAGGGAAAACAACCATCGCCGGAAGCTCTTATTTTGACTATTCATAAGTGCTGCTCGAAGCAAAATGACTTCATAAATGACCGGTTACCCATCCTGGAGGGTATCTTCCGTCTTTTCCTGCGCAACGGCAACCGCGACATCAGCCTGGAAGAACTCGGCCATGAGCTTGGCCAGTTACGCGGCGGGGACATGTACCGCACTTCACCCGAGGCTCTGTATCGCATCCTTAAAAAAGATTTGTACTACGGACTGCAGGAAGTAAAATAAAAAATAATTGAGATTTTTTATAATGTCATTCTCGGGCTTGACCCGAGAATCCAGCCACCTTTACCCCCCTCTGGATTCCCGCCTTCGCGGGAATGACACCAGATAATTGCTAAACACACTCAAAAGGCCAGACTAGTACCTGACACGAAAGCCTGAGAAAGCCCCGGAATATGCCGTCCAAACGGTTATCACCTCATCAACTCTGGCGGCAGGCGGCCCTACCTTAAGATAACCGACCAGTTTCTCCAGTCGCTGCCTTTCGCCCTCCGCCCTGACCTCTACGTTGCCGTCAGGCCGGTTGCGTACGTAACCGGTCAGATTCAGTTCCGCCGCCCATTCTTCAACAAAAGCACGGAAGAAGACGCCATGCACTCGACCACGAACCGTCGCCTGAAGCGACGCCATATCAGCCATTCACCACCACTTCCTGACTCTCCCGGTCCTTCCGCGGAAGGACTATACCTCCTCTTCCTCGTCGCGCTTCTTCTTCCCCTTTTTAATTACCTCTACCTCTACCGGTGTCGTCACAATAGTAACCGGGGATACTTTCTTGGTATCCTTTTTCGCCTTTTTTTGCTCTCTCTGCTTGTAATCTCGTTTACCCATAATAACACCTCGCTAAGGTACCTGAGGTACTCTTAAATGCAGTTTAGCAAATAGTGTCTATTCCGTAAAGTCGGCACCAAGACGCTCCAATGCCAGACGGGCGGCTTCTGTCTCGGCCAGCTTTTTACTCTTGCCGGTACCGCTACCAAGAATCTTCGTATTAACCATAACCTCAACCGTGAACACTTTATCATGGTCCGGACCTTCCTCGGACACCAGACAATAGGCAGGCGTCACCTGATATCGGGACTGTACCAGCTCCTGTAACTTCGATTTATAATCAACATAAACACTCTGGCGAGATACCTTTTTCCATTCTTCAACGAGTAGTCCCATAACCATATTTCCGGCAGCGGCCATACCCTGGTCAAGATAAACAGCGGCAATTATGGCTTCCAGAGCCCCCGCCAGGTTAGGCGTCTTGTTCCGCCCTCCGCTCGACTCTTCTCCCTTCCCCATGTAAAGATAATCGCCCAAATTTATAGCTCTGGCCACACGGGCCAGAGTATCCCGGCGCACCAGCGCCGCCCGTAGCTTGGTCATTTTGCCCTCACTGAGGTCGGGAAACTCTTGATATAGCTTCTCGGCGACGATAAAGTCCAGCACAGCATCACCGAAAAATTCGAGCCTTTCATTATGGCCGGAAGTATGGGTGGGATTCTCATTAATATAGGAACTGTGGACCAGGGCCTGTTCCAACAGGGATGGCCTGTTAAAAGTGACCCCCAGTATCTTCTGCAAGGCACCAATATCGGGCACGGAGAAATCCCCCTTTCAAGTAATAACAATAGCCCGTCGTCACTATAGTGTCAAATTGGCGGATAACGATTGTCTCTGACGAAGCTTCATGCTATAATTTACCTATCGCTGGGGAGTCGTCTAGTGGTAGGACAGCGGACTCTGGATCCGTGAGCGAAGGTTCGACTCCTTCCTCCCCAGCCAGATTTATATAACGGCGCATTCGTCTAGCGGCCCAGGACGCGTCCCTCTCAAGGACGAGATCACGGGTTCGAATCCCGTATGCGCTACCAATATCCTTTTTATCCCTTATTTTGAAGCCAACTTGATATTATTATCAGCTGTCTTTTCAAGTTTTGCTACTAATTAAATCATCAAATCGTTTCGCGGCTGCCTCTCGAAAAGGCGATTGACATCGCCAGGTCAGTCTGCCGCGGCCATTCTCCGCGAAATGTAGCCTAATGCGTTGACTTATGTGAAGCCATTAATTATCATTTAACTGTATCTGTAAACTACTTGATAAACATTTGGTTCATACAGGTATAATCAGATTGGATTAGCCGTGAATAGCTAATCATAGTGAACTCCAATATGAATATGTACAGACCCGCTATTGACCATGAGAGAAGAAAATGGCAAAACCCGGAAGCCATTCTAGCGGATATTGGATTAAAACCTGGCTTCACCTTTGTTGACATAGGTTGTGGTGGTGGTTTCTTCACTCTACCGGCGGCCAGGATGGTTGGCCGGAGGGGAAAAGTGTACGGCCTAGATGTGGATGCCCGGTCAATAACCAGCTTGAAAGAGCTAGCCGCCAAGGAAGGGCTTAAAAACCTGAACCTGACAGCAAGTCAAGCGGAAGAATCGGTCATATGTGAGCAATGCGCTGATATCGTCTTCTTTGGGATAGCACTTCACGACTTTCAAGACCCGGCCAGAGTTCTGGAAAATGCCAGGAGGATGGTCAAGTCCGCAGGTAAGTTGGTCAATCTGGACTGGAAGAAAGAGCCAATGGATTTAGGTCCTCCTTTGAAGATAAGATTCAGTGAAGACATGGCAGTTCGCCTGATTCAGACCGCAGGCTTCACTGTAGAAACAGTTAAAGATAGCGGACCTTACCATTACCTGGTGGTCGCCAAACCGTAGTCCCAGTGTCTTTCTGGATACTACGGACTCGTATAAACACATTGCACAGTTAATAGCAAGATGACATCACATCATGCTAGGTAAGAAAGTGCAGATTACAGGAAAGGCACACAGCAGAGCCAGGTTAAATACATCAGATATAAGGAATGGTATTACCCCCTTGAAAATTTCGCCCATAGGAGCATCGATAACTCCTTTAAGTCCAAACAGGTTAATGCCGGCCGGCGGGGATATCTGCCCTATTTCTATCAACCTCACCATGATGACGCTGTACCATATCAGGTCGAATCCCAGTGCTTTTACCGCAGGGTAGAAGATAGAAATGGTGAGAATTAATATGGAAATAGGGTCAAAAAACGTACCGGCAACAATATAGAATACCAGGATAAAAAACATGATACCCCATCTTGGCAGCGGTAAATCGACTAAAAAATTGCCGAAGGTAGCTGGAATCTGGGTTATCGCCATAAAGGCGTTGAACATATAGGCACCCACCAGCAGGATAACAATCATAGAGGTCATCCTGGCGCAATCCATCAAGGAATTCCACAGGGCCCGGCGAGACATCTGTCTCCTCGCCAGAGGGATAACCAGAGCCCCGAAGGCGCCGATAGCACCCGCCTCGGTAGCGGTAAAGACACCGCCATAAATACCTCCCATGATGACGAGAAATAAAAGCACCACCGGCCAGGTCAGCCTTACCGATGCTATTCTCTTCTTCCAGGTTGCTCTCGGCGTGGTCGGAGCTAATTTTGGGTCAATTTTGCTCCATATAACAATGGTGGACATATAAAAGATAATGACAACAATGCCAGGTATTATTCCAGCCATAAATAGCTCACCGATATTTAAGTCCGTCATTATCCCGATAAGAATAAATCCCATGCTGGGTGGTATTAAGATGCCCAGGGTACCCCCAACCGAGACGACTCCGGCAGCTAACGGCATCTTATACCCCGCCTTTCTCATCTCCGGATAAGCCACCTTACCCATGACCAGCGAACCGGCTAAAGTGGTACCGGTTATGGCCGCGAATAGACCGCAGGCGCCTATCGTGGCTATCGCCAGGCCACCTTTTAATTGCCCGAACCAGGTACGAGCCATCTCATACGCATCTCTGCCTATCTGGCCCTCGGCACAAAACGCGCCCATAAGCAGGAAGAGAGGAAGCACGGCAAAGAAGTAATTATTTAATGAATCAAACGGCAGTATGGCCATATTGCCTAAGGCTGCAGTCCAGCCGCCTATCATGGCAAAACCGATAAAACCGGTGACCAGCATAGAAAAACCGACATCCAGTCCTATCATGAGCATAATTGACAGAATAGCGATACCTATGATACCTATTTCAGTCTGATTCATCGCTTGAGCACCTCTCTAAAAGCGTGATAAAGGTCTATGCAAAATATCACGGTCACCCAGGCGAAACACACCGCCATTAAAAGCATAAAAGGCCAGAGGATAATACCCAAAGTAATGGTTTCACCACCAAGTTGTTTATGCATATAATCCCACATCCTCAATGATACCTGCCAGACTACTGTGGCACATACGGCAATAGATATGAGATATGAAATGACATTCAGTATAGCTTGCCATCTCGGGCTGAGACGCTTGGTGACGACATCAATCATAATGTTCCCCTTGACAAGCTGGCAATAGCCCAGCCCGAGGCAGCCAACTAAGACCACCATAAGTGACACTATCTCATAGGTACCTTCTATTGGTTTATTAAAAAAGAAACGACCGCAGATATCAGCAACCGAGAGAAACATCATTATCGCCAGCACCACGGCACCGATAGCTGTCATCGCCCGGCAAGTCCACATTATTGTACGATTATAACCTGTTAATTCCCTTTTATCCTGGCTGGTCTCCAGGGTTACGTCCTGGCTCATTTCACCTCCTTTAAGTCACTCCCATCATTCGTAAAGGTAGAGATAGGAAAGAACGGCGTAATGCCTTAATATTTCTTCAAATAAGCAGTAAAAACCTTTAATTTCACTGGCGTAGATATAATCCAATGACAAGTAGAGACGCTTATGATATACCTCCTTTCTTTTTTATAAAACTTATTATATATTATATATATATCTTTTTATATATATCGTTTGATACATATCATTGACGGAATTATATAACTTGTTGGCACATTTATACAAACCTTTGGCGAAATATTACACCATCCTACTGAAAAGGAAAAGCCTTGTTATCATGTCTGCTATAAGGCCCAGTCACATTTGTGCTTTGCTCATGGGTTCTTGCCAAAAAAAATATTTAATATTTCTTGAAAAATTTTTTCCACACAATCTACAACGGAGCTTGAAGGGGGGTTGACAGAAATAGGAAAAAAATATACAGTGTGAATTAACTTTACACATCAATATATTTATTAATTTAAAAAAGGAGGTGATGAGTATAGGTGTATAGCTAAATACATAGCTATTCCGGGTGAAGTGTAACAGCAAAGGAGAAAAAATGAAGAAAAGATACTGGATGATTACAGTGCTCGCTTTAGTGCTGATGGCGGCACTTCTATTGCCTGCCTGCGCCAAGGAAGAGCCGGCTCCAGCACCGGCACCAGCACCGGCACCAGCACCAGCACCAGCACCGGCACCAGTAGTAGCCAAGACGATTAAAATTTCTTATTCTTGCCCTAAGGGAAAGGGCTACTCAGCCGGCGAAGAGTGGTTTGGGCCCGAGTTTGAGAAGCGGACGAATGGCCGTTACAAGGTAGAACTCTATGCAGCCTCGACTTTGGTACCAATAACCGCCGTCCTAGACTCGGTAAGAAAGGGTGTATGCCAAATCGGGTTGACCTCTACAGCAATGTTCGCCAAGGATTTCCCGTTATCCATGCTCACAATGACGCCGACACTGGGATGGCCCGGTGCCGACGAGGCAATGTACAAGGCATCAAATGACGCCTGGATAGAATTCTCCAAGATTCCGGAAGTATCTGCTGAGCTAAACAACGGTTTTAAGTACCTTACGAATGATATCTTAAACGGGTCCAATCTGGTGATGAAGTCAAAAGCAGTGCACTTTCCGGCTGACTTTAAAGGCACGAAAATAGGCGCGATTGGTGGTATCGCGGAGCTGGTAAAGGCTAACGGAGGCGCGGCTGTGGCTGTGGTGACCCCTGAAATTTACATGAATATGGATAAGGGGGTTATCGATGGCGCGGTGATGAGCATGACCATGGTTACAGACTGGAAAATTCAATCCATCGCCGATTACTTTTATATGTTTGATTTCGGCTGTGGAAATATGGTTGTTCTGATGAACAATGACTTCTATAATTCGATGTCAGCGGAGGACCAGAAGATATTCGCACAGACACGGCTGGATTCCTTTAAACCTCTCATAGACTTCCAGATAGGTACCTATTCAGCATCTACGAAAACACTTTTATCCGAAGGCGAGAAGCTCATTGAACCCACCGCGGATGAGATGACGGCGTGGAAAAAATCTGTCGCCGAGGTTCTTCTTCCCAAGTGGAGAGAAGACTGTAAATCAGTGGGTGTAACTGACGCTACTTTAGACAAAGTCTATAATGCGTGGATGACTATCAGGGCGAAATATTGGAAACAGTATAATTTGCCTGGCTCACCCTAAAACAGAGGTAACAAGCTTTAAGGCTATCATAGGTTTTCAGGCTGTTAGCTTAAGAGAAAGGCTTCGGAGGATATTATGCCTCCGGAGCCTTTTCTATAGAGGGTATGGTAGAATTGCATATCAATCTCTTGCCAAAGAGTAGACAGGAGGCAAGTAACAATGAGCAAAACACCCAAACAGCTATATGAGGAAAGAGTCAAGAGGGTAGAGGACGCTATCCAGTTGAAAATACCGGATAGAGTTCCAGTTATACTTAGTGTCGGCTATTTCCCGGCAAAGTACACCGGGATAACCTGTGCGGATGCATTTTACAACCCGGGAAAATGGAAGGAGGCAGCTAAAAAAACCGTCATCGATTTTGAGCCGGATACGTGCCTTGCTACGGGACCTGACTCGGGAGGCGCCCTTGAAGCGCTTGACTTCAAGCAAATGGTGTGGCCCGGCCACGGTACCTCGCTGCACCATACCCATCAGTTCGTCGAAGGGGAATATATGAAAGCCGACGAATACGAAGCGTTTTTAGAGGACCCTACTGGCTTTATCATACGGAATTATTTACCGCGTATATGTGGTAACCTGGAGTCTTTCCAAAGACTCCCTCATCTAAGTATCCTGTTATTTTCCCCCACAGCTTTACTCGGTATGTCTGGATTCGAGAAGGCTATCGAGTCCTTATCAAAAGCCAGGCAGGAAGTTTTAAAACGGAACGCTGAAATAGGTTTGCTGGGAGAGGAACTGAAACAGCTGGGGTTTCCCACATTCAGCCATGCGGCTACGTTCACACCTTTTGACGTCGTTTCGGACCGTTTAAGAGGTATGCGCGGGTCTATGCTGGATATGTTTCGACAACCTGACAGGCTTATTAAAGCTTGTGAAAAACTACTACCCATTTTGCTTGGGATGGCTATTGCCACGGCGAAGATGAGTGGAAATCCCAGGGTTTTTATACCTCTGCACAGGGGGGCTGAGGGGTTCATGTCGTTAAAGCAGTTCGAGACATTTTACTGGCCCACCCTGAAGCGGCTATTGCTGGGTTTAATAGATGCAGGGTTAACACCCTGTCCCTTCTTTGAAGGGGACTATACCTCACGCCTGAAGTATCTTCTTGAGTTACCCAGAGGCAAGGTCCTCGGATACTTTGACACTTCGGACATTATACGAGTAAAGGAGATACTGGGCAACCACCTGTGCATCATGGGCAATGTTCCGTGCTCATTGTTACAGACAGGCAGCCCCCAGAATGTAAAGGATTACTGTAAAGAGCTTATTGATGTTGTTGGCAAAGGGGGAGGTTTCATTATGGCTCCAAGAAGTTCCATAGATGAGGTCAAGCCTGAAAACCTCAAAGCAATGATTGATTTTACCAAGGAATACGGCGTATATCGATAATCAGATGCTTGAGGTGCAAAGTACCCCATTCTCCGCAACGAATTACAGGACTTACTTACCAGACACTACGCCAGGTCTGGCAGGATGAAGGCTATCTGGATACAGGTATTCTTTGATATTCGGCGGCAGGATAAATATCCATAAAGATAATAGGTTTATCGACTCTCTTGAAGTTAAGTGGACAATGAAGCAAACCCGCCGGGATATAGACGATTGTGGTCTTGTTGATTATATGTTTTTCACCTTCCTCTCCAAATGAAAGCTCAACTTCTGCCGGGAAGTCCCGTATATCCATCGGGTTACCTCCGATAAAACACATGTATTGTTCGTGCTCGTGTTTATGAGGTTCCTTTACCATGAGGAACGGTTCTGAAATGCAATTGTAGGCAATCCTGATGTTAAGGCCAGTTAAATCTTTAAGCCCTATCTTTGGTGCGAAATTTCCTTCTACGATGGGTTCTTTGAAAAATAGTTTATCATATTTTGCTTTAGCCATTTATTTTCTCCTTCCTGTGTATTATTAAAATCAGGTATTTATCAACCAATTTGGGAAATCATGTATTGCTGCTTCAATATTGTCAAGTGCGATGCTTACAAATAATTGACAGCTCGATAGTAAAACCACATAATAGCCAAGACATGGTATTGATAATATTTAAGAAATAAGAAGAAAGATTGATTAAATCATGAAAAGTTATTTAATTTTAGTAGAACGGGAAAGGAGGCAGCAATGATTGCAGAAGACAAGCTCGTAAAAATAGTCGGCGCTGGCAATGTAAACCGCGAACAGGCGACGTTAAAAGAATATTCCAGAGACATGAGTTTCGTTAATGCGGTAAAGCCGTCATGCGTCGTCAAGCCAGGAAATGTGGAGGAGATAGAGAAGATAGTTAAGCTGGCTAATGAGACTCTAACGCCGCTGGTGCCGGTAAGCTCTGGCCCCCCACACTTCCGGGGCGATACTGTTCCCGGCGTCGGAGGCGCTGTCATTGTAGACCTGAGCGGCATGAAAAAAATAATCAAGGTCGACCGGACTAATAGAGTAGCTATGTTCGAGCCGGGCGTAACCTTTGAAGAGCTTATACCGGCGGTAGCCGAGGAAGGGCTCAGGCTCAATTTGCCTTTGCTGCCACGCAAGTCAAAATCCGTTGCCGGCAGCCTGCTCGAGAGAGAGCCCGTCGTGATGCCCAAGTATCACTGGGACATAGGAGACCCACTGGCTTGCGTTGAGGTAATTTTCGGCACCGGTGATATGTTCCGGACAGGAGCCGCCGCCGGGCCAGGCACGCTGGAAGAGCAGTGGGATGCCGGAGGTGCTCAGAAGGAGGCGGCGGGGCCGTCTGCCTTTTCCCTGTATAGAGTTATTCAGGGAGCCCAGGGAACGATGGGTATCGTAACGTGGGCATCGGTTAGATGCGAACTCATTCCCAGACTTGAAGAGCCCTTCCTGGTTGGCTCTTCAACACTCGATAAGATACTGGAGATGGTGCACTGGCTGATAAGGCTGAGACTGGCTAACGAGTGCTTTGTGCTTAATAATTCCAATCTGGCAACTATCATGGCGAAGAAATTGCCCGATAATTACCGGGAACTTAAGGACACTCTGCCTCCCTGGGTACTTTTCTTCAATATCGCCGGCTACGAATATCTGCCGGAAGAGAGAGTGAGCGGACAAATAAAAGATATGAGAGAGATAGCCCAGCGGGTGGGCCTGGAACCGGTACAGGCTATTGATAAAATCTCGGCCTCTGAGTTATTAAATAAAGTCCAGCGTCCCTCCGGGGAGCCTTACTGGAAGCTCCGTCATAAAGGAGCCTGCCACGATATATTTTTCTTGACTATCTATGATAATCTCCCCGGTTTGCTCGATACCATGTACGATGAGGCTCATGACATAGGCTACCCGACTTCAGAGATGGGTATTTACCTCCAGCCGATAGTACAGGGGACCAACTGCCACTGCGAATTCAACCTGTTTTATGACCCGAAAAACCAGGGCGAGTCTGACCGGGTTAAGGAGCTATCCGACCGGGTCATCACGAGCCTGATGGCTAAAGGGGCATTCTTTTCGAGGCCTTATGGTACCAGCGCCAGGACGATTATTAATAGAGACGCTGCTACCGTAGCTGCCTTGAAAAAGGTCAAGTCCATATTAGACCCCGGCAATATCATGAATCCGGGGAAACTGTGCTTTTAAATTAAAGTAGACAGTATATAGTTATCAGTAGACAGTTAAGGTGTCCAACGCTCAATCTGATAACTAACAACTGACCACTGATAACTAACAAACATGGAGGGAAAGAAATGGCGCTGGAAGATTATAGAAGTGATATGGAAATGTGCTGCCGCTGCTCGATATGCAAATTTGTCCCGCTGGAAAAGCTAAAAGAAATTCAACATTCCTATGCCTGCCCCAGCATAGCCAGATATAACTTCCATACCTATGCCGGCGGCGGCAGAATGGGCATGGGTATAGCCATGCTGGAGAAGGAACTCGAATATGACGATAAGCTTCTTGAGGTTGTTTATAACTGCCAGATGTGCGGTGCCTGTGATATCTCCTGCAAGTACGCCATGGACATGGAAGTGCTGGAGCCGATAAATGAAATCAGGATTAAATGTGTCGAGGAAGGCCACACTATCCCGGATCTTGATGGCGTTATTAATAGTCTGCGGAAACAGGGCACCATGATACCGGGGGCGAAAGCCGGGCGTGGAGATTGGGCTAAAGGGCTGGATGTGAAAGATATCACCAGGCAGAAGACGAAGGTCATTTATCACGCCGGGTGCCGGATTTGTTACGACAAAGATATGTGGAAAGTGGCCAAAGCTGCCGTTAAATTACTGCAAAAAGTGGGTGTCGACATAGGCATTGCCGGAGAAAACGAGTCATGCTGTGGCGGACGGGCATACCAGATGGGATATAAAGAAGAGCTATTAAATCAGGCCAGACAAAAAATGGCACTGATTAAGAAATCGGGTGCGAAAATACTGGTAACAGGCTGCGCCGATTGCTATTATGCCTTTAAGGTGCTCTACGATAAATTCGGCCTGAAGGGAGACCTGGAAGTGTTGCATACCACGGAATACCTTGCCCGATTGATAAAAGAAGGCAAGCTGAAACCGACCAGGAAGGTTAACGTCAAGGTCACCTATCACGACCCCTGCCATCTTGGCAGACTGGGAGAGCCATATTTACACTGGGAAGGGAAACCGATTCCCGGACATATACGCATATTTGACCCGCCGAAAGAATTCAGGCGGGGCACCTACGGTGTTTATGAATCCCCGCGGGATGTCCTGAAGAGTGTCCCTGGCTTAAAGCTCGTCGAGATGGACAGGATAAAGGAATATGCCTGGTGCTGTGGTGCTGGCGGGGGTGTCAGGGAAACCAACCCCGAGTTTGCCAGGTGGACGGCCAGAGAGCGAATAGATGAAGCTGAGTCCACCGGGGCGGAGGCTATCGTGACTGCCTGTCCCGGATGCGAGCAGAACTTTAACGACACTATCAAAGAATACGGGAGCAACCTCAAGGTATATGATGTCGTTGAGCTGCTGGAGAAAGCAATTTAACAAAGAGGAGAACGTTTAGCCATGGTTCAGTGTCATCCCAGGCTTCCCACAATTGTCATTCCCACCCCGTACTCGCCTGCCAAAGAACTTGTTCGGCGAGCAGGTCGGCGTACGGGGTAAACTCCAGTGGGAATCCAGGGATTCTACATTGTCATTCTGGCGAAAGCCAGAATCCAGGGTAGGAGTGGTGGTCCGGCTCCCGATGATAAAGTCGGTATGACATTAATAAATAGTCTCAAAGGAGGTCACAAACATGGCTTTAAAGAGAGAAATTTATAAAGCGTTAGAAGATGTGGTGGGACCAGAGAATATTTCCGAAGCCCCTTTAATACTGAATTCGTACGCTCAGCGGGCGAGGCCCAGGTTTGAAGCCGTGACTCTTCCCAAAACCACTGAGGAAGTCCAGGCGATAGTCAGGCTTTGTAACAAATTCAAGGTGCAGTTTAAGGCATCGAGTACGGGCTGGGGAGCCTATGGTGATGCCGGCGGACCGGGCGTCGTCAAACTGGACTTAAGGAGGATGAACCGCATCCTGGAAATCAACGAGAAAAGCATGTATGCAGTGGTCGAACCCTACGTGATTTACGCCCAGCTGCAGGCTGAGTTAATGAAAAGAGGTTTGAACTGCAACATCACCGGGGCCGGCAGCAACTGCTCCGCACTCCCTCTAGCGGCTCATCAGGGGATAGGGCATCTAAGTGTCAGCGGCAGTTACGGGGAGAGAAATCAACTGGCTCTGGAATGGGTAACTCCGGACGGGGAAATAGTCAGGCTGGGTTCACTGGGGTCACTGGGCCAGTGGTGGTGCGGCGATGGCCCGGGTCCGTCTTTAAGAGGCGTCATCAGAGGCAACGTGATGCCGCTTGGGGGGCTTGGTGTCTATACCAGGGCGGCACAAAAGGTTTATCACTGGCCGGGACCCTCGACATTTCCGATTGAAGGAGTATCACCCCGCTATTGCCCAAGCCAGATACCACCAGGCTTTATGATACGGTACATCTCCTTCCCGTCATCGGAAAAACTGATTCAGGCAGCCCAAAAGGTCGGTGAAGCTGAAATCGGGTTCATTTTAATGGGCTTCAATGCCGCCATGATGGCCTCGAATATTGCCACAGATAACAATGAAGACCTTGCCTATATGAAGCAATTTACCGATTCAGTACAGGGGCCGGGCTTTTTAATCATCATGGCCGGCAACTCTCCGAGCGACACCGAATATAAAAAGAAAGCTTTACAGCAAATCATGGATGAGTATAACGGCAAGTCGTTGGAACCGGTTGAGGACCCTAAAAATGCCGGGGGCTTTATGTGGCGTTTCATAAGGGTCACCAGTTCTATCAGAGAGACCTGCCGCGCCTCAGGAGTCTTCGCGGGGGAGGTGGGCGGTACTGATGTATTTTATCTCATGCATCAATATATTCTACGTTCATCCCCGATTAAGGAACGCCTGATTAATGAAGGACGGCTGCTGGCTGATGGCACGGACCCCTTCGTGCAATCGGTTGAACACGGGCATGCCGGGCACGCCGAACTGCTTATCAGGTTTAATAAGAAAGACCCCGAAGCACAAAAAGCCCCGGCCGAGGTTGGCATGTTCGCCAATAAAACGGCTATAGAGGGTCACTTTGGAGTGCCGGGTCATGCGTGGGGTGACGCGGCTCATGACCAGTACGGGCCGCATACATCCAATTACCATTTATGGTTGAGGAAATTTAAGAAAGCGTTTGACCCGAACGCAGCCTCAGAATCTACCAACTATATAACAGCGAAAGATTAGCCTTTACGGGCTTTGCCCCAAATGTCATTCTGAGGAATCCCGATTTTATCGGGATGACGAAGAATCTGTGGGTAGGGCTGGCAGTGCACAGATAGTCCCCACCACCCCCAGACCCTTCGCTTGCCTTCGCTGAAGCTTTAGCACAAGCAGGCTACGCTCAGGGTGACATGGGTACAGTTCTTTTAAGGCAAGACTGCCTTTGCGCTGCAAGGCGTGATGCCACCATTGTCCGGGTGAGTCGAATACTTTCTGCAGACAGGGTTTTTTATTTGCTTTATATTGACAAAAGCTTAAAAATAAGCCCAGTCATAAGTATAAGTTAGTAACGCGAATTTACTGGAGAGAATAGAAGGACAAGTCAGGAGGAAAAGAAATGCCGAAGAAAAATGATGTGTTCGACAAGCTAACGGAAAAAATGGGTGCTCCAGGCTCTAAACGTTTTGCTAAAATTCTTCAGGCAATGATGACACCCGAAGAAGGGCAATTGCTTCTCGAATTATCTATCCCAGCCTCTTGCTCGGAACTGGCGAAAAGGATAAAAACCGACGAAAAAAGCCTTCAGGCAAAGCTTAATGATATGGAACAAAGGCAGATAATCCGTAAAATTAACAACGGTTATGTCACGCCGGCTAATATCGTTGCCTTCCACCATGGTGCTATCGGCTGGATGAAGGAAGACCTTAAAGCCAAGGTTTACCCCCTGTGGGGTGACTTCTTTTACGCGGAATGGCGAGATATACTGGTAGACGGGTTTATCAAAAGGAAGGAGAGCGGGGCACCGGGAGCACACAGGGTAGTGCCGGCTCATAAGGCTCTCCTTGCCAGCCCTAATATCCAGCCGGAGCAAATCCTGTGGTACGAGGACATGGAGCAGATACTCAGAAGGTCGGAACGGACAGTCTTTATGATGTGCGGCTGCCGGGGCCTGTGGCGGAAGTGCGATAGTCCGATAGACGTGTGTCTCCATGTCCAATACCCTACCGCTGGTGAACGTCGACCCCGCGAATCAACACAGTTCCTGAAACCGCCCAAAGATGTCACCTTTGAAGAAGCCCTGGCGACAATTGATGACTGTGAAGACCGTGGCTTGGTCCATATACCCCTGAATACCTCCCATGGAGACCTTTTCTGCAATTGCTGCGATGACTGCTGTATGGTAATCAATCCCTTGCTCCATCGGGGGGAGGGTAAGGTTTACGAAATTCTCTCTCCTAGCCGGTACCGGGCTACCGTGAATCAGGAGCTTTGCGGTGGTTGTCAGACCTGTATCGACCGCTGCAAGTTTGACGCCATAGAGATGCAGAAGTTTTCCGGTTCCAAGAAGCTTAAGTCGTCCATTATTAGTGAGCATTGTTTAGGGTGTGGCGTTTGTGTCATAACCTGCCCAGAGAAAGCACTAACACTGGAGCTGGTAAGACCTCCCGAGCACATTCCCACTGTTTCGGTACTCGAATTATTTCGGTGGGGACAGGCCTCTTAATCTAACCTGATAATCAAGCGGTTTTAGCCTCTGGGGGTCCTGTTGGAGCGGCTTATAATCTCAGATAGCCTGACCTCAATGTGTATCGGCATTACACAATACCGTATCCATCGCAGTCGGGGCATGGCTTGATAGATGTGGACTTGGGTTCTCTGCCGGTACCCTTACATCGCGGGCATGGATTGTAATTGTTCCGGCTACCTTCAAAATGCAATATACCCTTCCCCTGGCAAGTCGGACAGCGGTCGTGCGTGAGAGACTTCATGGTGCCGGGGTGCACTCCCGTACCGCTGCAAAACGCACAATCAACGTTAAATGGGCCGGAGGTATCCGCTTCCTCATATTCCCCATTAATGTATTCATCTTCCATACCCTCGTGCATCCTGCTTGTCTCCTTGATTCTAAGGCACTGTTCTCCAGACACTCTTTAGTGTCCCGGGGTTTGGGAGACTTATAGTCCCCCTGCCAGTTTATTTTCCGGTAACGGGGTGCTTGTAGTGATAAGGGACATTATTGTAGAAGTACGGATAGGGGTGGAAAGCTGTCGGCGGGGCATCGGCATCGGGTAAAGGCATCCAGCCCATCAGGGGCAGGTTCAGCCAGCCGTCTTCAAATGGCGAACAGAACGTATTGTTCCAGTGCAGCAGCGACATTTTCCACTTACCGTCTTCCTTGACATACCTGTTCTCGTAATATCCGTGCAGCCACTCCTGCCTGTTGAATGCTCCGTAGGGTTTGGATTCACACAGCCAGGTCTGCCATCTCCCCCTTGCCGTCTTACCATCGGGCGATACATCCACCACAGCGCCGATTTGCATAACGATGAACTGCATCCAGGGGGGAGACTGCCGCGGTTTGCCGCCGCCGGAGAACATGTCCCAGTAAATCCTCCTGACGCCCTTCTTGCCGTAGAACACCCCGTGGTCGACTATCTCCACGGACTCGGTATTATCCGAGAACAGGTCGACAATTTCCGCCCACATATTGGTATCGAAATAGTAACCATATTTTCTTTGCAGGTGCTCTATCTCCTGAATGTCCTCCTGGAGCTGTACCTGCTTTTCAAGCTCTTCGAGATTCATAATGCACCACCTTTTAAGCAATATTTATTTATTCGCCGGTAACCGGGTGTTTAAATGGATAAGGGACGTGGTAGGCGGACGGGTACGGGTGATAGGCGGTTGCCGGGGCATCGGCATGGGGGAAAGGCGTGTCTGAAAGTTTAGGCACTTTGAGAAAGCCTCGCTCGAAGGAAGTCCAGTAGGTGAGGTTCCAGTGCAGCTTTTTAAAGTACCATTTCCCGTTTTCCTTGATATACTCGTTATTGTAAACGCCGAACTGCCACGTCTGCTTTTTTGTGCCGCCGAAAGGCCGGCATTCGAACGAGGGTGTATACCAGCGTCCTCTGGCGGTCTTGCCGTCCGGGGCTACATCTATAACGCCCTGCGACTGCATCACCTCGAAAAACATCCAACCCGGCCGGGGTATTCCCACCATGCCCCCGTACATTTTTCTTACCGCTTCCTTGCCGCGGAATACCCCGTGGTCGGTAATTTCTACCGACTCCGTATTCTCCGAGAATAGGTCGATGACCTCGGTAAACATCGAATTATCGAAGTAATAGCCGTACATTCGCTGAAGATTTTCTATTTCCTGAATATCTTCCAGCAGGGTTACCTGCTTTTCAAGCTGTTCCAGATTCATGCTGAGCCAACCTTCACTCTATTTGCCGGTGATGGGGTGCTTGAAATGGACCGGGAAATGATAGCCAAAGGGATAGGGGCGCCAGGTGGTGGGAGGGGCATCCGGCGGCACTTCCAGGCTGGGCCCGTTATGGCCTACGACCGGTGTCTTCAACCAGCCATCTTCATAAGGGGTACGGAAATTGAGGAAGAAATGGAGCTTCTTGAATTTCCACTTGCCATCTTCTTTGATATACTCGTTCTCATAAATGCCATGAGCCCACAACTGTCTCAGTTCGCCCTCATGCAGGTCCAGCGTGGGTCTGGCTTCCACGAAGAAACCGTACCAGCGTCCCTTGGCGGTCTTGCCATCGGGGTCGACCGTGACCACGCCCTGTATTTGCATGCCTATGGACATATAGCCGAGCCTGGGCTTAGCGTCCTTGCCTCCCTTGATGAGGTCGATGTAATACTTTTTGATGCCTTCTTTGCCCTTGTAGACCCCATAATCGGCTTCTTCGACGGACTCAGCCTTATCGCTGAAAAGGTCGACCACCTTCTCCCACTCCCCGTAATCCTGATAGTAGCCGTAAATCCGCTGCAGCCTCTCTATCTGCTTGATGTCCTCCAGTCTCTGAATCCTTTTCTGCAGTTCTTCCAGTGTCGCCATCTCAAACCTCCTTAAAAAATGTTATTTAATACATATTTCTAAATATCCGATTCATTAATTGCCACGCTAAAAAAATTATTCGTCATAGGGTTCCGGCGGCGGGGGCTGCATGACGTTTATCCGGTACCGACTATAAGGCATGAAAAAGGTGGTGGGCTTATCGGGGATATTTTCCGGGTTGCCGGCGATGCTGGCACCGACGGGTTCTTCCACCCAGCCTTTTTCGTAAGGACACATGAAAGTAAGACGGTAGGCAAACTTGAAGATTTTCCACTTCCCGTCCTCTTTCACGTATTCCATGTCATATTTCCCCAGGCACAGGAACTGTTTATAAGAGCCGCCCCCTACAAAACTGCAAAACCCGTGGGAGTGCCAGACCCCCCTTGCTTTGGTGCCTGCTTTATTAATTTCGACAACGGGGTTCACGGTCATGTGCAGGGCGAGGTTTCCGCCACCCGACCTGGATCTCTTGTCACTGAATACTGTATTCCAGAACCGGGTGATGCTTTCGATACCCTCATAGACACCACTGTCTTCTATCTCCATATTTACGCCCGGTGTTTTTTGAGCGAAGAGTAACGGAACCTCAGACATCCTGCCGATATGGTATAAATGGGCATAGCGGGACTGCAGCTTCCATATCTCTATGTAGTCTTTCGCCCAGGCTCCTTCGGCTACCTGCTTTTTAAGCTGGTTAACCTCAGCTTCCAGTTGTGCCAATGTCATTGTCAAGATAAACCTCCTTATAAGTAGTTTGACGACTTAAAGAACTCAAACGAAAATTACCTTATTAGATTATTCAAGGCCTGTTCGTCCGTAATAACGATACGGCGCCGCTCCAGCCTGATGGCCCCTTTCTCCTCCATGACCCGCAGAGACCGGTTGACCACCACCCGGCTGGTACCCACCATGGCCGCCAGGTCCTGCTGCGTAAAATGTGGTAACCGTTCTACGCCGCTGGCGGTAGACTGCTTTAAAATTAGTCTGGCCAGCCGGCTAATAACCTGACCGAATGATAACACCTCTACTAACGATGAATCACGTCGGACCCTGGAGGCCAAAACCCTGGCTACATTTCGCGCTACCTTTGGATTTTCATAAAAGAGCCTCTCCATATCTCCTTTTCTGATAGCGTAGAGGCGGACGGGCGTCATCGCCAGCATATTGGCGGCGCTCCCACCGCCGTCAAACGTTGACACGTCATTCAAAGAATCACCACTGGTAGTTATATTCAAAATTTGTTCTTTCCCATTGGCTGACTTTTTATATACCTTCACCGAGCCGCTGACTATCAAATACAAATATTCGGACTGGTCACCTTCAAACAGTAAAGTCTCACCTTTCTCAATCCTTTTCTCAAAGGCAATATATTTCTTGACTACCTTAATCTCATCTGGAGTCAGGCCGGTAAAGTAATGCATTTTAGCCAATATTTTTAAAGTGACCGCCATATTACACCAGCTTGATAAAAAGCAGATATTTGCATAATACTTAAACTAATGTAAGTAACTTAATCAGTTTTGTCAAGCTGCTGTAAACAATAAAACAATCGTAATCTGGTAACGGTCCGACACCAAAATATTTTTTATAAAATTTTCAAAAAGATATTGACAAATTGTGAAACAGATATTACTATGTAACATAAGTTACACTATGACATAAATTAAATATTTCAGCAAATTCCTTACGCATATTTATAATATATTATTTCAAATAAGTCTAATATTGATATATTGCGTAATATATTAAATATTTAAGAATGAAACATTTAGATGAAATGGGGAATGATTGTTGATTTAAGTAAAATGGCTACCCTGGTATCTTTACCTTCTCGGCGTCGTCTGGCAGACGGCTCACATCATGATTTATTATCCCCTGCTAAATTAAGGGCTTTTTCTCTTCGCCACTTCTGGTTACCTTACCCTACACCTTCTCGGTCGCCGCACTTAATCCGTTAAGGCGTCCGGTCATCCAGGCATAACCGTGGCTGAGTCCGGCGCACATCGTGGGATAGTCGACCGCAAAGCGGTTGCCGACCGTGTTCCCGGCCAGGTAGAGCCCCGGAATAACTTTCCTGTCCGCATCGATTGGCTGGAACCTGGTGTTCGTAATCAGGCCGCCTAGAACAACCAGTATATGTTGCTCGATTATCCCGGCATAGAATGGCGGTTTATCCACGGTCGTCAGCCGGTCGGGGCGCTTGCCATAGTCCACGTCCTTCCCCTTCCTTGCCAGTTCGTTAATCCTGTCTATGGTAGCCCTGAATGTCTTGGTGGGCACTTCCATCTTCTTCGCCAGCTTTTCAATACTGTCTGCCTTCACTGTTATTTGCTCAATTTGCGCCCGAAGCATATCGTTAGCCTGGTTGAATGTACCCAGCCCCACACCCATCCGGATTATTTCCGTTTCCCATTTACTGTCGAACACCTGCCAGACCCTCTTGCCAGGCTGGCGGACGAGCGAGTTAGCGCTGCTCTGGGCGGGCACGTCTTCGTTTTCGAATCGTTCCCCATCGATGTTTACCCGTAGAAAAGCGTTGGCACCAGTGGGACCCACGGTAGCATGGGACATCGGAGCGTGAGGTCCTGGCTCCATCACCGCACCAATCAACATAGCCATCTGGTGCCCGTCCCCGACGTTTATCGGTTCCGGGGCATTGATAAGGTCTTCGTTCCGGGTCATGTAGATATTATGTTTGCGGGCGACTTCCGCGGCAATGGAGCAGTATTTATCCATCATCCAGGGATTGTTCCCGTAATCTCCGGTACACAGAATCACCGCTTTACGGGCATTAAACTGTACGTAGTTACCGGCTCTATCGCGTGCGATAACACCGGTCACCCTGCCGTTTTGCTGTCTGATAAGTTGCACGGCCGGAGTCTGGTAACGAATATCCACCCCGAGCTGAAGAGCCCGGTTCTGTGCAATGTCTAACGCAAGCTTGTGATTGAGTCCCCTGAACTTACCGTCAGAGTGTATATGAGCCACCGGGTAATCCGGATAGTATTCCTTCTCCGGCTCGAACCCGGCGGTGCGCGGCCACTGGGAGGGGAGTGTTTTAATTCCCTCAGCATCGGTCATGTCCATCAGCCAGTCCATAATCGCCCCGCTCTGGTCGGCCCACACTCTGTATAATCTCTGGTCGGGCTTGTTGGCTCCCCATTTCATAAGCTGCAGGCAGACATCGTCTTTATCGACCTTGACTCCCAGTTTTTTCTGTAACCTGCTATCAATAGCGGCAATCATCCCACCGCCCCACCGGTAGGTAACGTGCTTGTCAATCTGGATGACCCTGGCGCCTGCCTGCGCCGCTGAAAGCGCCGCGGCCTTACCGGATGTCCCCGCACCCACTACCACTACATCTGTATTGAATATTTCCTTAATATCTTCTGCCGGAATCGGTTGTTGTGGCACCACAAATTTCCTTTTATTCATTTTATGTACTTCCACTCGTTTACGCTCCTTCGTATTCTTATATATGTGACCCGCCCCCGATAGCTGTACCGGCTCTCATGTTAGAGCCACACTCAAAATAGCCTATGGTAACGACGGACGGTAAATCCTGGCGCTTTGACGTACCTGATTATATTCCCTTCTCCATTGTTCTATCAACAGCCTTGCTTCTTCAAGTTATGGTTGTTAACCGTAGATTAAAAACAACCACTTTGCGTTTTTACTGGTTTTGCGTGATATCATGAAAATTTAGGGGTGTTCTGTCCCCAATTGCAGGGACAAGTCAATAGTCATTATATCACAGATAAAGGCTGCTTCGATGAACCCGGTATTTGATACTGGCTAACGGAGTCGCCAGGTACTTGTCGGATGGCAAAAAAGGTGAGAGAATAGTAAATATCAGTCATTTACTATTTGGGACTGGTGAAACTAGCTCAGGAGGTGGCGAAAATGGTTAAAATGACAAGGTCGGTCGCAGAAGTAATGCTGGGTGATGTATCTGAGGAAAAACGTTTCTGGTGCAATGACGGAAGATACTTGAAGAACCTGGACGAACTGAAGGACGCTCTGGAACTGATGACGGAAGAGACTTTCCGGTATCACGCGAGTGAAACCAAGACCGACTTCAGTAACTGGGTTAAGGATGTCATCGGCGACGAGAAGCTTTCCAGAGATTTGCTGAAATCCACAACTAAAGAACAAGCTGCCAGAATGGTCGCCGAAAGAGTCAGGTGGCTGAAGGGTAAACTGGGTACAGTTTAGCCGTCACCAAAACATAAAAAACGAATAATGAAAAGACACACCAGAGTTGGTATAACACAGTGCCAATAAAAAGTTGCGATTGTGTTATGTCATACTAAGGGATGCGTCCGTTTTTCGCCACTGGTAGAGTCCGTCCCATCAAAATATCATCAGGAACGACCAGTGCCCCTAGCAGCATTATCTGCCAGATACGGAGTTTTATATTGCCAACCTGACGAACGGCGATAAGGACAAATACGATGATAAGAGTTATTATTGAAATCATCTGAGGTTGAAGCTTATCGGATGTGAATTTCTCGACTTTCGGAAAGATATCAGCTCGTCGTACTGATTACACCAAGTGATTTCAGCCCGCCTATGACCATACTAACCGCGATGGCGGCGAGCAGCAGACTGAATACCCTAGAGATAGCAGTAAGTCCCCCCTGCCCCATGAACCCTGCAATTTTCTGACTCAAAAGGAAGATAATCCAGGTGATAACCATGTTAAGAGCGAAGGATATGAGCACCATGTAAAGAGGAAACCGTCCCGCCAGGAGCAGGAGGGTGGTTATGGTGGCAGGACCAACCGTTAACGGTGTGCCGATGGGAACCACCGCCACCATCTCCTCTTTCATGACCGTAACCATGTGACCTGTTACCATATACCTTATCGAAAGTATCAGCAGGATAATCCCACCGGCTATCGCGAATTCAGGCACTTTGATACCCATCACATTTAAAATAAACTGGCCGAAAAACAGGAATATCAGACCGACGACCGTCGCTGTCAGCACCGCGTAATGGACTATCTTGCGGCGCTGCCGCTTATCCATGTCCTGACCGGACGTGATAAGGAACGGCAGATTGCCGAAGGCATCGATGACGATGAACAGGGGCACGAAGGTCATCACGAAGTTTTGCAGGTGCTCAGCCATGATATGACGTCCCCTCCCGGGTGAATATCCTTATCAGTTATATTATAGCCTTTTTTGCAGGATAAGTTTATCATCCCCGGGGGTATAGAAATCAGGGATTCGGGCGATTAGTTCATAGCTGCGGCCGAGGTAAAAACGCCTGGTGCTCTCATATAGCGGTGTCGAGGATGTCTCGATAATAGCCATCCTGCCCCGGGCTTTCTTTATCGCCGTCTCTGCAGCTTCCGAGAGGGCTTTGCCGATACCTCGCCCGCGTTTTTCCTGGACAACCGCCACCCAGTATATGTCCCAGGTGCCGACGGTGCACGGTGTCTCACCGAAGCAAATATACCCCGCCATCGCCGCGTCATCCTCGGCTATCAGGATATTATATCCCGACTTCTCCGGGTCACTCAGGTAGCTGTCAATGACCTCCTCGGCCACCACCACCTCGAACGACTTAAATTCGGGCGTATTCTTCAGTATCTGCATCAACGCCCGTTTGTCTTTTACGGACATCGAGCGGATTCTGATAGCCATGTTCTTCCTTCTCGAGTGTGAGTTTTAAAATCGTGTCGATAAATTCCGAATATCTCATGCCGGCGGCGCTGGACTGGCGGGCGGCTCCGGTGTCCGGAGAAATATCCGGATTAGGATTGACCTCGATAACGTTAAGTTTCCCGGCTTCATCCATGCGCATGTCCATCCGGGCGTATCCGCTGCCGACCAGTAACCGGAAAGCCGCCAGGGCGGTGCTGGCAATGTACTCCCGCTCTTGAGCGTTGACTTCAGCCGGACAGATTACCTTGGTTCCTTTGAAGTAGGTACTGTCCGGTTCCCACTTTGCGGCAAAAGTCAGTATTCGCGGTACCTCTGGCGTTAGCGAATAGACTATTTCCGATACGGGCAGCACAACACACTGGGCGTTGCCCATTACCGTGGCGTTAAATTCACGTCCGCCGATAAATCGCTCGACCAGAGCGCCGCTATTATATGATTCGCTTATAGCTCGCACCTGTCTCTTGAGTGAGGAGAAATCTGTGACCAGGCTGTCCGCCGAAATACCATGGCTGGCGTCCTCGCCGCGAGGCTTGATAATGCACGGATATTCCAGCCGAAACGTACCGAGCGTCTGGGGATTAAGCAACTGGAAGTCCGGCGTAGGAATACCGGCGTTTTTCAGAATTACCTTGACCTTGGCCTTGTCCAGGGCAAGCCGGATAATCGAAGCCCGGCAGCCGGTATAAGGAATCCCCAGTTCTGTAAGGGTTTCCGGCACCAGTGCTTCTGTTTCGGGTTCGCCGCAAAACCCTTCGAAAAGGTTAAAAACAACATCGACACCCGGGGCAGCGAGCTTCTTCCTGGCCTCCTCGAACGGCGGTATCAGAGGCAGGAGCGTCACATCATGCCCGAGCTCTATTAACGCCTGATGCACGGCGGTGACGGCTTCAAGAACTCCCAGTACCGCCTTTTCTTCGTGGTTATTGTCATAGCGTGATGATTGCGGCTCGTTATAAACGATGGCTACACGCTTACGCATTGCGGGTACCTCTCAAGGGCAGTGTCAAACACAGCACCAATAATTCCTTCATGGGTCCACCTCATTTTAATGGCCATAATAATTAGGTCGCTGTAGTTCCCCAGTCCGGGCAGAGGATTTATCTCGATAAAGTAGGGTGTGCCATCACGACTAACCCGGAAGTCGACCCGGGAGAAATCCCGGCAGCCCAGCGTTTTAAAAGCTTTGAGGCTGAAATCCTCCAGTTTATCCAGGACATCCCCGGGCAGGCAAACGGGGGATTCGTAGTCAACCAGATTAACGTAATCTCGCTTCACTTCGAGCGAATAGACAAAATGCTTTTCTTTCTTCTTCGGCAGGATACGCATCATGCCCACCAGCCTTGGAGGTGAGTTGCCGATAACTCCCACCGTCACCTCGTCGCCATTGATAAACTCCTCAACCATTACCGGCTGGCTGTATCCCTTTAAAATCCTGCTCACTTCCTCTTCGGCTTGTGAAACACTATGCGCTAAAGAAGTCAGACGGATGCCTTTGCTTGAACCTTCATAAGCTGGCTTGATAATCGCCGGGAAGGGAAATCCCTCCCAGGATATCCGGCCTAGTTCTTCCTCATCGGTAACCAGCCGCCATTTCGGCGTATTGATGCCTTCCGATGCCACCAGCTTTTTGGTTACTGGTTTATCCAGGCATATCGCCAGGCACTGAGGGTCGGAGCCGGTATAAGGTATATCCAGCATCTCCAGGATAGAAGGCACCTGGGCCTCCCGGCTGCGGTAGTTGCCCCGGCCCTCGGCGATGTTAAAGACGATATCCACCTTCTCGCGGCGGATATTTTCCAGGAACTGTACTCCGCCGCCCAGCCTGACGACATGATGCCCTTTGGACTCAAGGGCAGCCGAGATAATCTCTACCGTTTCCGGTGAGTCGTATTCTTCAAGAGCATCATCGACGTTATGATGCTCCAATCCTTCTTGTGGAAGGACTTTAATATCGTACGATAACCCGACCCGCATCTGCCTCTCCTTTAACTCTTACCGGCATATCGGCATCCGCCAGTAGACTCTCCACAACTCCGCTAACCGGCGGTTCGGCAACGGCTTCTTCCTTGCGGTTCTGCGAATTCGGATTGCGGTAACGGAATACCTTTCCCTCGTAATTCTTCAGCAGTAGCTCATCATCGTTCATCGATAGCGCGTAGTTCGGCTGCAGGGGCACCTTGCCGCCGCCCTGGACCAGGTCCACGACGAAAGTGGGCACGGCCAGGCCGGAGGTATGCCCGCGCATTCCTTCTATTATCCTTATACCCACATCCACCGATGTACGAAGATGTTCCGTCCCCTGGACTTCATCACACTGGAAGAGATAGTAGGGACGTACCTTTGCCTTCAGCAAGCTCTGGCACAGCTTCAACTGAGTCTCCACGCTATCGTTAATGCCACGCAGCAGCACCGACTGATTATTAACCGGGACGCCGCTGCGTAACAGACGGTCGCAGGCCGCCGCCGACTCAGGTGTTATCTCACGAGGGTGATTGAAGTGGGTATTGAGCCATATCGGGCCATACTTCGATAGCATGTCGCACAGCTCGGCATCAATACGCTGGGGTAACACTACCGGGAATCTGGTGCCGATACGTATAATTTCAACATGTTTTATTTCTCTTATCCTGGAGATAATAGCCTCCAGATGGCCGGTTGACAGCGTTAACGGGTCGCCGCCGGAGATTATGACATCTCTGATATTGCTATTCTGGCGTAAATAGTCCAGCATCACCTCTACCTCGGCGCTGGTACGCACCCACCCGCCATGTCGCCACTCCCTTTTCCTGGTGCAGTGGCGGCAGAGCATCGGGCAGATATCGGTAAGCACCATCAGTACCCTGTCCGGGTAGCGGTGAACCAATCCGGGCACCACGGAGTCTTCTTTCTCTCCTAACGGGTCTTCCAACCCCATGGTGCTCATGGTTATTTCCAGGATAGAAGGTATCGCCTGTTTCCTAATGGGGTCATCAGGGTCATCCGTATTGATAAGCGAGAGGTAGTACGGTGTGATTGAGAGAGGATAGCGCTCGGTCACCAACCTGATTTGCGCCTGTTCCTCGATTGATAACGGTACCAGCTGGCTTAGCTGGTCGATAGTGGTAATCCTGTTACGGAATTGCCATTTCCAATCTTTCCAGGAACTGTCTGATACATTCCTGAAAAATCTATATCTACCGGTGGCGGTACTGGGAGGTTCTTCCTCAGGGTTTTTGACTATTAAAGGTCTACTGGGGGGCTCTTCTGCTTCGTTTCTGCTGTAATTTCCAATCACGACTTTTTCTGGTCCGTGGCAAGTTTGACTTTTCGGGGCCACCGATGGTGTTTTCACTCTTTCTTTTTCAACACTCCTTTTTATATTAGTATTTGTAACATTTGTTACGTTTTATTCGTTAATCTCTAGTTATAACTTGACATTCCTGTTATAATATATAGGAATAAATGTTCCTTAATTTAAATTATACATCTTGGGCTAAAATTGTCAATAGGTTATTAGGGTAATATTTAGTAGTTAAAATATATTCTTGTGATGATAATACAGGTGAGGAGGTGTTAGTATGCCGGGATGGAAGTTCTTGACCAATCATGCCCAGGTTTTATGCTTAATTGCCCAGCAACCACGCATCACCGCCCGAGACATTTCATCGACAATCGGTATCACGGAAAAGGCAACCCGCAACATTATCAATGACCTTGAAATTGACGGCTACGTTACTAAAAAAAGAGAAGGACGCCGCATCAGATATAGAGTTGACCCTGACCTCCCCCTGAGGAGCGAAGCCCAACAGGACAGAGCTATTGGCGACCTCCTGGAAACTCTCGGTTGGAAAAGACGAAGAAGCCAGATAAAAAAAGCCGTTGCCGTCTAGTATGAACTGAGAGTAATTACCTCTGTCTATTAAATGAACCTCCAAAATATTTGAAATAGTATTCATCCAGCTACTTCTTTTTCCAAGTGTTTCCCCATCCTTTAACACTCAAAAAACAATATTATTATCTCGACCCCGCTATAACACTTGACAACTATTGCATTGGTATTATAAAGTTTTGCGAATCTTATTTTTATAATAATATCGCAAACTGTATTCAGACCCCGCTTTAACCTGTTATTTGGCGAATGTTAATAGCGGAATATTGGTATTATGTAAATTGTATATAATTTACTTATTTATAAAGTAATCTATAAATTCATAGAGAACTTTATATTGAAATTTGTGCACTGCTATGATAAATTGCTAATACCATAACACTGAATAAAAAGAAGTAAATCGGGGAGGTGAAATGTATGTGAGACACAGGATTTGGAAACAGCAAGGTACTTCGCAGATAAACAGGAGGCACATGTATGTTTAAGAAAATTATAAAATACGCAATACCACTGATAATTTGCTTGGTTGTTATTTTAACCGTAATCCCCGGCTGTACCAAAGAAGCAGCCAAACCGGCTCCGGCACCAGTACCGGCTCCAGCTCCGGCACCGCCAGCCAAAACCGAAGTCGTTATTGGTATGGCAAGACCTCTCTCCGGCCCGCTGGCTATTATTGGAGACTCGGGATTCAAACCCATCTATGAGACATGGCTTAAGGAGGTTAATGCCGCCGGCGGGTTATATATCAAGGAGGCCGGCAAGAAACTACCCGTACGGTTCCTCATCTATGACGATAAGAGTGACGTTGGTACGATGACGAGACTGACGGAAAAGTTGATTTTAGAGGACAAGGTCGACTTTCTGTGGCCCTCCTGTGGCACCTCTTTTATCTTCGGTCAAGCCCCTATCGCCAATAAGTATAATTATCTACTGCTGACCGCCGAGGGTGGCGCCACGACCATCAAGGACTCGCTTTATAGCCTGCCCTACACCTTCGTCAGCTTGAGCTTCTCCGACTGGTATCAGCTGCCGGTTTGGGCTGACCTTCTGGCCTCAAAGGGCGCCAAGACGGCATATGTAACCTACATTGCCGACCTCCATGGCATAGAGTATTCCGGCGTGGCGGGTGCAGAATTCGCCAGGGTGGGAATTAAAATAATTGGAAATGTGAGCCTTCCGCCCGACCTCAAGGACTTCGCGCCCGTAATAACGGAGGCTAAGGCGTCTGGTGCCGATGTCTTTTGCTGTTTTGCCTATCCCGACCAGGTCATGCCTGTTACCGGGACGGCCATGGCGCTTGGCTATAACCCCAAGGCCATTATAATGGGCCCCGGAGGCAACTTCGGGTTCTATCATACCACGTTTGGTCCAGCGGTGGAGGGAGTATGTGCTTTTTCCTCCTATGCCCGGAAGAGTTCTCCCGCACTCTCCGCATTGGCTGATAAACTCTACGCCGGCAAGCCTGAAGAAACCAATGATTGGTGGGGACATCCACTCTATTGGGGTGCATGGGAATATTGGAAGCAGGCTGTGGAGAAGGTTGGCCTTAACCAGAAAGCACTAAGAGATGTATTCGCTAAGGAGCATTTCACTACGGTTCTGGGAGATACTTACTTCACCGTATTCGGTAATGGTGGCGGACTTATGGCCAAGGAAAGCCACACCGGGGAGATTGGTCAGTGGCAAAAAGGGGTATTTGAAGTCATAGGACCTACGGGCAAGGCTACCGCACCGTTTATCTATCCCAAGCCACCGTGGCCAGCTCCGGCAAAATAAAAACATATTGCATAAGCGTAGCAACAACAGGCAGGCTGTCTAAAGGGTATATAACGACTCTTGAGAGTGGTTATTCCTTTAAAATGGCGAATTCTGTGCCTTTTAGGCAGCCTGCACCTATGATTTACACCAATAAATGATTATATGATAAAAGCCCTGAATATAGTAATTGCCGGTTTACTGATGGGTGGCATCTATGCCCTTATCGCCATGGGGCTCAGCCTGCAGTATGGTGTGGCCCGGGTGCTGAACGTGTCTCATGGCGAGTTTATTATGTTCGGGGCTTTCATCACCTGGGCGCTATATTCAGCCTTTGGGATTAACCCGCTGGTGGCCCTGGCCATTTGCGGTCCTCTTATGTTCATCATCGGTTTTCTTCTTCACCGGACTTTGTTCACCCGCCTTAGAATCTCGTCACCATCACCAGGCGCCTATGAAGGCAATTCCATGCTGGCCACTTTCGGTCTCCTCTTTATCATCCAGAATATAGCCTTAGCCATATGGGGTGGTGGGATGAGAGGGTACTCCTATCTAGCCATTGGGGTCAATTTTGCGGGAACGGTATTTTCCGCCAATCGCCTGGTAGCCCTTTTGTTTGCGGTAGTCATAGGTTTAGCCTTCTATATCTTTTTAGCCCGTACCCGCCTGGGGAAAGCCATCAGGGCAGCAGCTCAGGACCCGACCATCGCAAGCCTCATGGGGGTAAATATCAATCTTGTGCTGGCTTTGTGCTTTGGCTTTGGTGCTTTAATGGCCGGTTTAGCCGGTGTGCTTATAAGCATGTGCTACCCTCTTTACGCAACTATGGGTCTGGGATATACCATAATCGCCATCATTGTGGTCGTCCTAGGTGGGATGGGCAGTATCCCCGGCAGTTTTATCGGGGGTTTCATACTCGGTCTTATCGGCAGCATCGTGAGTAGCTACCAGCCCGGTTTAGCCATGGCTGCTTATTACGTGCTCTTCATGCTCCTGCTCCTGGTGAGACCGAAAGGTATTCTGGGGAAGTAGAGAGATGGATATTTCAAGGATTATTTCTAAAAGGTCGCTTCTACCGGGGATATCTTTGCTAATCTTGGTCCTGTTAGCTATTTTACCCCTCTATGGCTCGGCTTATAATGTCATATTAGTGACCGCCATCCTGATGTATATCGTCATTACGGTGAGCTGGACTATTTTTTCCGGTCCTACCGGTTACATCTCACTGGCGCCGGCGGCATTCTTCGGGGTCGGCATATATACCATGGCCGTATTGGGGAAGATATTACCCCTGCTTGCTGTTGTCGCTATTGGTGGTCTCATCAGCTTCATACTTGCCTTTCTCGTTGGCATCATAACCCTGAGGCTGAGGGGCATATATTTTGCTATATTTACTTTCGGACTCGTTGTGCTCATGAAGGAGCTTCTCTTATTTTGGGAGATTGTTGTAACGCGCACGCGCGGCAGATTCGTTGTCCTGGAAAGTAACACCACCATTTTTTACGTCATGCTCGGCATTCTTGTTATATTAATGATCACCGCTTACTTTATCAGGCGCTCCAAATACGGATTAGCGCTGCAAAGCATCGGTGAGAACGAGGAAGCCGCGGCTCACACAGGCGTTAATGTAACCCTTTTAAAGACTATCACCTTTGCCATCAGCGCTATCTTCATGGGGGCCGCCGGGGCTATCATGGCGACAAGATGGACATATGTTGACCCGTACGTTGCCTTTAATCCGCTCTTCTCTTTTATGCCCGTTTTGATGGCCATCTTTGGCGGTATGGGGCAACTTTATGGTCCCGTAATAGGTGCAGCTATCTTTGCCTATCTTGAAGAACTGCTGCTTACCAAATTCCCCTATTACTATATGCTCATTTTTGGTATCATATTAATAGCGGTCATATTATACTTGCCCCAGGGGCTTGTGGGACTGATACAAAAAATACAAAGGCGAATATCGAGGGCAGAACGTGCACATACTTGAGGGTGAGGGAGTCACCAAGTATTTCGGCGGTTTAGCCGCAGTATCAGACGTCAGTTTCTACGTCGACCAGGGTGAAGTGGTTGGCCTGATTGGCCCCAACGGCGCCGGTAAAACAACCCTGTTCAACCTGATATCAGCGTCCCTTGTGCCCAAGCCCGGGATAATAAAATTCAAAGATAAAAACATCACCGGCCTCAAACCTTACAAAATTTGCCGGCTGGGAATTGCCAGGACTTTTCAAACGGTCAAGATATTCGCCAATCTGCCGGCCGTGGAAAATATACGCGTAGGGGCGTTTTTCGGGCCGCCAAAAAGCCCGTCATCCGCGGAAGCTACCAGAGAAGCTATGACGCTTCTGGAGTTCGTGGGACTATCAAAAGTAAGCAACTCACCTGCCAGAGACCTGACGCTGGCTAACCAGAAACGTCTTGAGGTAGCCAGGGCGTTGGCCACCAAGCCAGAACTGCTGTTGCTCGATGAACTGATGGCAGGCCTGAACCAGACCGAGATTACCCAGGCTATGGACCTGGTAAAGCAGATAAGGGGCAAAGGAATCACCGTTGTTATGATTGAGCACGTCATGAAAGCAATCATGAACGTATGCGACCGCATAATTGTGCTCAATTACGGCAAAAAAATTGCGGAAGGAACCCCGCAGGAAATCGCCAATAGTAAAACGGTAGTCGAGGTATATCTTGGAGAGCAAACCGATTCTGGAAGTTAATAGTCTCAATACTTTTTACGGACAGATTCAGGTACTCTGGGACATCTGTCTGAAAATCAATGAGGGAGAAATTTTAGCGCTCATCGGCGCCAATGGCGCCGGTAAAACGACCCTGCTTCACACTATCTCCGGCATACTGCGCCCGACCTCTGGTACGGTAAGTTTCCTCGGTCAGAGAATCGATAATTTACCACCTCATGCTATTGTAGAACTTGGTATTTCTCACATCCCCGAGGGCAGAAAGCTTTTTACGGAGATGTCGGTACGCGAGAACCTGGAGATGGGCGCGTATATCGGCCGCGCCTGGAAACACAAGCAGGAAACCCTGGAGCAGGTTTACCAGCTTTTCCCCATATTAAAAGAAAGAGCGGGGCAACTGGCCAGAACCTTAAGCGGCGGTGAGCAGCAGATGGTGGCTATGGGGCGGGGCTTAATGTCAAGGCCAAAGCTGTGCATTATTGATGAGCCGTCAAATGGTCTGGCGCCGAGACTGGTATTGGAGGTCTTTCAGAAAATCAAGTCCCTTCGTGAACAGGGGATTACCATACTCCTCATCGAGCAAAATGTCCGGCAAACCCTGGAAATAGCCGACCGGGCATGTGTGCTGGAAAACGGCCGCATAGCCCTGGAAGGATGCTGCGAAGACCTCCTCAAAAGCGACCACGTCAGAAAAGCCTATCTGGGACTGTAACCGCAATATCTTGAATCATCGAAATCCTCTCTGAAATGTCATTGCGGGGAACATGGCAACAAAGCAATTCCCACTTCAAGCCCTCATAACATCACCGTCTATCTCCATTACATACTCTCATTTTCCATCAAGGGGAGTGCATAGCGAGAGGGGGCGCCGAGCCCCCTCTCATTTGTTTTCCCCTTCTCCAAACAGGATTATTAACGGTTTTGCTCACTGTCCCGTTTGGAGAGGGGGTTCACCCAGAAGGGTTCACCCTGAAGGGGTGAGGTAGAACTATCTGCTATGTATTGGAGTACATAGAATTCTGAGGATTTCACGGTAACCATGAATATGTTATATAATGAAACCTGCAAATCGATGTAAAAAAGACAGGAGGAAATAATGGATTTAGGTTTTAAAGGCAAGGTAGCCCTGGTAACCGGGGCTGGCAGCCAGATAGGCTTTGGAAAGCAGATTGCGCTCCTTCTGGCAAAGGAAGGATGCGATGCCGTCGCCGTCACCGACATCAATCTCGATGACGCTAAATTAACGGCGGAAGAGATAAAAAAACTCAGCCGCAAGTCTATCGCCGTCAAGGCGGACGTGACCAACAGGGATGAGGTTCAGGCAATGGTCAAGAAAGTCACCGATGAATACGATAAGATTGACATCCTGTGCAATGTTGCCGGCGGCATCATGGGCGGCGGACCTTTAGAGGAGCAGAAGAGAGAAATCTGGGATAAAGAAGTCAGCCTTAACCTCTACGGCACCATGTTCGTCACCCAGGCTGTTCTCCCCTACATGAAAAACCAGAAGTACGGTGTCATTGTCAACATCGGCTCAGGCAGCACCCATATGTACGGTCATGGTGTCGGGATGTACGCCATGTCCAAGGCCGCCATTGATATATTCACCAAGCAACTGGCTACCGTGGAAGCTAAGTCCGGCATACGGGTCAACTGCGTCGCCCCAGGTCCTTCACCCACCAATTTCATTAAGGCCCCCAATAAACAGGCAGTGGTAGACATGCTGGTCAAGTCAATTCCGATGGGCAAAGCCACCACACCGATGGATATCGCCTATGCCACCATCTTCTTTGCGTCGGATATCTCCGGCGATATCACCGGCCAGGTCCTCCAGATTTCCGGCGGCTCGGTATTGTAGTCAGTGGCCACCCGATAATTCACTCGGTTGTCATAGTAGCAACGCCTTAATCGGAGGATAACGGACAGGCTATTCACCCGGTAAATTAATAACTGTAAATAAAAAAAAGGGGTAAAAATGGATCTTGGTCTTAAAGGAAAAATTGCACTGGTAACCGGGGCAGGAAGCCAGATAGGCTTCGGCAAGGCTATTTGTTTAACGCTGGCAAAAGAAGGGTGCGATGTTATCGTCAACGATTTAAAACTCGATGATGCCAAGAAAACAGCGGCTGAGGTCAAGGCCCTAGGCCGAAAAACCACGGCCATCAAAGCTGATGTTACGCAAAAAGTCGAAGTTATTGAAATGGTCAAGAAAGCTCTGGCGGAGTTCGGCAGGATAGACATCCTGGTAAACAACGCCGGCGGCATGCACATGGGAGCATTCAACTTTATAGAAGCGAAAGAAGAGACCTGGAACAAGGATTTCAATCTCAACACTAAGGGCGCCATGTTCTGTTCGCAGGCTGTCCTCCCGGGAATGATAGAACATAAATACGGAAAGATTGTCAACATATCGTCCAGCGTTGCCAAGCAGGCTTTCCCCGGCGTATCCACTTACAGTATGTCCAAGGCCGCACTCTACGTCTTCACCAGGGGGCTGGCAGGCATGGTCATCAAGCAGGGAATAAACGTCAACAGCGTCGCTCCGGGATGGGGGCTCACCAATTTCGACCCGAGAGACCCTGAGGTAATTAAAAAAGGGTTCATACCGCAAACACCGAGAGGGAAAGAGACCACACCTCAGGATATCGCCAATGCCGTTGCTTTTCTGGTATCGGACGTCTCTGCCCATATCGTCGGCCAGATTCTCTGCGTTGACGGTGGCTCGACCATGCAGTAGGCAAGGTAATAGGACTTTCTTCTCAGGTAGTTAGGCCTACTTTTGTACTTGACAACTGTCACTTAGTGTGTTAATATTAGCCAGAAGCTCTAGGCACAACCTGAATATGCTTCGGGAGGTGTACAATGAAGCTTCACGAGTTGTTCGGAGTTTGGCAGGTGGACTGTTGATGCCCTGCCAGCCGGTGGGGCAAGCAGAAAGCGGACTCGGCTTGATAGATTAAACTGGAGGCAGATCCTTAAAAAGGACGCCCAGTACGGTAGTGATTACCGCAGGTGAGTTGAGTCCGGAACCAGTTAGTCTTGACAGTGGAGGTTGCTTGAGAAAGCGACCTCCATTATTTTTGGGGGATGTAATTCGGGGGGAGAATGGTCTCGACTATTTAGAATCGCTTGCTGATTCTCTGAGCCCGGTTTTATCTAAAAGCTCATGGTAGAACTCGGCGATATCTTTGTCGTAGATTTTACTCTCGGCCTTCTCAAAGGGCATAATCAGAGATTTACGATATATCTTCTCGATATCGGGAATAAGGTTTACCAGTCCCAAAGTGGTGTTTTCCGATGCATCGCTCAGATTGTCAGTCTCAGCTTGTGTAGGAATAACCGTCTTCACCCCGAATAGAATCAGGCCGCAAACGATCACCCCGGAGATGAAGCTGATAGCCATCTTCATCGCAGTTGTTCCCCAATCTTGATAACTTGATTACCCCAGATTCTACCCAATTCTGACACACGATTATAAATGAATATATAAAAACTATAAAGAATACATAAAGGTCTGGTAAATTTTCCATAAAAAAACGGTCGGTCTAACACCAACGGAAAACATTCCCCGTTTTAACCTTTCCCATCGGAACCTGCCCGATTACTGAGCTTGACATCATACCTGTTTCACACCTACAATGTCGGCGATAGCACCCCCGATTTCCCTGTCCCCGGATAGATATTCCTGCAGGAGGTAGCATGGGTAAAAGCATCCGGACCGTGCCCGCCATTCTCACCGATGACCCTGCGGTGCTGGAAAAACTGGTTCGTCAGACCGAGAAATTCACCGACTTCGCTCAGTTCGATATCATGGACGGCCAGTTCGTGCCTTCTCGCAGCGTATCCTGCGAGCAGATAGCCGGACTGAAAACGAAGCTCACCTGGGAGGCGCATCTCATGGTGCTGCATCCAGAAAACTGCCTGGAAGATTTCCAGCAGGCCGGGGCGCAGAAGATTGTCTTTCACTATGAAGCAACCCCGTCACCGGAAGAAATTATCCGCTCGGTCAGGAATCTCGGCATGCAGGTGGGACTTGCCATCAATCCGGAAACTCCCACCAGCGCCATTACCCACCTGGTCAATCGACTGGACAGCGTGCTTTTTCTTTCGGTAAACCCGGGCTTCTACGGCGCTAAGTTCATTCCTGAGGTCCTGGTTAAAATAGTCGCCTTCCGCAAGGCTTATCCGGAAATTGAGATAGGCATCGATGGCGGCATCAAGGAAAACAATATAGCTCAAATCGCCCGGACCGGCTTGGATGTTATTTACATCGGCAGCGCTATCTTTTTACAGCCGCAGCCCGCCGAAAGCTATCGCCGCCTTACGGCGCTGGCCAAGGCCAGCGCTCCCTGACGTAAATTTGCCCGGCGTGTAATAATTTTAATAAAGGTAAAAAGAAACTGGAGAACTATAAATCTGGTTTGACATCAGAAGAGAGAAAAGCGCTGAAACTGTAAATCAGCCGCCTTGAGGAATAATGTGGTTAACCCTGCCCGGGCTTCTCTTCGTTGCCCCAGTTCTGCATTATCTCTTTCAGGCGCTGGGCAAGTCTGGGACTATTACGCAGGCGCTGAATAAAAACAGGACACCCTTCCAGCAGCGAGTTCTGCGCCGCCGTGGCCATGCTGGACAATAAACTCTGCATACCGGTATCAATCTGCTGAGGTACATCCATCCCCGGCGCTGATTGCTCCAGCTGGCGCCGGATGTCCTCGGCGGTGAATTTCATCGGTATGACACAGCTTTTATACCAGGTACATTCCTTGCACTGGACTATCCCGTAAGCTTCATTAAGGATATCATCCATCACAATCCCCCCTGTAATTCGTCCTTCATCATTAATTTCAATAGACTCTGTTCTATATCGGCCATTCTTACAAAAGCCCTGGTTTTGATACCTCTTATTATACCACCTTTATCTACGAAACATGTTTTCACCCGCTATCAATATTGTATAATGTATTGACTGTAATCTGCCAGAGAGAGTAAACAATAATAAAAGCCATGCGACGGTTAATTGGCTATGGACAAAACAGATATTACATCTTATAATTCCAGATATATATCCTCGGTACAGTAAACCTGTATCATGATATGAATACTATAAGGGCAACAAAGGGCACCAGAGGTTAAGGTTAAAACTTTAGAGGTAGGAGGGAACTATGCCGCTGTACATTATGATGACCAATCTGACTGATGAAGGCAGGAAAACGGTAAAATCAAACCCCACCAGGATTAAAGAGGTCAACAAAGAGGTGGAAGCGATGGGCGTAAAAATACTGGCCCAGTATGTTGTTCTGGGTCAGTACGACTTTATCAATGTCCTGGAAGCACCGAATAATGAAACTATCGCCAAGGTGGCCACCGAACTGGGTTCCCGCGGGACTCTGCAGACCAATACTCTCGCCGCCTTGACGCTGGACGATTTTATTAATACACTGAGAAAGTAATGCCGGTATTTCTAGAAATCCTGGTGCCCTTTTACTGCCCTGCTCGCCGTTCCTACGTCAACTTCGACAGGCGAGCCGGATGCCTGACCACTTAAGACGACTGGAGGATGGCTATCAGACCCCTGAGTTTTACCCAGATTTCTCTTTATCAGTCCTGCCCTTTATGCTATAAGTTGCAGTACATTGACGGCCTCAAACCCAGGGACAAGTGGTATTTCAGCTTTGGTACGTCCATGCACTCCTGCGTCGAGCGCTTCTTCAGGGTAAGCACACCCCCGCCCCCCTCCCTTGAAGAGCTGCTGCAGTTTTACGAGCAGAGCTGGCTTTCCCAGGGATATGAATCTCCCGAGGAAGAGGCCAGGTATAAGGACTACGGAAAAGAAATATTAACCCGATTCTGGGAAATTCACAGCGCCGATTTCCGTATGCCGGTTGCCCTGGAACGCAGCTTTTACCTGGATATTGAAGGCATCAAACTGCGGGGATTTATCGACCGGGTGGACAAACTGGACAGCGGCGGACTTTCTGTCATTGACTATAAGACGAATAAAGAGCTTTTTACTGCCGATTATCTGGAGGATGACCTCCAGTTGACGATATATCAGATGGCTGCCGAGCAGACCTGGAAGCTCCCCGTAGAAAGGCTCACTCTCTATCACCTCAGGTCGAACACCCCCTGCAGCTGCCCGCCGCGGGGCCAGGCACAAATTGACCAGGTCCGCCAGCTGGTGCTGGAAGTAGCCGATAATATATCTCAGGGGAAATTCCCTGCCACCGAAAACGAGTTTTGCCCCTGTGATTTCCCGGAGCACTGCCCTTACTATCGTCATCAGTTTCTGGCGGTTGCGCCTCAGCCGGCCCGCCAGGAGGTCCTGCCCGGCATTGCCGCTACCGATGCCGTCGAGCGTTATGCCGCCCTTCAGTCCCAGATTAAAGAACTCCAGACGCAGCTTGAAGAGGTGAAGCAGACGATTGTTGAATTCTGCCGGGCGGAGGGATTAAACCGTGTCTTTGGCAGCGAGCACGAGGTTACTTATAAAATCGTGGAAAAAACTGGCTTCAGCGAGGATGAGGTCAAAGCTATACTGGAACCGGAAGGACTCTGGGGAAAGGTGCTGGGGTTTGACCAGTCGCTTCTCAAGCAGCTCCTCGCTGATAAGGCAATCGCCAGCGACATTAAGAAAAAGCTGGAGTCCCTGAAACGCATTACGTCTACCTATCCCCAGCTGTGGCTGCGGAAGCGCGCCGGGGAAGATGAATAAATTTTTTTAAGTTGTCATTGCGAGCGAAGCGACTCGCAATGACATGGATGTATGTACAAGGAGTAAATCTTGTCAAGGTTGCTTCTGGTAAGACACAGCCGGACCAAACTAAGTAATGAAAAAAGGTTCTGGGGAAAGACCGACATAGAGCTGAGCAATGAAGGCATTCAACAGGCAGAAAGGTTGAGAGAGCGGCTGGCATCGGAGAAGATTAGCATCGTTTACTCCAGTACACTCAGACGCGCCTTTTCCACTGCGGAAGTTATCGCCTCCCGACATAAACTGGATGTTCAGGCTCTTGCTGAACTGAATGAGTTGAACTTCGGCTTCGTAGAAGGGCTGACCTTCGAGGAGATAAAAAAACTCCATCCTGAGCTTGCCCGGCAGCTTAATGTCTGGAGCCCGCGTCTCACCTTCCCCGGCGGTGAAAGCCTTGACGAACTGAATAGTCGATTGCAATTCTTTTTGAAACTACTGGAAAAACACCAGCCGAAGGAGACGGTTCTCATCGTGGCTCATGCCGGCACGCTGCAGCTCCTCATCTGTAACTTACTGGGAGTAGCTATAGAAGGATGGTGGAAAATACACATTGACCACGCTTCACTGAGCATCATCGATACCTATCCGCAGGGAGCTATACTGAGCTTGCTGAATGACGTTTCCCATCTCAAAGTGTAAGGAGGCTAATGTACCGGGTTTTTACTTCGTGGAGCGGCGGTAAGGACTGCTGCCTTGCTTTACACCGTGCGAAGACCGGCGGCATGGACATCCGCTATCTGGCCAACATGGTAACCGAGGACGGTCAGCGCTCATGCAGTCACGGCATTTCCGCCGCGGTCATCAAAAAGCAGGCCGAGGCTCTGGGTATTCCCATAGCCCAGCGTCCTACCACCAGAGATACCTACGAAGCTGAATTCATAAAAATGCTGCGAGACTTTAAACGGGAGGGAATCGAAGGCGGCGTCTTCGGCGATATCGACTTCTCTCCGCACCGCGAGTGGATTGAAAGGGTATGTAAAGGAGCCGGTATTACACCCCATCTTCTCTTATGGCAGGAGAGCCAGAAAAAACTCATGGAAGAGTTCATCGATGCCGGTTTTCAGGCGGTGGTCGTCGCTGTCAAGGCAGAGCTCCTCGGGGAGGAAGCCCTGGGGCGAACAGTCGATAGAAAATTCCTGGCTTACCTGGCAGAGCTGGACAAAGGCATCACGCCCTGCGGCGAAGCCGGGGAATACCATACCCTGGTCATTGATGGCCCTCTATTCCAAAAGCGACTGGAAATCACGGAAAGCGAAAAGGTAACCAGGGGCGACCACCATTTCCTGGAGATACTAAAAATAAAGTTGAAAGCTAAAGAACCTGCGGGACGGTAAATATGACGAAGATAATCGCTAAAATAATATCACAGCAAGGCACCTGTGAAGCCGGCCATAAGGTCGGGGACGAGTTTGTCATCGGTCAGACGACGCCTCCGGGCATGTGCTCCTGGGCGTTCTATACTCTGTTTCCCTTCGCTGAACCTTTAAAGTTCGGCGGCTCTTTCCCCTGGGAAAGCGGCCCGGATAAAGCCCGCGTAGCCTGCCCTGACCCGGATAACCCGGTGATATTTGAGTTGAGACGGGTAGAATAAAAGAAGGTCGGAAGCTTAAAACATTAAAAGTATCAGCTCTTTTATATCCCACCCGACCACCCCGCCTAAAAGCACGATAGCCGGTATCAGTAATTTCCCGGGCACGAACCAGCTTATCAATAACGGGATGCCAAACTTTATTATTCCCAGCTGGTAGGGCGAAGCCAGTGAAGCCCTCATAAACGGATTCAGCTCCGGATAACCGAGGCGTGTGGCCATAATCGTTAACCCCAGGTCGAGTAGTTGCAGAGATAGGTAAGCAGCTTTGAGTATAATGTCACGGGATTCCCAGTGATTAACCTTTATTATAGAGTTGCCGAGAGGTCTCAGAATATGCTGACCGATTGTCATTGCCTTATCTCCCTGTAAGTTTTGTTCTACTCCCGTAGGCGGAAGTTTATAATGTACTCAGCATACACTGTATTTAAAAAATATCTGATAAATATGCGCTATAAAAAAATGAATATTCCGTAAAATTCCATTGTTTGTATGCGTCCTTTCTCCCCACTCCTCCCCCACTCACAGGGGAGTGCGTAGCGAGAGGGGACGCAGTACACAGACCTCTCCTCCTAACCCCCTCTCCGTCGACGGAGAGGGGAAATAGAAGGGGTGAGGTTTATTAAAAATTGTATGGTAAGCCATACCTTGTCATTGATAAATCCTCCCGCCTTAACTTTTTCATAATGAAACCCTGTGCTATACTTTAAGAAAACGTTTAGCTGTGGGTGTTTATTGGTCAGTCCCGATGAAGTAAAAGCGAAAATCGAAAAACTGCAGGCGGAAATCAACCGCCATAACTACCGCTACTATGTCCTGGATAGCCCGGAAATCAGCGACGCCGAATACGATAGCCTGATGCGGGAGTTGAAGCGGCTGGAGGAAAAGTACCCCCGCTTCCTCACCCCGGATTCCCCTACCCAGCGCGTCGGTGCCGCCCCGCTCGAGGCTTTCGGCGTAGTGGAGCACCCCCTGCCCCTGCTTTCCCTGGCCAATGCCTTCTCCGATGAAGACCTGATGGCATGGTACACCCGGACGGTGCGACTCGTCGGCAACACGCCCTTCGATTTCGTTTGCGAGCACAAGATTGACGGGCTGGCCGTAGCCCTTACCTATGTCGATGGGCAGCTGACCACCGGCGCCACCCGCGGCGACGGCTTTAGGGGCGAAAATATCACGCAAAATTTGCGGACGATAAGAAGCATACCGCTCTCAGTATCAAAAGACGCGCCGCCCCGCTTCGAGGTGCGAGGGGAGGTCTACCTGCCTAAGACCGGCTTTCACAGATTGAACCAGGAGCGGGCGGCGGAGGGTTTGTCCCTCTTCGCCAACCCGAGAAATGCCGCCGCCGGCTCGGTACGTCAGCTCGATTCCCGTATCACCGCCAGGCGCCCGCTGGACATCTTTATCTATATGCTGGGCTACGCCGAGGGCAAGGCCGTCCCGCCGAACCACTGGGAGACTATGGAATGGCTGAAATCGCTGGGCTTCAAGATAAATCCCAACAACCGCCGGCTAAAAACTATCGAAGAAATTGAAGAATATTACCGAACCTGGGAAGAGCAGAGGGAAGGCCTCGCCTATGAAGCGGACGGTATCGTGGTCAAGATAAACCAGCTCAACCTGCATGAAGAGCTCGGCGATATCGGCCGCGAGCCCCGGTGGGCCATCGCTTATAAATTCCCCGCCGACCAGGGCACCACCCTTTTAAAAAGCATTGAAATCAGTGTCGGCCGGACGGGCACCCTCAACCCCTATGCCGTCCTGGAGCCGGTCGCGGTGGGCGGTGTGACCATCAAGAGCGCCGCCCTCCACAATGAGGACGATATCCGGCGCAAAGATATCCGCGAGGGCGATACAATCATCATACAGCGGGCCGGCGAGGTTATACCGGAGATAACTGGTCCGACCCCGATAAGCAAGGAGCGCTCCGGACGAGGCAAGGAGTTCAGTCTCCTGGATAAGTTGCCCAAGAACGAAAAGAGACAGCCGGTCTGCCCGGAATGCCGGCAACCCGGCGTCATCAAGCCCGAGGGCGAGGTCATGTACTACTGCTCCAACGCTGCCTGTCCCGCCCAGGCACAGCTGCGCATAGAGCACTTCGCCTCGAAAGGCGCTATGGATATCCGCGGCATCGGGGAAAATATCAGCGCTACGCTTTTCAACAAAGGACTTATCAGGAACTCTGCGGATATTTATTACCTTAAAAAAGAGCAGCTTGCGGAACTGGAGAAAATGGGCGAAAAAAGCGCCTCGAACATTATCAATTCTATTAATAATAGCAAAGAGCGCCCCCTGGCGAGGGTTATCTATGCCCTGGGTATCAGGCATATCGGGGAGGAAATGGCGGCGGTTCTGGCCAGCAACTTTTCCAGCCTTGAAAAACTGGCTCAAGCTTCAAGGGATGAGTTAATGGAAATAAGCGCCGTCGGCCCCAAGATTGCCGATAGCGTTATCGCTTTCTTCCATCAGGAAGAAAACCTGAACATTATCCGCAGATTGAAAGAAGCCGGCTTGAAGCTTGAGGCAACAGCCACCGTCCGGAAAGAACTGCCCTTAACCGGTAAGGAGTTTGTTATCACCGGTCGGCTGGAAGCTTTCTCCCGGCCGGATGCAGAGGCGAGAATAAAAGAATTAGGCGGTTTAGCCAAGGACAATGTCACCCGTAAGACCGACTACGTCGTGGTGGGTGCCGACCCCGGTTCCAAGCTGGCCCGCGCCCGGGAACTGGGCATAAAAACCATTGATGAAAAGGAATTTTCAAAGCTGATAGGACAGTCGTAATATGAAGCTAATAGTCGGTCTGGGTAACCCGGGGTTTTTGTACGCCCGCAACCGCCATAACGTCGGCTTTATGTGCGTCAGCCACCTGGCCAGGATGCAGGGCATCCACTTCGATAGAAAGCAGGGACACGCCCGCACCGGCATCGGTAACATCGCCGGCAGCAGGGTCGTGCTGGCCCGACCGCAGACCTATATGAACGCCAGCGGGGAATCGGTCAGTGCCTTGCTGAGAAAGCTTAACGTGACACCGTCCGACCTCATCGTTATCCATGACGACCTTGACCTGCCGACGGGTAAAGTCCGCCTCCGACTCAGCGGCAGCTCTGGCGGGCATAAGGGAATCGATTCCATTATCGCGCGTATCGGCACGCGGGATTTCTATCGTGTCCGGGTCGGCGTCGGGCGGCCGGATATCGTTGAAGGCACCGCCGCAGATAAGGAGGAGGCTATTGTCGCCTATGTCCTCACCGACTTCTCTTCCGAAGAGAAAAAGATTATTGATGAGGCTATACCCGGGGTCAGCGTGGCTATCGTCTGCCTGCTTGCTGAGGGCTTGACCGCCGCCATGAATAAATATAATTAGTACCTGTAAAATTAAGTTTTGCGCTATGGTTTTGAGTTTTGACTTTTTACTTTTCAGTTAATGCCTTATCTGGCTGGCCTGGGGCTATTTTAGCTAGCGCACCTCGAAAGGAAACACCCCCACGAGCGCATCCCCCACGTAAATTTTATATTCGTATTTCCCGACCGGCAGGTCAACAGGCTCCCAGCCCGCAAAGCCACCCTCTACAAGCTGGGGCAACCCTCCCTCCCTGACAACTTTCTTGGCGCCGACATCATAGACTGCACTGCGAATCTGGCATTCCAGGATAACGGTTCCGTAGAGGCAAATCTGGTCTCCGGCCGTGAAAACACTGACATTCTTCCGGAGGTCCACGGGAGGGTTTTTCACTTCATCAGGCATCTTGCCTATACCTAAATCGGAAAAGTATTTCTGGAAGGTCGCCCTGTTGGGCTCCTCCGATAGTGTTGAAGTCACCGCAGGAGGAGTCGGGGAAGCCTTCTCCGATGGCGTGGTGGGTTGTGCCGGCAGCAAGGATGAGGCCACGGTGATTTCCAGAGACCCGATAACCGCTCCCATGGCGCCGGAAATGGCTTTAAAGGTATATTTACCAGGCTCCAGTGCCGTGGCGAAGCCACCGACGGCGACCGCTTTACTTCCTTCGGTACGCACACCGGTCACAAGCGTGGTGAACTTATCGTCATAGTACAGGCTGACCTTGAAGGTGACTTTTTCCTCGGTTGTCCCTCTGGCCCAGATACTTGCCTGGGCGGTCTGCTCCGGTGTCAATGTCGTCACTGGTGGGGCATCCGGACTGTTGCTTAAGGTAATCCACATCCTGACCTTGGCAATCATCGGGGCGTTCGGTGTACTATCAGTACCGCCGCCGCAGGCGCTGAGTCCCAGTACCAGCAAGGCCAAGACAAGCGAAATCATTAACCGTCGTTTCATCTACCTATGCCTATTAAAGATAATTCAAATTACAAACACATCACAAAAAGCGTTTAAACATCACAATAATATCACAGATATGTCAACCGGGCAATCGTTTTTGCTTCAATTTGTACTCAGGTGATATAATCAATATGTCAAGTAAAGGAAATCCCCGTTGAAAAACGAATTCGTTTTTATAGGCGTCATCGGTGGCAGCGAGGTCCCCCCGCAGATAGCCGAACTGGCTGAAGAGGTCGGCCGGGAGATTGCCCGTCATGGCGCTGTTCTGGTATGCGGGGGGCTGGGGGGCGTTATGGATGCCGCCTGCCGGGGTGCCCGCCGCGAGGGTGGGCTGACTATCGGTATACTCCCGGGGGACAACCGCCAGGACGCTAATCCCCACGTTCAGATACCCATTGTTACCGGCATCGGTTACGCCAGGAACGTGGCGGTGGTCAAGTCCGCCCAGGTCGTTATCGCCGTTGACGGCAGCTACGGCACGCTCACGGAAATAGGCCACGCCCTGCAGAGCGGCATTCCTGTCATCGGCCTCAATACCTGGTCGCTCTCTATTGATGGCCGGGCGGATAATAATATAATTCGTGTAAAAAACCCTAAAGATGCTGTAGACAAAGCCATGGCGCTGATAAAAACCCAGCCGTAATGGCGAGCAATGGAGGGAGAGCAATGTCAACAATTGAGAACGTCAAGGCCAGGGAAATCCTGGACTCACGCGGGAATCCCACCCTCGAGGTCGAGGTCGAGCTTTATGACGGCACGCTGGGTCGGGCGGCCGTGCCCTCCGGGGCCAGCACCGGCAAGTACGAAGCGTTAGAGCTCCGTGATGGCGATAAGTCACGCTACAATGGTAAAGGCGTTCTCAAGGCGGTAGCCAATGTCAACGAGACTATCGCCACCGCCATTATCGGCATGGCCGCCGCCGACCAGGCGGAAATCGACCGTACCCTGATAGAGCTAGACGGCACGCCCGATAAATCGAAGCTCGGCGCCAATGCCATCCTGGGGACATCTCTGGCGGTAGCCCACGCCGCCGCCAATTTACTGGACATGCCGCTATACCGCTACCTGGGCGGCGTCAGCACCTATACCCTGCCCGTGCCGATGATGAATATCCTGAACGGCGGTAAGCACGCCGCCAACTCGACGGACTTACAGGAGTTCATGGTCATGCCGGTGGGGGCCGGTAGTTTCTCAAAGGCCATGCAGATGGGCACCGAAGTCTATCATGCCCTGAAAAAAGTCCTCAAGGATAAAGGACTGGACACCAACGTGGGAGACGAAGGCGGCTTTGCCCCTTCTCTCCCCTCCAACAAAGAGGCGGTTGAGGCTATCCTTGCCTCTATCGAGGCCGCGGGCTACAAACCCGGCAAGGACTGCTTCATCGCCCTTGACCCGGCCTCCAGCGAGTTCTATGAGGACGGTAAATATGTGCTCGCTAGGGAAGGCAAGACTTTAACTCCTGCTGAGATGGTTAATTTTTATGTCAGGTGGGCTGGCGAATACCCTATCATCAGTATCGAGGACGGCATGGCCGAGGACGACTGGGAAGGCTGGCAGCTCCTTACGAAAAAGCTGGGCGGCAAAGTCCAGCTCGTCGGCGATGACCTCTACGTCACCAATGTCGGTCGGCTCGCCCGGGGCATCAGCCTTAAAGCCTCCAACTCCATCCTTATCAAGCTCAACCAGATAGGCACGCTCACTGAGACTATCGACGCTATCAGGATGGCCCAGCAGGCCGGCTGGACCGCCATCGTGAGCCACCGCTCCGGCG
>CAYQZZ010000001.1:0-101477 GCA_964422155.1 uncultured Dehalococcoidaceae bacterium | reverse complement strand
GCATTGGTAGAGGCGGCTAAGGACGAAGCCAAAGCATTGGTAGAGGCGGCTAAGGACGAGGCCAAAGCATTGGTAGAGGCGGCTAAGGACGAAGCCAAAGCATTGGTAGAGGCGGCTAAGGCCAAAAGCGAAAATGTAAAATAATTTACAAAAGCCCTGGCCATGACAACAACCAGGGCAACGGCAACAGTGACCATGACTTGGGTAAAGACTATATTACCCATTTTGGGTTAGTGGGGCGATAAAAAATAAAAAATGTATAGAGTAGCAGAATCACAGGTAACAACAACAGAAACGACCGGCCGTATCGAACAGGAAAACAGGGCGAGGCTGGAGCTTATTTATGAGGTAAGCAAGAAAGTCGGGTCGGTGCCACGCCTGACCCAGTTGCTGGAAAAAATTATTGAAATGACCCAGAAGACGCTCAATGCGGCGGCAGCTTCTGTACTTTTATTCGGGGATAATGAACAGGAGCTCTTTTTTGAGGTCGCTTCCGGCCCGGTAGGCAAAATTTTAAAACAAGTAAAGGTAAATATACAATATAGTATCGCTGGACATGTTGCGAGTACTGGTAAGCCGTTGATTGTTAATGATGTTGCTAGAAATCCGAATTTTCACAGAAATATTGATGAAATTACAGGTTTTTCCACAAGGTCAGTTATCTGTGCACCATTGATAGTACACCGAAAAATCATGGGTGTACTTGAAGTAATTAATAAATTGGACGGGAGTGATTTCAATGAGCAGGATTTGTTAGCTGTTGTTTCCGTGGCAGCTACTGCCGCCATGGCGATTGAAAATACCAAGCTAAATAAGAACATGTTGGATGCTTATAACAGCGCCATTGCGACACTGGCGGCAACCATTGATGCTAAAGACCCGTATACCCGCGGGCATTCTCAGCGGGTAATGGAACACGCCCTGTTAGGATGTAAGTTCCTGGCATTATCCCCGGAAGAAATGGAAACTCTGGAATATGCAAGTATTCTCCATGATATCGGTAAAATAGCTATCGATACCCGGATATTGAATAAACCTGATGTCCTGACTACGTCAGAACGGAATATAATACGTGAGCACTCTGCTATAGGTGCCAGTATGCTGAAGGAAATTCCTTTCCTGGAAAAGGCCAGTGAGCTTGTTCTTTATCACCATGAAAGGTATGACGGGAAAGGATATCCAGAAGGACTAAAAGGTAAAGAAATACCCATGGGAGCCCGGTTAATAGCCGTCGCCGATGCTTTTGACACGATGACCACCAACCGTTCCTATCGTCCTGCCCTGACTATCGATTACGGTATTGGTGAGCTACGTGCCTGCTCTGGAACGCAGTTTTGCCCTACCGCCGTAGAGGCTTTTATAGCTAGCCTTCGCGCGCATGCCAAAAAGAGCTACCCTAATTAACTTGTGGACCAGGTCAATCTTCAACACAGTACGCCGGAAATGAAACCACTAGCTCTAGGTGCTATGGATATAAGGGTCTAAACTAGACGTACTGACAATGTAGAGATTCAAGTCGTTATTCCTCTCGTATTACCTACCACTGGACAAACATCGGCATGTATGTTGATTGGTAATAAAGAAGAACCTCTCAGGCTGGGTTATATCACACCGTTGGTGAATTGTTAACCGTGCCAGTAGAAACGAACCCCTGGCCGTGCGGAATGTAATCACAACAATCGAGAGGGAAGTAGTGCTGGCGAAAAATCTGAAGTAACATTTCAAACTATTGTGTCACACTGAGGACTTTCACCATCTTGGTTTATGAGCGTGATTCAGCGACTACTTAGTAAATGCACCATCGCCCCATTTAAAACCTAAATGGGGCGACGGTCCAGGAATTCCTCTTGTGCTGGGATAGTTAATCTACATAAGCAGTTTCGTGTTCGCCGGAAAGACAAATCACAAAGAACGCGTAGGGCCTGTCAACATATCTGGCAATTACCGGGTTATGCGGTACCCCTTTGGGGCAGATAACGACAGTTGGTTTATCAAAGACATACCTTTCATGCTCTGCGCCCATATCTATCGAGATTTCCGCCCCTAAGTAATCAATATTGCTCGGGTCGGTGCCAGCGAAAACCAGGACTTCGTCAGTGGGATGGACATGTGCCCCATCGGAATTCCCCGGTCCGCGGTGCCAGACACCGGGTGACTTATAGAATCCCCAGGTAAAATTAAGTGGCATACCTTCCAGGTCCTTGCCGTACATCCATACCAGGTTATCCGAGTTTCCCGGCCCAACCTTCATCCCACCAGCGGTTATCTTTTCTACTTGAGCTCTTTCCTGGTCTGTCAAGTTCCCCAGAGCCGTCTTGAATGGTTTCAGAGGTTTGAAAAAATGGTTATATTTGTGCCCGTGAGTAAAATAATCTTTAGTGGATTTTATCCTTTTCTCTGTAAAAGAAGATTCCATCGACATCTTTGACCCAGCACGCGCTTGTGTCATTAGTTGTTTTTGCTGTTCCGTCATACTATCCCCCATCCAAGCTGTGGTGGGGTTGGCGCCGAGAGAAAAAATCATAAAGCTGAAGCCTATCGGATTGGTCACATTCTTGGTAATCAGTGGACAATGGGGAAACCCGGCGGGAGCAATGACGACGGTGGGTTTATCGAAGGTATGCACTTCCAGTTCCTCACCCATACAAAAATCGATTTCCGCCCCCAGATACTCGACATTGTTGGGGTCAAGGCCGACGAATACCAAGGCCTCCGGGTAAGGGTGGATGTGAGGGTCCATGCCGGAGTGCCAATCACCCAGGCCGGTGTAGAACCCCCAGGAAAAATTGAGCTCCAGCCCTTCTAGGTGCTCTCTGCCATTCAGCCAGTAGATGCTGTCGGCATTTCCCGTGTTTTTGAATCCTCCGCCATCCAGAACCATCTGAGGCATTGTGGCTATGTTTAGGGGTTTTACCAGATGCTCGTACTTTCTCCTTGCCATTTTAATTCCTCTCCTTCAATATTTAATGATTACATTAAATTTAGCGGGATAGTTAATCTACTCGGGAAGTTTCGTGTTCGCCGGAAAGACAAATCACATAGAACGCGTAAGGCTTATCGACCCATCTGGTTACTAACGGCAGATGCGGTAACCCCGGGGGGCAGATAACGACGGTTGGTTTATCAAAGATATATCTTTCATGCTCAACACCCATATCTATCTCAAGTTTTGCCCCGAGGTAATCAATATTAGTCGGGTCAAGGCCAGCGAATACCAGGACTTCAGCAGTAGGATGGACGTGCGCGCCGATTCCTCGGTGCCAGATACCTGGTTTACTGTAGAATCCCCAGGTTAAATTAATGTCTAATCCTGCCAGATCCCTACCATACATCCAGGTCAGATGGTCGGCATTGCCAGGTCCCAGAATCTGCCCTTGTTTAGCCATTTCATCAAATTGAGCTCTTTGCTCTGGTGTTATCTTATTCTTAAGCATTTGCCCCCGCTCAGTTACCATGCCATCTCTAAGCGGTTTAATCAAGTGCGCGTATTTCCCTGTCGCCTTGGTTGGCTTGTTTTTTATCCGTTTACCCACACTGGATTTCATTGCTATCTTTCTCCCGCTCTTAGCCGCCGCTTCCTGCATCGCCTTTATCGTCGCCTCCGAGACACCTTCACCCATCCAGGTGGTCTCAGGGACAGCTCCCAGAGAAGCCAGGTAAAAACCGAAGCCCTTAGGGCTCCATACACTCTTGGTTACCAGCGGACAATGGGGAAACCCGGCGGGGATAGAGACGACGGTGGGCATGTTGAACGAATATGTTTCCAGCTCCTCACCCAAGCATATCTCGATTTCCGCCCCCAGGTAATTGAGATTAGCTGAGTCCAGACCGACAAAAACGAGACATTCAGGGTAGGGGTGCACGTGAGGGTCCTGACCGGTGTGCCAGTCACCGAGCCCGCTATAGAATCCCCAGGTAAAATTGAGTTCCAGCCCTTCCAGATGGTCCCTTCCGTTCAGCCACACGATTTTGTCGGCATTTCCCGGCCCATTGGCAAATGCGCCCTTCGGGCCTTGCAGCTTCTTCATCACCTCCATATCCGTTCCGCCAACACTCAGGGGTTTAACTAAATGCTCATATTTTCTCTTTGCCATTTTTTCTCGCTCCTTATTAAAAATATTGCTCTATTATATTTATAGTGCACCTTTACCCGGGCACGGTTCCCCGGATTTGCTCGTTTTTCCCATCCGATATATTCATCCTTGCAGGCAATCTAGCAGCTCTAGCAGCCGTGGCAGATTCAAACGTCGATAACAAAAACCTCCATTATTCCATACCTGCTTCAACCCAGGCATTGAAACGCAGGCCGGACGCCGGATCGTACTTCCTTTCAAATGCTTCCGGATTCTTCTTTCGTATATCTTCTATATTGATTGACTCAACTTCCACCAGAAAGCTGCTCACAACCATCCCCGTGGCGTTTTTTGAGGTTGTCCTGTGCGGGGTTATCGTGTTTATCGCTCCTCCTCGATCGAGCTCTCCCGGGACTACAGGGTCATACCTCGCTCCGTGGTCCATGTAGACGACCCCGGGCATCATTCGTTCGGTGACATAAGCGCCACCCAGGACGGCACCCCTTTCGTTGTGAACCTTGACCACGTCGCCACTCCTTATACCCCTCGCTGCGGCGTCAGCCGGACTAATCCATAGCGGCTCATACTTGTATCCATCCGGGCCCTTGACCTTGCAGGTCTGGATTTCCCTTGTCCAGGTAATATCATCGCACTGGGCGTGGACTCTCCATCTGCCGTGGTTGGACATGATAAGAAGCGGAAATTTCCTGGCCCTTTCGCTGGAGATTCTTTCATCATGGCTTTCACCTTTTTCAATCCAGTGTGGCACCGGTGGTCTTTCCTTGTCATCAGGGAAGTGCTTGGCCAAATTCTGAGAATAGAACTCTATCTTGCCAGAGGGGGTCTTCAAAGGATTATTTGCGGGGTTCTCGTAGAATTTTTTTAAACCTACCGGGTATTTATTCCATTCCGGATCAGTTGGGATAACAAAATACCCCTTTTCTTCAAACTCCTGGTAGCTGATCTTATCCTGTATGCCCGAGTTATCAAAGACGATTTTTTGCCATTCGTCAACAGTCTTGCCCCCGGTGTATTTCTGCAGCAAACCGAGTTTCTCGGCTATCAAACAGACTATCTCATAGTCGCTTTTTGATTCTCCCACGGGTTCGATGCATTTCCCGCCTTGCATGACCGTGGTGAATTGCCCACTTTCAAAGTCCGTTGTTATATCCTGTTCCTCGAATTTGGTATTGACCGGCAGGACAATATCGGCAAACAAACAATCGTTTTCCAGCCACGGGTGCTGTGCCAGGATGAATTCTATCTTCGGGCTTCTCAACGCCCTGATAAAGGAATTGCTATCATTCCAGCAGGTTATCCAGCAGGGCGAATCCGTCCATATCATATGCACCTCGGAGCAGCCCTTGGCGGGGTAAGTGTATTTCACGAACTGGTCCTCTATCGTGCCGGGAAAGGTCGAGTTGCCGTACCAGCTTACAGGCGGATGGAGAATGGCTTCGTGGATAAGGTCCTTGGGAATAAACTGTGTCGGGTTAATCGGCGCCGGCGTCATGAGTTTTTGCAGTTCGGACCGGGATGTTTCTCTATTATCCAGGGGTAAAGCCCGCGGGGTGCCAACTTCCGTAATGGAATAAGAAGGCCTGATCAAACGGGGATAATACAGGCTCATCGGCATCTGACTTCCCTTCGGAAACCACATACCGGATATGCCCCATTCGAGCATCTTGACCTGGTGAGCCCCCGGCTTGCCCAGTCCCTGCATCGCTAACAATAGCACTTCAAGCCTGCTAGCTTCAGTTGAATAGGCGCTCCTGATGCCGGGACCGCCATTACCATGCGCTATTGTCGTCCGCTTAGACGCCCACTCCCTGGCCAGCACCTTGATTATCGCCGCCGGGATTCCTGTTATCCCGGCAGCCCATCCGGGTGTCTTGGGAATCCCATCCTCTTTCCCTAGGACATACGGTTCGAACTTCTCAAAGCCGGATGTGTGCGTGGCAACGTATTCCTTATCATAAGTCCCTTCAGTAATCCAGATATAAGCTATCGCCAGTTGCAGGGCAGCATCGGTGTTGGGCCTTATGGGAATCCACTTATCAGCGTGAACAGCCGCCCCGTAGTTCAGGTCCGGGCAGATATAGATGCACTTTATGCCGAGCTCGGTAAACCAGTAGCAAAGGCGGCTTGCCATTTGCCCGTTGAACCCCCAGGGAGTTGTTTCCGGGTCACATCCCCAGAAAAGGAGAAGCTCGGTGTTCTCGGCAATATCAGGTATGACGTTGGCAGACGGTCCCATCTCCCCTACGGGTTCCATTCCCCAGGCGTGCTTGGCTCCCCAGGCCCACCCCTCCCAACTATCCGGATTTCTCATCTGTAGTGTATAACCTCCCAGTAAGGCCAGTAGTTTATTGGCGCTGCCATGGGCGGCATGGATGCCCTTTCCCTCCCCGTGTCCATCCGTCTGGGCAAGTACCGCTTCCGGACCATATTTTGCCTTTATCCTCTTTAACTCGCTGGCTATTGTTGTCACGGCCTCATCCCAGGATATTCTAATATACGTGCTCTTTCCCCTGTTTGCCATATTTCTATCACCGTCGGGGTCCCAATCAACCCTTTTTAATGGGTAGAGAATCCGGTTGGGGGAGTATACCCGCTTTTTATAGGCCATACCGAAAGGAGGCAACAACGTTTTCATGGCTGGTTCAAAGACCTGCCCGCGCGCCTCTATCTTCCACGGATTCAGTTTCTTCCTGTCATAATGCCAGTCATAGTGGAGTGGTCTAATCCTGACTATTTTCCCATTACTGACATCGACCACTGTCGGATTTCCATCAATGCCGAAATCCGCCAGACTGAGTCCCTTTACGAAGGTTTTTTCTTTTCCAGCTTCCATGCTAGACTTGTCTTTTTCTATCATTTATTCTCTATTTAATTTATCTGACATGTAATCTTATATTATGCCAACTTCAAGTGAAAAATACAATCATTGTTGTTTCTTAGCAACCGGTTATTCTAAAGTTCTATTCACCTGCTTTCATTATCGGTGAACAAATCGAATAATACTAGTATTGGCCTACTGACCTGCCCCCAAAAGTGATACCAGAGTTTACCTCATTGCCATAGTTAAAATAGCTTCAGGGGCTGGTTGACCTTGCTTTATATATTTGCAGATTCTCTTTACGAGAGTCGAACTCCACCTGTAACAATACTTAATTGGCTTGCTGGATTTGTTCCAGTGTGTACCCTCTCTCAATCATTTATTCCCCCCGAAGATTTACACTAGCCTGTTTCTTTGCCGTTTTACAATTACACCTAGATTTTCAGTCTCGTTCATTTTACCAGGAAAAGAGTATATTCTTTGGGTTTATTATACACCACGTCGAAAACATGTGGTATTTAATTGAAATCTTATAAATATACTGCAGTTTGAGCATGTAAATAATCCTTTTAGGACTATAAAAAATGGTTCCTTTCTGCAACAGTTAAGTGCCCATCGTTGATGGTTTGTCCTCGGTTTGTCCTCAGTCCTCAGTCCACACCTCCTCCCTGGGGACATTAGGGAGTGGAGAATGAAGGTGCGGAAAGGTGCGGAATTCCTCACCTTGTCCACGGCACTGCGGAAAATTCCTCGGTACTGTTTAATGGTCCCGCTAACGTAATTAACCTCTGTCCGTGCGGAATGTAATCACGACAATTGAGAGAGAAGTGGTGCTGGCGAAAAGGCTGAAGTAACATTTCAAGCGACTGTTACCCAACAATTGCCTCAAATGTGACCTATCAAATGTCTTGACTTATATAATTTATAGCTTTACAATAAAGCAGCCTCTGGTGGGAGGAGCTTTTAATGAAGTGACCATGTTGCGGTCATAAGAGTAGCGAGGGGGTGGGGGGAATAAAGTGGTGAGGTCATCACCGGCCGCCGGATGCAAATGTTACCAAAGCAATTTATCATTGACATCGTAGGTAGAAGAGTCGATAATAATCGACAGTGAAACCCCATAAAATCATCGCGGAGATGAAGTATGGTAAATTTAGAAATAGGAAGTTCTAGTATTAAATTCTAACGAGTACACTTGATTAAAAGGAGAAGAAAAGGAGAAAAAAGTGGCGAAAAAAGTGGCGAAAAAAAAGGCGGAACTCAAGTACGAAAAATATTTCATCAAAGACGTAATACATGAAACCATGAAAAAAGAATGGGGGGGAGAAGCAATATCGGCCGGCCGGGGACATGAGGACATCATACCTGCGGATGCCAGAGCTCTCCCGGCAATAACAGTGGTCAGAAAACCTTACTTGTTCCATGAGCCGGTCCACAAACACATGTTCACGGAGTACTTTTTCTTCTTCGGCTCAAACCCGATGGATATGCATGACTTCGACGCCGATGTGGAGTACACTTTCGGGCCGGAACGGGAAAAACATGTAATCAATAGACCTACGATCGTTGTCGCCGCACCGGGTGTATACCACTGCCCGCTAAACTACGCGAGGGTCGGCAAGCCCTTTTACTGCCTGGAAATGTTCATGACAACAGGGTACTCGGGAATAGATCTAGGTGAAGACCTAAAAGAAATAAGAGTACCTGAACCAAACTACAATAGATATTTCATCAAAGATATTATTAAAGACAATAAATGGGGCGGCGAAGGGCTGGGGCTAGCCGCGGTACCAGAGCATATTATCCCTGCGGGCGCGAGAATAAATATGGGACTAACGGTGGTCAGGAAACCTTATATGTTCCATGCCCCGACTCATAAACACAATTTCACAGAGTTCTTTTATTTCTTCGGCTCGAACCCGATGGATATGAAAGAATTCGACGCCGAAATAGAGTTCACCTTCGGTGAAGAAAAAGAAAAACATATCATTAACGGCCCGACCGTCGTTGTTGTGCCACCCGGGGTATTCCATTGCCCGCTAAACTACGTAAAAGTCGGTAAACCCTTCTACTGTCTGGAAATGTTCATGACACCGAAATACACAGGAACAGATTTAGTGCCACAAATGCCGTAAGTGGATACAATCCCTATACCGGATGGTGGCTGGTACTGTAAATATAGATATTAGGTACTGGTTTTTTACTCCCTGTTATCTTCATTTACGCTGGCGTAACATCCGAATGCTAAGCGGCTAGATTTGATGGACTTCTCCGGTTGCCTTGTTCTTCCAGTAGCCGCGTTGCTGTAGCGGCCAGTTAAATGTAATAGCCCCGGGGCGGGGACAATCATTAGCACAGCAACCGCAGTACCAGCATTCATCGGGGTGCAGTATCATCGGCGGTTTGCCTTTCTGGGGATTCGGTATGTAAACGTCTATCTGGCAGACTTCCACGCAATGGTTACACCCGTTGCAGATATCCTCATTAAAAGTCACCGGCTTGTTCGGTGAAGTAATATTGGGCATAGCGATTACTTTTTCCTTTGCCATCTTTTCCTCCATAAAACGGTTCATTCAAAAAGTATAATTTTGAACCTATCGTTTCCCTTTATACACGCCAGTATAGTCTTTATTGTGGGCTTCATACAGATTTTTCAGGTTGCCCCAGAAAGCCAGCGGTAAGTCTCCGGTTTTGACCTTGCCGTTTTCCAGTTTAATCGTGAGATATTTTTTCCACTCCGGCGGGTCTATGGTCGGGTAGTCTATCCTCTGGAAACCCAGTGCAAAACTGCTGGCTTTACGCGCCAGCATAGCATGAATGATGACCTGGGCGTAAGTTAAAAGGCTGATGTCTTCCAGGCTGCGCATCAGCTTGTGCGGGTCCAGAGCGAACAATAAAGGCACCGACTCCTCGTCGATTTTTTTCAGGGTATCGAGGCCCATGTTAAGAAGGGACTCGGTTTTGAATTCACTGACATAATATTGCATGGCTCTGGCGATACCGGCATGCAGCTCTTTCCAGTCCGTGCCGCTGCTGCGCTTAACCGGGGCATAGACCCGGGCTTTCTCGAGGTCGACCTGTTCACGGGATATTCCGGATTTTCCGACCTGCCGCGCGTAGGCCGCGGCTTTCCGGCCGGCATACCTGCCGGTGGCCGCTGCATAGCTATGGTCCTCGGGGGCAAACATCTGCGTTCCAGCGGCATACAGTCCATCGAGACTGGTTTTCAAATCCCAGTCGACTAACAGACCGCCGCCGTAACCTGCCTCCCGCCATTGCGGCAGGCTGTTGCCCTCGATATATTTATAGCTCTGAAGCAGGTCCCGGCTCTCATCATAACCGGCCTTGTTAAAAGTATCGACGATGATTTTTGTCGTAGATTCTTCACCCAGCATCAGTTTCCATGTCGCCCTTCTCTCGACATCCGGCATGGCCGGAAAATCGCCGTAGAAAGGCAGCGCGTATTCGCCTTTAAGGACGCCTTTACGTATAGCTTCCTCGACATCGGGGGTTGGGGCCATAGCACCCGCATCTATCCAGCCCTGTATCGGAAGAGGCAGCCTTTTGCCGTTGGCATCGACGAGAGGGACATTCTCGTAGCTGGCGTCGCCTGCCCCGGTATACCACTTATGCTTATAACCGGTAGCGATGCGCAAGACTCCGGTGCTTTCCATGTTGGTCAGTGCAGCGCCGGCTTTCCAGGCCATGGCGGTGCCATCGCCGGTAATGGCCCGGGACATCATGTTGGAATACCCGCCCAGTTCGGTGCTTATCATCCATATCGACCCGGCCCCGGCGGTGGCGATGACAGCCGCTTTGGATTTGAAAATCATGAATTCACCGGTGCGGTTGTTGAAACCGGTAGCCCCGACTACCCGGGCGCCCTGGACGCCGTTATCGGTCAGCAGGCTGGTCACCATCACGCGGTCGAAGATTTTAACCCCCAGGCGCTTGCATTCCTTTTTCAATGCGGGCTTAAAGGTAGTCCCCCAGACCCGTATCACCACGTTGTTCAGTTTCTGGTTCGGATTACTTTTAAAAGTTATCGGCTTTATCATCCCGGGGACATAGCTGTGTACTTTCGTATAGCGCGGGGATATCATGAGCTTGGTCTTTTCGTCCCGGCCCTGGGCGCCAACGTATTCATCTTTGGTATCCCTGATTTTACCGCCCATCTGTTCCATCTCGAGCAGGGTATCCCAGTCCTCGCGGCACTGTATCTGGACGCCGATGCCGTTACAGTACGGGCGGTCGGCCATGTGCTGCGCCCACTCATCTGGGTCCACGTTGGATAACGGATTGGCGGGGGCATTGCACCAGTGGTCGCATCCCGGGCCCCCGGCGCCGCTCCTGATAGTATCACCCTTTTCCACCAGAGCTACATTTAATCCCTGCCTGGCGGCGCTGATGGCCGCCCAGCAACCGGCGATGCCGCCTCCTATCACCAGGACATCGGCATCGATTTCCTGCTCCTTGTCGAAGCGGATGGGATACGGCCAGTCCGGTGCGTGCCCCTGTTCTTTTAAATAATCATGCCATGTAGTCAATTTCTCTACCTCCTTTATGACTTACTGAATCTTTTGTTCTAACCTGAATAGATTTAAAAGCTTTGCCTAACGTCAGTCATCGGGATACCGCCGTTCCTCAGCGGGAATATCGGTATGGTTATTGGTCAGATTTTATATTTGTTTGGGATTTCCTGTATCAACTCGTAGTAATCTGACCCTAGTTTCTCTTGATTATTAACACCAATGATATATCCCATCGCATCCGGTTGTCAATCTGGTTTAGAACTCCCAAACAACCTGTAGCATCCCGGGCAATTTGTCAATAGGTTGTCACAATTTATTTTGAACTCATTAATGATTGGATTTTAACCCATTAAAGAAAGCAGGCTTAAGAACGCGAGGCTTTGATGTTTTATTGGCCTTTTATAAACCGTATTATTTGGTATTCTGGTTGTAACTAACTACAATTTAAAAATTCTCTGCGAGCGTGAAATTAACAAAATGAGTGTTTGTTACCGCGTAAGATAATCATCTCCCAAGTCAGGATAGAAAACATTCAAAAGAAGACACTTCCTGCACCTTAAAGTAGCGAGAGGCATGTCCGTGCAGTTACTACGGCACATTATAATCCCATGTCATGGCCATATTAAAAAAACTTGAAAATAACACGGGTCACAATCCATCTTATTGTGACGACAACGATAGCACTATTCTAACAAATTTGACCTTATACAACTCAATGCATATAATGGCTGTGGAATGAGACGTGACTCAAGCAACCCCGTGCGTCACTGCTACTTCCGTGAACTCATGTGAGGAAGAGCGTCTGCCCCGACAATTTGTGTTCGCGGATTTCTGCACTAATGAGCACATGTAACTGCCCATGGTGTTCAGTCCCTCTCCTTAAAAGGCGAGGGGGTTAGGGCGATAGGTTAACGAAAAATTTCTCTCACTATTACTTTACCTTGTCGGGGGCGACTGTTCAAGCTGATAAGTTGATGATTTCCTGAAAAAAGTATTAGTATAGCTGAGACCCGAACATATTAATTGAAAATTAAGGAGATATAAGATGCTGCTAGAAGGAAAAATTGCCATTATCAACGGTGGAGCCACGGGGATGGGCAGAGCGACGGCCATTAAATTTGCCGAGGAGGGTTGTTCCAGCGTTATTGCCGACGTTAACGAGGCAGGGTCCAAGGAGACGGTAAAAGAGGTAAACAAAAGAGGCAAGGATTGTCTTTTCGTAAAATGTGACATCATGGACCTCAAGCAAATCAAGAATGCGGTGGACCAGACCATCAAGAAATTCGACAGGGTAGATATCCTGGTGGGCTGCGCCGGAGGTGTGCCCAAATCCCTGGTACATACCCCCGCAAAAACAGGAGAAAGACCCAAAAGGGGTATTGCCTATTTAGACGAAGGGTTCTGGGACGCGATGTTGACCCTGAACCTGAAAGGCCATGCCTTTTTCTGCAAAGAAGTAGCACCGTATATGATAAAACAGAAATATGGTAAAATTATATTGATTTCTTCGCTGGGAGTATTTTCACCACCCATGCCGTCGTCCGAATATCATGCTGCCAAAGCCGGCATCCTTGGTCTTGTCTATAACCTGGCTTTCGAGCTGGCTCCGAGCAATATCACGGTCAACGGTATTCTGCCGGGCCCCATCAAGACGCCATTCTGGGACCCTCTCATGGCCGGAGTGCCGGAAAAGGATAGAGAAGCCAGATTTGCCGAGATGGGTAAGTCCGTGCCCTTGCAGAGAATCGGCCTGCCGGAGGATATCGCCAATACGGTCCTGTTCTTTGCATCGGAACTTTCGTCATTTATTACCGGTGAAACCTTAAACGTCAGCGGCGGAAAACCACTGCCGATTTATCATGAAATGCGTTGAAGGCGCCCGCTCAAGCCGAGAGAAGAATAACTAGCGTTGATTGGCCTGCGGCAGATTGCAGACAAGCCCCGTCGGGCAGGACTGGCATTCGAGCTGAAGCGTGGTGTGCGTTATGTTGAAATTCTCCGCCAGCACCTCGTTCACCTTCGTTAAAATATCACAGCTCTGGCTCACGGTCTGGTCGGCAATGCTCAGGTGGGCGCTTAAAGCATAGATACCGGAAGTAATCGTCCAGATATGGACATCATGCAGGTCTTCCACGCCGGGGACGTTTTTCACGGCAGCAGTTACCTCATCTATCCGGACATGGGCGGGCACCGATTCCAGCAGGATATCCACCGATTCTTTGACAATCCGGACAGCGCCCCACAGTATGACAACACCGATAAGCACAGCCAGAATGGGGTCGGCGATATACCAGCCGGTAAAGAAAATGATAATGCCCGCGATAATGACACCAACTGAGGATATGGTATCGCCGATAACGTGCCAGAAAGCGGCTTTGATATTGATACTCTTGCGGCTGCTTCTCCTCAGCAATAACATACCGATGAGATTGGCCACCAGGCCGATAACGGCCACAATCAACATCAGGGGGCTCTTTATCGCCGGTGTCTCGAAGAATCTCTGGTAAGCCTCATAGAAGATATAGACGGAAACCAGGATAAGAACGGTACCGTTGACCAGGGCAGCTATAATTTCGGCGCGGTGATAGCCGTAGGTCCTGGTGCTGGTCGCCGGTTTCCTCGCCAGGTTCATGGCGAACAGGCTCAGTCCCAGAGCCAGGGCATCGGTCAGCATATGACCGGCATCGCTCAGGAGGGCAAGACTGTTGCTGAGGACACCGCCGATGACCTCGGCTACCATGATAAGCAGCACGAGGCCGAGCGTAATTTTCAGCGGCCTGCCGACGACGTTATCAAGATGTTCTTCCTGATGGGCCATGTAATACCTGCCAATACTACTTTAACGTGTTGGGGGCGCTTGTTCAAGCTGAAAGAGTTTTTTCATTGTCATTCTGAAGAAGTCCCGACTTGTCGGGGCGACTGAAGAATCCGTCATTAAGGTAAGGGTAGCGGATTCTTCCCCTTCAGCCGAAGGGTCAGAATGACACGATGATGTTAATAAGCACCCTCGTCCGTAATAACTTGATGATTCCCTGTAAAAGTATTATTATGGCTAAGACCTATTTGTATAAACATATAAGGAGGAAAATATGAAACCATTACTACCCAACAAAGTTGCCATTATCAACGGTGGTTCCACAGGGATGGGCAGGTCTACGGCCCTTCTCTTTGCCGAGGAGGGCTGCAACTGCGTCATTGCCGATATCAAAGAGTCGGAAGGAAAGAAAACGGCGGCGGACGCGACCAAAAAAGGCAAGGAAGCCATCTTCATCAATTGTGACATCACCGACCCCCAGCAGGTTAAGGCCTGTGTGGACCAGACCGTGAAAAAGTTCGGCACAGTGCATATCCTGGTGGGCTGCGCCGGGGGAAGCGTCCCCAGGAGCAGAGTGAGTACGACTACCGGGGAAGTCGAACGACCAAAAATGGGCGTCGAGTACACGGATGAAAAATACTTCGATTTGATGACGAACCTTAATTACAAGGGCCATGTGATGTTCTGCAAGGAAGTCGTACCCTACATGAAAAAACAGAAGTTCGGCAAGATTGTTCTCATCTCTTCCATGGGTGTTTACAATCCCCCCGGGCCGTCAGTCGAATATCACGGGGCGAAAGCCGCCATCATCGGCCTGGTCTATAATCTGGCCTACGAGCTTGGCCCCAGTAATATCAATGTCAACGGCATCCTGCCCGGTCCCATCAAGACGCCGTTCTGGGACCCCGTCCTGTCCAATATTCCTGCCAGCGAAAGGGGCCCCATGATGGACCAGATGGGCCGGTTCACCCCCATCGGGAGGGTCGGCCTGCCGGAGGATATCGCCAATGCGAATTTATTCCTGTGCTCGGAGATGTCGTCTTATATCACAGGACAGATGATAAACATCGGCGGCGGCATACCGATGGGGCGGTTCGACCCGGAACGAAGTTTCATGGCGCGGCGTCCGCCGGAGGGTGAAAGAAGATAAACCGAATACTTCGCCGCATCACGATAAGCTTAATGAGGGGGGAGCAGTATTGCTCCCCCCTCGTTAATTAATTGAGGATTTTAACCCTGTTACCTCTATCGCTGCGTACTTCCCTGATTCACCCTCACCCTTCCCTCTCCCATCAAGGGAGAGAGGTTATCTGGATTCCGGCCTTCGCCGGAATGACATTTTGTTATTTCCTCAGGATAACGCGGCAGGGACCGGCATCTCCCTTCTCTATTCGTAGCGGCAGGCAGATAAGCTCGTAGTTGCCGGGTTTGACGCCGGCAAGGTTCAGCGCTTCGAGTATAAAGATGCCGTTACTGAGAAACGCCTTATGGACGTCATTAACGTTTTCCATCGGCTCGGCGCTGGCGACGGAAATGTAGTCGATGCCGACCAGCCTTATCTTTTTCTCTGCCAGGTATCGGGCGGCTTCCACGGAAATCGTGACGAATTTGCCGGCGTATTGCCTGACGGCGTAAACACCCGGTGAGTTCTTTGTCTTGAACAGGATACGCTCGCCCGCTTTGATTTTATACGGTTCAAGTTCCTTTACCGTGACCGATTTTTCGTCTTTAATCTCGATAACGCGGCAGGGACCGACCGTTGTCTCTATCGGCATGGCGTCGATGGTCGTGCCGCCGGGAATAAAGTGGAGCGGGGAGTCGATATGGGTGCCGTCATGCGAGGACATTTCGATGCGGGACATGGTCACTTTATCACCCTTGTCCACATCGAAAAAGCGGTATACTGTCGCCAGGGGAATCTTGGATTCAGGAGGAGGCGGCTGCCCCGGCTGAGGCGACAGTGCCGGCGGGAGCGGTATTTCCTTATTCAGGGGAAGTGTGATATCAAACCATTCTGTTTTTGCCATACCATATACCTCCTATTAAGATTATTGGATATATTAAATATGAATCATCACCTTTTGTAAAGCGCTTTCCCCTCCACGTATAAATCCCCGCCGTGAATATCGTTGATGACAGTTACAGGGAAGTCCTTGACCTCTAGCCGGAGAACCGCTTCTGGGCCGAGGTCGGCATAAGCGACTACTTCTGATTTTATAATGCTTTTCGAAATAAGGGCGCCAATGCCGCCGATGGCCGCCAGGTAAACCGCCCTATGTTTTTTCATGGCGTCTTTGACTTCTTTGGAGCGCACGCCTTTACCAATCATCCCCTTCAGTCCGGCGGCGAGGAGGCGGGGGGTATAGCTATCCATGCGGGTGCTGGTGGTGGGCCCCGCCGAACCGATAACCCTTCCTAGGGGAGCGGGGGAGGGGCCCATGTAATAGAGCGTCTGGCCTTTAATGTCGAAGGGCAAAGGCTCTCCCCTGTCCAGAGCTTCGGTCATTCTTTTATGGGCGGCATCTCGGGCAACATAGAGGACACCTGAAAGCAGCAGGTTATCACCAGCTTTTAGCTCTGCCAGAGTTTTTTCAGTTAAGGGGAGAAAAATGTTCTTAACCATACTTTTTCCAGCATTATCGATCTATTTACGTTATGTCATTGCGAGGAGTCCTTCCAAGGAAGGACGACGCGGCAATCTCCATCATCGCTCAAGGCTATCTTTGAGATTGCTTCGCCTTCCCTTCGGGAATGGCTCGCAATGACATCACTATAATACTATCTCTCTGTGTCGGGCGCTGTGGCACTGCAGGTTTACAGCCACAGGCAGGGCGGTGATATGGGCGGGAAAGCTCTCTACATGGACGGCCAGGGCGGTAATCCTGCCGCCGTAGCCCGCCGGCCCGATGCCCAGGTTATTTACCTCTTTTAATATTTCTTTTTCAAGGTCAGTGTTTTCTTTATCGGGGCTGGGTTCCCCCACCCTTTTAAGAAGAGCATGTTTTGCCAATATCATCGCTTTCTCGGCGGTGCCGCCGATGCCCACCCCGATTATCACCGGCGGACAGGGATTACTCCAGGCTTCGCTGACAGCATTGACGACGAAGTCCACCACGCCCCGCCGCCCCGAAGCCGGCAGCAGCATCCCGAGCTTCGCCATGTTCTCGGCGCCGCCGCCCTTCGGCATTACGGCGATTTTAAGCTTATCGCCGGACACAACGTCAGTATGAATCACCGCTGGCGTATTATCCCCGGTATTGGTACGGGCGGAAAAAGGATGGGAGACCATGGACTTGCGCAGATAGCCTTGATTATAAGCCTGACGCACGCCCTCATTAACGGCGGCATAGAGTTCACCACCGACGATGTGCACGTCCTGCCCCAGCTCCAGAAAGACCACGGCGGAACCGCAGTCCTGACAGAGGGGGATTTTCTCTTCGGCGGCAATGCGGGCATTTTTCAGAATCGTATCGATAACCTCGCGGCCGAGGGGCGACTCTTCGTCCTGTCGCGCTTTTTTAAGAGCCTCCAACACGTCCTCACCGAGCTCGTAGTTAGCCTGTTTGAAGAGACGGGATATAGCCTCGGTGATAGCTCTAACCTCAATGGTACGCATTACGCCTGTTCGCCTTCTGCCAGCAGCTTCCTCAACTCGATAATCATCTCAGGGACATCGATTTTTACGGGGCATCTCTGCCGGCACCGTCCGCAGGTCAGACAGGTATACGCTAATGAAGCCGCCTTCTCCAGATCTTTGTTGACAATCGCCGCCCAGACGGCGCCGATGCCCGTAAAGTATTTATCGCCAAAATGTCCGGCGGTCACGGCGAACACCGGACACTCATAGAGGCAGGCACCGCACCGCAGGCAATAGAGCGTCTGCCGGAGCTTGGGGTATTTAGCCAATCGCGTTCTGCCACCGTCCAGAAAGATAACATGAAATTCCCTGGGGCCATGGGCACCGTAGGTGGTCACCTTCTCGATATCGCCGGTCTTACTCGGACCGGATACCAGACTTACATAGGCGGGAACCGTATAGTTGGCATAGCGCCAGGTTACCTCGCTTACTTTATAGGCATCGCTGAGAGTGGGTACCAGTTTTTCCATGCCGACCAGGGCGATGTGAACCGGCGGCGCGCCGGTGGAGAGGCGTATATTCCCCTCATTTTCGATAATGAAGAGGGTACCGGTCTCGGCGGCGACGACATTAGCCCCGCTGATACCGATATCCGCCCGGAAAAACTTATCCCTGAGATATTCCCTGGCCGCAGCAACCATATCGGCAATATCCGAGTCGGGCGCTATCTCCTGTCCCATAATTTTGGAGAAAAGCCGGGCGACATCCTCGCGGGGCACATGAATGGAGGGGGAGAGAATATGCATCGGCCGCGACCCCATTTTCTGAATGATGAACTCACCCAGGTCGGTCTCATAGACTTCGTTACCCTTTTCTTCCAGATGCTCGCGGAGGCCGATTTCCTCACCGGTCATCGACTTCCCTTTTACGATAAGTTTTTTCGTCCCGACCAGGCCGGAGATAATGTCCAGAGCCTCTTCGGCTGTCCCGGCGACATACCCTTTCCCATGGTTCTCTTCGATAGATGCAATTGCCTGGCGGGTGAGCTTCTCCATTTCGGGGATGGCTTTTTCCTTAATCTTCAGGACTTCATCGGCCAGAGCGACCGTATGAGGGAACTTCTCCAGGGCGTTTTTCACATTGGAACGAAAGCTTTTCACCGCCCGGGAAAGGGCCAGCCGGAGACGGTCATCATGGGCCGCCCCCATTATCTCTTTTTTATAGCTCTTGAAGTCCGACGACTTTTTCATGATTCCATAGCCGTGGCGACGACCTGGGATAAATCAAGCACCTCGACGCCATCCACCTTCAACTGGCGCAGTCCGTCTTTCAGTTGCATAATGCAGCCGGGGCAGTGGGTCACAATAATGTCCGGTCTGGTCTCCAGCAACTCGCTAACTCTGTTTACCGCCAGCACCTGGCTTAATTCGGGGAAAACGGTCTCAAATCCTCCCCCACCGCCGCAGCAGGTCGCCCACTCGCCTTTCGTCCAGTCCGTTTCCACCAGCTCGATGCCCTCAATGGCCCTAAGTATCCGGCGCGGTTCCTCTATCAGGCTCATAAAGCGCACTAGCTGGCACGGGTCATGATAGGTTACCCTGACCTTTCGGGGAAACCGGAGCTTAAATGACGAGATTTTCTCGGCGACAATCTCCAGGAAATGCCTTACCTCCAGGTCATAGCCATCGACGTAGAGCGGGAAAAGCTTCAATAAAGCATGCGTGCAGTAAGGGACGATGCCGATGACCCGTTTCACTCCCGAAGATTTCAGCGTCCGGTAAGCCTGACGGGCATTTTCGGCGAACTTAGTTTGCAGTCCGGCGTGATGAAGCGGCGCGCCGCAGCAGGGTTCATCCTCAGCCAAGTAGCCCGGCTGAATCCCCAGATTGCGCAGCACTTTTACAGCTGCCTCCAGAGGTTTGACCTCGGTCTCACCGCCGCGGGAGAGGATATTACTGTATATCCCGGGCAGATTAAGCCCCAGTTTCTTCTGAAACCTGGCGAAACGCATCGGCAGTTCGGAGCCGATGACACTCTTATCTATCCCCCTCACCAGAGACATCAATACTTCAAGCTGAGCGGAAAACTGGTAGCCGCAACCGGCAAAGAAAATCGTCTCAGCTTGCCTGGGAAGTTTCAGGTTCCGCGCCCACCGGGCACCCTGCTCCCTGGTAACGCCCAGTATATTTTGCCTGGTGATAATATTATCGGCGAGGTAAGTAAGCCCTAGAGGAACTAATTCACTACCCATATCAAATTTTATATAGCTTCCAGTTACCTATCATACAACCAGCAAACTCGGTATAGCAAGTTACTGGCGTGTATTGTATAATAATGAAATTGCTTAATAACTCCTCTGTCATTGCGAGTCCTTCCGCTGAAGGACGTGGCAATCTCAAAGACGCATTATAGAGATTGCTTCGCTACGCTCGCAATGACAGTGGGATGCTTGTTTTTGGTACTATTAAACACCCTAAATGTTAAAAATCTTGACATTTTAAAAAATACGTATATATAATGAGCAGAATATATATTAGATATTTTTTCTTTATATATTTCTACAATCGATATCAGACAGTGCAGAGACAAACAATAATCTATGTTACCGGAAAGTCGGGTGATGCACCCGTAATCCGTGAAAATATTGAGAATGTAAAGGTAATATTATCTGAACTGAGGAGGAAAAATATAAATGAGGAAGCTAATATTTCTTACCATAGCAGTCATTGTTATTGCCGGGCTGCTCCTGGTCGGCTGTGCCAAGGAGGAAGTGAAACCGGCACCAGCACCGGCAGCACCGGCACCGGCAGCACCAGCACCGGCAGCACCAGCACCGGCAGCACCGGCACCGGCAGCCCCAGCACCGGCAGCACCAGCACCGGCACCGACAGTACCGGCAGGAAAGTATCCATCAACGACATTCCAGCCCGGCACGCCAGTATACGGCGGCGTTCTGAGAATTATCGCCGGCGCTGGACCCCAGGTGCTGAGCTATGTTGCCGCAATGGGACCGGGTGACCACTCCGGCGTTTTCCCCGCGGCAGAAGGCCTGGTGCAGGCCACCGACCAAAGAATGAGCGGTTCCGGGGTAGAGCCGTTCCTGTGCGAGAGCGTGGACGATGATTATAAGAACCTGAAAATAACCTGGCACCTGAGAAAGGGCATCATGTTCCATGACGGCACCGAAATGACGGCCGATGTCGTAATGTGGAACTTCCAGATGATTATTGACGCCAAAGCCCTGCCGAACCAGGGCTTCCTGAAAGATATGCAGGTCGTCGACAAATATACGCTCGTGATGAACCTGAACAAGTGGAGCAACCGGCTTGTGCCCGACTGGGGTTACTGGCCGGTCGTTACCTCCAAAGCGGCCTTTGACAAAGCCTCGGGCGGCGACGTCAAGAAAGGCATAGAATGGCAGCGCGTCAATGTCGTCGGCACCGGCCCCTTCATACTGAAGGAGTACAAGCGTGATGTCCAAATGATCTGGGTGAAGAACCCGAACTACTGGCAGCCCGGCCGTCCTTACCTTGACGGCATCCAGGTTAAATACATCCCCGACGCCGTAACGGCACGCGCCGCCTTCCAGGCGGGAGAGGCCGATATGTGGGGTGCCCCGGCCAGCATGGTGGCCGACCTGGAGAAGATGGGCTATAAACGCCAGCAGGCCTGGCCGCGCTTACCGTTTGGTATCTGGCCCAACACCGTCAACCCTAACTCGAAAATGGCCGATAAGAGAGTGCGCGAAGCGGTGGAGTATGCCATCGATAAAGCCGCGATAGCCAAAGCTATCGGGTTCGGCATATTTGAGCCACTGAAAAGTCTGCCGATGTCGGGTGAGTGGGGCTATGACGCCAGCTACGACCCCAGGCCGTATAATCCAGCCAAGGCCAAGCAGCTGCTGGCCGACGCCGGCTATCCCAACGGCCTCAAAGTCAATCTGATGATCGGGAATGACTCGCAGAGCCAGAGTATCGGCGTGGCTGTCAAAGGGTTACTCGATGCCGCCGGCTTCCAGGTTAACCTGGATATCGCCGACCCCGGCAGATACGGTCAAGCTTACTTCTTTTCAACGCCAGGGCCAGACCAGGACATGCTCTGGGCGATGGCGGGCGGCATGGATTCGAGCTACCTGCAGACATACATGCGCTGGTTCGGCACCGCACCATTCTCGGATGTTTCATACTTAGGGCACACACCGGAACAGGCGGCGATGGATGCCGAGGCGCAGTTAGCAATTGACCCCAAAGACCAGGCGGTCTGGTGCGGGAAGCTAATGCGTGCTCTAACGGATAATGCCAAGATTATCCCGGTTTATGCGTTCCCGGTATACACTATGCAGCAGCCCTACGTGCACAGCACACAGTACACACAGGGGTTCACGCGCTGGGATCAGTACGAGATCTGGATGGACAAGCACTAAGCGGGATGGTATAATTGTATAATTATCTGGGTGGTTCGCCCATTGATATATATCGATAAGACGGTGGCGAACCACCCAGCATCATGCATAAACTGGAAATTTTCTATAAGCTGATAGGCTGCATGTCTCAGGGATGACATCGTCACAGTCTGAGATAGTGGCTTTTTTCTCTGTCTTGAACGTGGATGGATACCAGAGTAAGGACTGGAATTTGAGATGACCGCGTATATCATGCGTCGACTACTCATGGCACTGGTTATCGTCGTCATCGTCACGTTAATTGTTTTCTTTGCCATGCGCCTCCTGCCCGGCGACCCTCTGATAATATTCCTGGGGCAGCAAGCCACTTCGGGCGCGATTCCACACGAGCAAATAGAATCCCTCCGCATCGAGTACGGGCTGGACAAGCCACTCATGGTACAATATGGTAACTGGGCGTGGGGACTGCTCCACGGCAACCTGGGCACTTCGATATACTACCATGAGAATGTAGGCACACTCATGAAAGACCGCTTTCCCATAACCCTGCACCTGGGTGTGCTGGCCCTCATCCTCAATATTGTTATCGGCGTCCTGATGGGACTGGCCGCCGCCATCAGGCGCGGCACATGGATAGATGCCGTTTCAACCTTTCTGGCAAATATCGGCGTATGTATCCCGATTTTCTGGCTGTCGGTGATGTTAATATACCTTTTCGGCCTCCAGCTTCACTGGCTCCCCATTTACGGCTATACCTCTCCCTTTGATGATTTCTGGTATGGCTCAAGACAGTTAATCATGCCGGTCTTCTGCATGGCCATCACGGGTCTATCGACTACGGCGCGCCTGACGCGGTCAAGCATGCTCGAGGTTACCCGGCAGGACTACATCCGTACCGCCTGGTCCAAGGGCCTGAGAGAACGCACCGTCATCTTGAAACACGCCCTGAAGAACGGCCTTATCCCGGTGGTTACCGTGCTGGGCATAGGAGTTGGCATGGTTTTTGCCGGCTCGGTGATTGTTGAGACTATCTTTGCCATTCCCGGTATCGGCAGGCTGCTGGTTACCAGCCTCTTCGCCCAGGACTACGTGGTAATACAATCCGGCACCCTGGTAATTTCCCTGATAATCATTTTAACTAATTTATTCGTCGAAATATCCTATGTCTGGATTGACCCCAGGATACGGTACGGCTAGGAGAAATTAAGTCATGGCTAAAAAGACCACGGATTCCAAAGAATTCCAAGAGGCCCCGCCGCGCGTCAGCGAATGGGGGCGTTTCTGGAGGGTATTCCTGCAACGCAGGATAGTTATCTTCGGCCTGGTGGTCTTTGCTCTGCTGGTGTTTAGTGCCATATTCGCCAATTATTTAGCTCCCCACGACCCTTTTCGTGGCAATCTGGCGGATTCGATGCTTAAACCGAACAAGACCTACTGGCTGGGTACGGACATCCAGGGTAGAGACACATTAAGCCGCCTTATCTTTGGCAGCCGGACAGCCTTGGAAGTCGGTTTTATCACGGTGGGAGTTGCCGCGGTTATCGGTACTACCCTGGGAATGATTGCCGGTTTCTTCCGCGGTGTTGCCAGTGCGGTTATCATGAGGGTAATGGACGCGCTCATGTCCTTCCCGATGCTGATACTGGCCCTTCTCCTGTCGGCGGTACTGGGCGGCGGCATCCAAAACGTCATCATCGCTTTGAGTATCGCTTCAGTACCCGGGAATGCCAGGGTAATGAACGGACTGGCCCTGAGCCTCAAGGAAAATGACTATGTTATGGCCGGGCGGTCAATGGGCTCCAGCAACCGGCGCATCATGATGAACCATATCCTGCCGAATGCCCTGCCGCCTATAATAGTACTGGTAACGCTGCAGCTAGGGGGTATTATCATGGCCGAGGCCGGGCTCAGCTTCCTGGGCATCGGCATCAAACCGCCGGGGGCAGCCTGGGGCGCCATGGTGAATGACGGCTACATTTACCTGCTGTCAAATCCGATACTTTCCTTTGCCCCCGGCATCGCTATCATGCTGGTCGTTTTTGCCTTCAACATGGTGGGGGATGGGTTGAGGGATGCCCTAGACCCGAGACTTAGAGGTATATTATAATATAAAAAAATTTTGAGGTATATTATTATTTAAAAGTATATTATAATATAAAAAAAATTAAGGAAATAATTATGACAGAACTATTGAGAGTCAACAACCTGGTAACCCAATTCAAGACAGAAAGCGGCGTGGTCAGGGCCGTCGATGGCATATCCTATTATATTGACGAACTGGAAATCGTTGGCCTTGTGGGTGAGAGCGGCTGCGGTAAGTCCGTCAGCCAGCTCTCCACGATGCAGCTCATCAGCGCCCCCGGCGAAATCGCCGGCGGCGAGGTCATCTTCGAAGGGCAAAACCTGCTCAAATTCGAGGCCAACGGACCCCGGATGCGTGCCGTACGCGGCGCCAAGATAGCCATGATTTTTCAGGAACCTATGACATCTCTCAACCCGGTTTTGACCATCGGCCAGCAGCTTACCGAGATGCTGGTACTGCACATGAAAATGAGTGATGATACTTCCCGGAAGAGAGCCATCGAGCTGATGAGCATGGTCGGTATTCCGGGTGCGGCCAGTCGTATCGATGATTATCCCCATCACTTCAGCGGTGGCATGCGCCAGAGGGTGATGATCGCCATGGCGCTTTCTTGTAATCCCAGAATACTCATTGCCGATGAGCCCACCACGGCCCTGGACGTTACCACCCAGGCGCAGCTGCTGGAGCTGATGAAGGACATGGTCCAGCATTTCCGCGCCTCCCTGGTTATCGTGACCCATAACCTGGGCGTCGTCGCCCGCTATGCCCAGAGAATATATATCATGTATGCCGGGCGTATTGTCGAATCGGGCACTACCAAGGACATCTTCGGCAATCCGCGCCATCCCTATACCATCGGCCTCCTCAAGTGCATCCCCAGGCTCGACGAGGAGGAGGGCAGAAAGCTTGTCCCTATCGAGGGTCTGCCTCCCAACCTCATCAATATGCCATCCACCTGCGCCTTCCTACCCAGATGTCACTACAAAATTGATAAATGTTTCAAAGAACCATGGCCGGGGCTTACTTCTGTTAATGGCAACCACTTTATAAGGTGCTACGCTGACACCAAGGAGAAAAACAAGTGAACCAGAAACGTAATGATGCCATCTTAGATGTCAAAGACCTCAAAATGTACTTCCCCGTTACCCGCGGCCTCTTGCGCCGCAAGGTCGCCGATGTCAAAGCCGTCGACGGCGTCTCCTTCAAACTGATGAAGGATGAAACCCTTGGCCTCGTGGGAGAGAGTGGTTGCGGTAAGACCACCATCGGCCGCTGCGTCCTCGGCCTCTACCGCCCCACCGGAGGCAATATCCTCTTCCAAGACGAGAATATTACCTCGCTCCCGGAAAATAAATTGAGAGAAATCCGCCGAAAAATGGCCCTCATCTTCCAGGACCCATACTCCTCCCTGGACCCCCGCCAGAGCGCCGGCAGTATCGTCGGCGAACCTCTTAAAATACACCACCTGTCCACCTCCAGGGGAGAATACAATGACAGGGTGGAGCAACTCTTCCGCATCGTCGGCCTCGACCCTTCCATGACCGACCGTTTCCCCCATGAGTTCTCCGGCGGCCAGAGACAACGCATCGGCGTGGCCCGCGCCCTGGCCTGCGACCCCAACCTCATCGTCTGCGACGAGCCTATCTCCGCTCTGGACGTCTCCATCCAGGCCCAGATTATCAACCTGCTGGAAGAACTGCAGGAAGGTATCAAGGAGTTGAGTTACCTCTTCATCGCCCATGACCTCTCCGTAGTGCGCCACATCAGCGACCGCGTGGCAGTGATGTACCTGGGACGCATCGTGGAAATCTGCAAGTCAAGAGTGCTCTACGACAACCCCCTGCATCCTTACACCAGAGCCCTGCTCTCCGCCATTCCTATCGCCGACCCCTTTGTCGAAGAAACCCGGGAACGCATCATCCTGAAGGGCGAAGTACCCAGCCCCCTGAACCCACCCCCAGGCTGCAGCTTCCACCCACGCTGCTTTATGGCTATCCCCGATTGCAGCCAGGCCATACCGCCCCTGAGAGATATCGGCGAAGGACACCAGGTAGCCTGCATCAGGGTATAAATATACTCTGACATCTATAAAAAACGGCTAGTAGAAGCATTCTATATCAGCTTCAATAGCCTGTTTTTCTCCGTTGCGTTAGATAAAAAGCGTAATACCACCAGTAAGACCGCTGATTCCGGAAATGAAGAAAGCGGCCACCCCCTGATATAAATCACATTTTGCTTTGCCAGAAGGAGAACCTTATCAATATTCTGGCTCAAGACTTTAACGCAAGGGCCGAGACCGCTTCTCCCCGAAGAGACTCTATTTCGATATTATACCGAGTGGCAATATCTCACGTCCGTACTTGGCGTTAACGATGACGGCGGCGGAGCCGTATACGGCTGCCGCACCGCAGAAAATGCCTTCAATCCCGGGCACCATGGCGGACAGGGCACCAAAGAAGTGAGCCGCCAGCAGGAAGAACAGTATGGTTAATGAGGTGAACACAAAGAGGTACATGTAGGTCATTTTAAACGTGCCGATAGTCATTAGCTAATTCCCATAAACGTTTTTCCATTTTTCTCAATAGTGGAAAAATACTATATAACCCAGATTCTTTTCGCTGTATATCAATAAATGACCATGCTATGATAATTACGATACCCACAATAGCTATTGACGGTACGATGTAGCCCTGATTATCCCTTATGAAATTAATAACATTCATAGGGACACCCCAATCCTCCAATATTGAGGTAATTTTACCGAATATCCAACCCTCCCATATACCCCTGATGAGCCAAATAATGAGTAATGCCAAGATGCCAATTGTTTTCTTTGGAATATTTCTAGACATATCTTCCCCCTTAAATATCGATTCAAGGGGATTATATACCCATTGACACCGAATAATGGCAAAACAATCTCAATAATTGAGATTTTTCGCTGAACGTTTTAGAATGTAATAGGACGCATTATCTTAAATCATGCCCAATAGGAGCTTAATGAAAACCAGGATTTTAATTGCCGATGACCACGCCATGCTGAGGGAGGGCATGCGTAATCTCCTCGAACAAGAAAAGGACTTTCAGCTGGTGGGGGAGGCAGCTGATGGCGAAGAGGCCGTCAGGCTGGCCAGTGAACTCAAACCGGATATCGTTATCATGGATATCGTCATGCCCAAGCTTAACGGCGTCGAAGCGACCAAACAAATAAAGCAGGTAAGCCCGGCGACGGCTATATTGATACTTACGGCCTACGCTGACATCCGCTATATTATCGGCCTGCTCGAAGCCGGTGCCTGCGGCTACTTACTGAAAAACTCTCCCGGTAATGACGTGGTGAAAGCCATACGGGAGGTACGCTCGGGTGAATCGGTGCTTGACCCCGAAGTGACCCGCAAGCTCGTGCAGCGTCTGGCCAGTTTATCAAAAACCCAGGATGAGCGTGAGACCAGTGGGCAACTCACAGCGAGGGAGATGGAAATTCTAAAATGGGCGTCCCGGGGACTGAGCAATAAGGAAATGTCCGAAAAGCTTTTTATCAGCCTCCGTACCGTGAAAGCCCATATGACGAACATTTTCAACAAACTGGGCTGCAGCAGCCGCACCGATGCCATCATCAAAGGACTAAAGCAGGGATATATTGAACTTGACGATATACAGTAGCGGAATTTATTGTCAGGTTGCCCTGTCCGGTTAATAATTAGAAATTTTAATTCTTTGATTGATTTGGCGGTGTCTCCCCTTTATAGGCCGGCAGAACGACCGTAAAGGTGCTTCCCTTGCCCACCTCGCTCTTTACTTCAATCCTGCCGCCATTCCGCTCAACAATACCGTAGGAGACCGCCAGTCCCAGGCCGACTCCTTTTACTTCATCCTTGGTGGTGAAAAAGGGCGTAAAGAGCTTGTCCAGGTTCTCCTGAGGAATGCCGCAGCCGGTATCATGAACACTCACTCTGACCCAATCACCGTCCTGTGATGTGCGGAGCGTCAGCTTGCAGCCTTCATTCATGGCCTGAATTGCGTTTATCACCAGGTTGATAAAGACCTGCACGAGCTGATTGAAATCAGCCACCACCAGCGGCAGCGACGGCGATTCTTCCCTGGCTACCTCTATCATCTTCACCTTGGCCTGGTGCCCTACCAGCGACATAGCCTTATCGATAGCCCGGCCTATCGTTACCGGGCGCAGCAACGGCTCGGATTGATGGGCAAAATCGAGGAGGCCGCGTATTATCCCGCCGCAATACTCGATTGCCGACTCTATTTTCACCAGATTATTCTGCAATTGTTCCTTATCCAATTTATCCCTGGCCAGCTTGTCTTTCATCAGCCTGGTATAGACCATGACACCAGCCAGAGGATTATTAAGCTCATGGGCTACGGCCGCCGCTAGCTGCCCTATCGAGGTGAGTTTCGCCGCCTGTATAAGCTGCTGCTGGGTTTTCTGTAACCGTTCGATAGAGTCGTTCAACTCATCATTCAAGGACAGGATTTCTTTATGAGTTTCCAGCTGATGTTCCAGATAGTTCAGCAGGGTCGCCCCCAGGCTGGCAACAAGGTAGGCAAAGATAGCGAAAATCAGCGTCCGCATCAATGAAATCGGGTCATGAGCAAAAAGGAGGGCCTGCGGCAACAGGATACCAAGAAAAACGAGTCCACTGACGATTACCCCCCGCAGACGGTAGACGATAGCAGCATATATCAGCGGGTAAAAGAAAATAATAACATAAATATCCTGGAAAGAGGTCAAAACACCGTAGTAAACATACGAAAAGACGATAAAAATGCCTGTGATTATCCAGAAATGGGGATTGCGTGCGCCCGTCTTCGCTTTAGCCTGCAGGAGCCACATAGTGATTCCTATGGATGAATTATCTTTTTGCGGTAAATTCTCTCGAGGAGGAGTCCCTTTCATACTCTTCCTATTCACATCCGTCCCTGTAATAATTATAACTCTTTTCAGGGCTTCCTAACATTATGCTGGCCGTGCTTGCAGTTGCTTAATAGACAGAGTAGTATTATGGCAAGGATTTTGGTCAGTTCTGGGCATGAGGATTAACGGGACTAATGCTTTGCTGACCATTATCGTTATGACGGTTATTCCTGTGGGGATTTACCTGTTCAAGAGATTCAGAACCCGCAAATCCGAGACTCCGGACGGAGAATGAATGCACGATGTGATAATTGTCGGCGGTGGACCGGCGGGAAGCCACGTAGCCCGTCGTCTGGCGGAAAAAGGCCACCAAGTACTGGTGCTGGAGAAGAAGTCGCGGGTGGGCGAGAAGGTCTGCTGCACGGGCATCATCGGTCAGGAATGCGTCAACACCTTTTCAATCGATGATAAAGTAATTCTCAGGAAAGTAAACAGCGCTGCACTTTTTTCCCCCTCGGGAAACGGCCTCCATTTATATCGTAAAGAACCCCAGGCATGCGTGCTGGACCGGTCGGCTTTCGACATATTCATGGCGGAGCGGGCACAGCACGCCGGAACGGAATATAATTTTAACAGTCGTGTGACTGACATCATCACCGAAAGCGACCTTGCCAGCGCCACGGTATCCTGCCGGGGTAAAGAGTCTAAAATCCCGGCGAAAGCTGTTGTTATCGCCAGCGGCTTTTCCCCCGGACTGAATGAGCGGCTGGGACTGGGCACATTTAAGGACTTCACCACAGGCGCCCAGGCTGAAGTAGAAACCCCCGGAATTGACGAAGTGGAGGTCTATTTCGGCGATATGGCACCCGGTTTCTTCGCCTGGCTCGTGCCGATAGCGCCATCAATGGCCAGAGTCGGGTTACTGGCACGAAAAGACGCCGGGCTCTACCTGAAAAAGTGGCTGGCTCACCTGGCCAAGCGGGGTAAAATAACCTCAGCCGAAGCGAAACTGAGCTACGGGGGCATCCCCCTGAAGCCGCCGACCCGAACCTATGGCGAACGGATGATAGCGGTCGGCGATGCCGCCGGGCAGGTAAAGCCGACTTCCGGCGGTGGAATCTACTACGGCTTACTGAGCGCCGAAATAGCGGCGGACACCCTGCACCAAGCACTGGCCGATGACGACCTTTCTTCCGGGAGACTGGCGCGTTACGAACGGGGGTGGCGCCGGAAACTGGGGCGGGAACTCAGAACAGGTTACTGGGCCCGCAAACTATTCGAGCGGTTGAGCGACCGGCAAATCGACCGTATCTTCGAGATAATTAAAGCCGGCGGCATCGACGAAGCCCTGCTCAAGGCGGAAGACCTTTCCTTCGACTGGCACGGCCGCACAATAATAAGGCTGTTAAAATACCAGATGGTAGCGAAAACCTTGGAAGTGATAAAATTGCCTTTCAGGTCCGGCGGAATTGACCGGTAATGCCGATAATGTTTAGAACAAAACAGCAAATTTGCAGGGAGCGATAAATGGTAAGCAGTAACGGACATGTTCCCAGCCTGGGCGAGGCTGCCACGCTATACCTGGCGAAACTATCCTCAAAAGACAGAGACGCCAGCCAGCCGGAGGTATATAGATTCGCTCGCTGGTATGGTTGGGAGAGTTCATTCTCCAGGTTGGCCGGCCCCGCAATCGCCGGCTACGCTGAGCAACTAAATGTGTCGGATACCGACTATATCAGAAAGTTTGAAATTTTACGCGCTTTTCTCGCCTACGCCAAGAAGGCCGGGTGGAGCCAGACCAATCTGGCTACCCACCTGAAAACCAGGAAGTCCAAGACCGGTACGTCTATTGCCACCGGTCGTAATTTGCCGGAGGCCGTTTCTCTGACACAGCAGAAATATGATGAACTTGTCACGGAGCTGGACAACCTCAAGAAAAGGAGTCGGGGACTCGTTGTGGAAATACAACGCGCCGCTGCCGATAAAGATTTCCGGGAAAATGCGCCGCTGGACGCTGCCAGAGAAGAACGCGGGCACGTGGAAGGCAGGATTAAAGAGCTAGAGAAAACGCTGAAAGCAGCGACCATCCTCGAGGAGAAGAAAGAGCCCGCCCTCAAATCGAGCGTGGGTGATAATATCGTCCTCCATGACCTGGCTTCAGGCGAGGAACTCCGCTATATGATAGTCGACCCGCGGGAGGTAGACGCTGCCAGGGGTAAAATCTCCATAGCCTCGCCGCTGGGAAAGGCGCTCCTCGGAAAGCGTGATGGCGATATAGTCGAGATAACGGCACCGGCCGGCAAGCTGCGCTACCAGATAAAACGCGTCGAACGCTAGCCCGGGTATGCTATAATAGTCTTGTTGCCACGGGGCCGTAGTTCACTCGGGAGAACGCCGCGTTCGCATCGCGGAGGTAGGGGGTTCGAATCCCCCCGGCTCCAGTTAGCTTCCGTATATTTAAATTTGTTCTTCTGGATAAGCCGCTTTCAGAACACGCAAAGCTCTCAGGGTGACCCACTTGCTGGGTTGCCCTTTCTTTTCTTGTATGTCCGCCAACTCCTTGTAGGTTATATAAAGTCTCAGGGAGTTCTGGTACCAATAAAAGACTTTCTTTTCTTGTGTGTCCGCCAACTCCTTGTAGGTACGTTCCAGCAGCCAGCGTCCTTGTTGGTTTTGCTTACTAATGACCAGATTTAACGCGTTGGCCAACTTAGAATTCTCGGCTTGCCCCAGCGCTGCCAGGACCTCCAGGTTCTGAAGTACATCGGCTCCGTGGAGGGGGTAATCGAACTTGAACCAGTTGGAGCTAGGCTTATTCCCTCTGCCAAAGGGGTAATCGGCGACTGCCGGGTCGTGGCTCAAGAGAAAGTCCACACCCAGTTTGATGGCCTCCTGCATATTCTTGGTCCGCTGCGCCGGTGGTACTTTTATCAAGGCGATCATCGCGTTGATTGCTCCCCAGGCGCATGGCAGATTAGCATTGCGGCTGGAACAGACGAACGGAGGAGCTTTCCCGGATTTATCCTGACGTCTGTTTGCGTCGCTGTTCGAAGAATCAGCCGCTCCTTCTCCGGTAATATTCTGCGCCAACCATTCCATTGCTGTCTGCAAGCGTTGGTCGTTAAGCCAGCCGAAGTCTATCAAAGCCGCCCCCATTATACTCGCTATGCAATAGTTGTAACCGGAAGGCGTGCCTTTCAACGACAGACCACCCAGGGGGGCACCATTGCTGGCGATATACCGGGAGAGCAGAATCTCGCAGCCGGCGCGAATGCGCGGGTCAGCCCCGTCCGCACCAAACTGCGCCATGTAAACAAGAGCCGGCAGCGTCCCGGTGTACCTGGGTCGCTTCCCCCAATATCCCTCCGGATGCTGCGCCGCCAGGATCACCGGCACCGGTCCGCTTGTCATGATAGCCGCTTTGGCAGCTTTGACTTCTTTATCGTTCTCGTCCCGGCAGAGGATATCACGCAAAGTATAATAGCGGATGGCTGGCTGGTACTCGTCGGGTTCCAGCAACCAGGGTATAGGATCACCGTTAAGTTTTTCTTTCCAATTGGCCACGGCTATTCAGCAGTCTCCTTGCTCATTCCTATTCTATTAGATGTGAAGTGAAAATACCATTGCGAAAGTACTACCTATTGATACCCCGGCTCCAGTTAACTTCAAATAGAACGACCTAGTTTCCAATGGGTAGAACCTAAACCCTTGAATTAACACATAGGTTTCTATTTCCCAACTAAGGTTTGTAAGCTTCCTCGATTGTGTCTTTGGTCAACTGAAGCAGCACTTCATTGTTCAGACTATCTATGACAGAACGGCTGACGGGTTTATGTACTACGACTTCTAAATCTGAGTCAGGGTCCAGATATGGCCGCTTCATCGGCTTTAAACTATAGAAACCTCTCAGCGTGACCGGTAATAAAGCCATTGAGCTGTGTCTTAAAATATAGATAAACCCGCGCCTAAACGTACGAATCGATCCATCTGGAGAACGTCCTCCTTCCGGAAGGATTATGACGCTTTTATTTTCCATCTGTTTCAGCGTCTCGTCTATCGCTCGTTTGGTCCTTCCGAATCTTTTCTGCTGAACAAATGTTGCCCCGGTAGATTTCAAAAGGAATCCTACTACGGGCACTCGCAAAAGAAATGAATGCACCAATATTGAAGCTTCAGGGAACACATTCATTAAAGCAAAACCAGCGTAGGACCCAGGATAGTTGGCAACAATAAGGTAATTCTTCCCCGGATCGATATTCTCCAACCCAAGTACTTTAAGCCGTTTACCGATAATTGTAAATAATAATTCGGTAATACTTTTTTTAATATGATAGCCGTTTTCAGGGTTAATAATGATGCGAACAGTACCAACCGGAAACAGGTAAAATAATACTATGAGGTGTGTTACCATATACATTGATATCGTGTAAACCAGAATTCGAGCAAACCGTCTCACCGTAAAGAACACCTCAAACGAATTATCATAAATCGCCGAACCTGGTAATAAACTAGCCTAATCGCTAATAGTATAACATGTTAATATTACTCTATTCAGATAGGTCGCTAGAGCCAAGAAGCGTTCAGGAAACAATCATAAAATAAGGTCGAAAACTCACCTAAAAAGTTCTGCCTATTTTCCCCCGGCTAACTTTACAAGCGGTAACTATTATGGGGTAAGCCACCGGTCAGGGTGAAGTACTGACAAAAACGGCGGTGACGCTCTTGCCGGAGTTCATGATGATGTTAGCAGGTGTGATATTGTCGGAAACATCGCCACTCCAGTGGTCGAAAACATAGCCTGTAGCCGGGATGGCGTTAAGGATAACGCTGGTGCCCTCATCGTAGGTGCCGCTGCCGGGAGAAACAGAGCCGCCTTCTGCGGGACTCACCGAGGTCGTCAGGGTATAAACCTTAATGAAATTGGCGGTGACGCTCTTATCGGTATTTATAGCGACGGTAACCGGGGTAACTCTATCCGAGACATCGCCGCTCCACTGGCCGAAGCGGTAGCCCGAAGCCGGTGTAGCCGTCAGGACAACGCTGGCACCCTCATCGTAAGCGCCGCTGCCGGGAGAAACAGAGCCGCCTCCTGTCGGATTCGTGGCCGTGGTCAGGTTATAGACCTTGATGAAATTGGCATTGATGCTCTTGTTGGCATTCATCGTGATGGACACGGAGGTAACTTTATCCGAGACATCGCCGCTCCAGCGGTCGAAACGATAGCCCGAAGCCGGGCTGGCAGTGAGCATGGTGATGGTATCCCTGGTATACCTGCCGTCGGTCCCAGGAGCGGGATTCACAGACACCGAACCTCCCGTGAAGTCCTTGCTTGAACCTACTATCGCCTGATTGTTGATAGTCAATAAGAAACGCAATTCAAAGGTCACCGCTACATGTTTATCACTGCTTATTGTTATCGTGGCAGGATTGGATGTATCTTTGCCGGTACCGGTCCAGTTTTTCCAGCCGTAACCCGGGGTCGGAGTGGCGGTAAGCGTGACTCTGGTGCCGTACGCATATTTACTGTCATCTCCGGGAGCAGGGCTCACTGACACCGAGCCTTCCGTAAAGCTTACAGTCGGGCCGATAACCAGCTGGTCGCTGACCATGAGGGAGAAGCGTGGCTCGAAGGTAACCGTTACGTTCTTGTTGCTACCACTCATGGTGACCATGGTCGGATTAGACATGTCGCTGCCGGTACCTGACCAGCCCTTCCAGTCGTAGCCTGAATCCGAACGGGCGGTGAGGATAACTTCGGTACCGCTCGTATATTTACCGTCGCCGGCGGGAGCGGGGTTGATTGACACCGAGCCTTCGGTAAAGCTCACGAAGGAGCCGATAACCAGCTGATTATTGATGATAAGCGAGAAACGTGGCTCAAAATTCGCTTTAACCTGTTTATCCCCGCTCATCGTTACCATGGTAGGATTGGACGTATTACCATCGGTGTCTGACCAGCTTTTCCAATCGTAGCCTGAGGCTGGACTGGCGGTGAGGGTGACTATAGTATTTTTAGTATATTTGCCATTGGTTTCAGGGGCAGGGCTCACCGATACCGAACCTTGGGCAAAGCTGACACCTGTGCCCGTTGCTCTCTGACCGTTGATGGAAAGGTTTATCGCCGGTGCCCTGACTACAAAGTAACCTATTGAGCCGAGAACGACAACCAGCAGGATGATAAGCAGCCACCATTTCTTGTGCATGAAATAGAGTCGCAGTATGGTATAGACTGCACTTAAAGCAACTAGAGTTATTATTCCCAGCAAAACATCGCGCAGCTGGAAAAAAATGTAAGAAACAAGCCCCATTATTAAAGGAATCCAGAAATATGTGAATACCTCTTGCAGAAACTTCTTCATTCTACCTTCTAAAATTTAAGCTATTATTACGCGTTCCTGTTTGTTATACTGAACTACATCCAGTGGTTTGTGCTTAAATTAAGGATACTCCATAACTATTATAATATTATTAAACAATTGAATCTAGTTTGAAGCACCAGCCGGTTTTTAATAACTGCAGGAAACCGGGAACATAATTGACATGACATCACTATTCGTGGTATAATGTATGCATCCTGGAGCAGGCGACCCCGATTTATCGGGGTGGGGCTGGGCTATAATTGCAGCGGTTTAAATCCGTGGGACCAGCAGGTCTCACGGATTTTTTTATTTTCAGGGGATTAGATAAAAAGATAGAAACATGAAGTTTACCAGAAAATCTAAAGCGGCTTTTACATCTATTCTCTCAAACACCTTGCTTATTCTCCTCAAGTTAGTGGCCGGGATTATCACCGGGAGCATAAGCCTTATCGCCGAGGCTATTCATAGCCTGATGGACCTGGCCGCCGCCATTATCGCTTTCATCAGCGTCAGGATTGCCGACAGGCCCGCTGACAGACAACATCCCTTCGGCCACGGTAAGGTGGAGAACATCAGCGGAGTTGTTGAAGGAATTCTGATATTCGTCGCCGCCGGTATCATCATCGAGGAAGCGATACGCAGGCTCATCAATGGGGAAACCCTGGAGCTGCTTGAAGTAGGCATCGGGATAATGGCCGTATCAATAGTGGCGAACATCATTGTCTCCAGATATCTGTTAAAAGTATCCCGGGAAACGGATTCGGTGGCGCTGGAAGCCGATGCTCGTCACCTGACCACAGACGTACTGACCATGACCGGCGTTTTACTGGGCCTTATCGTCGTACGAATTACCGGTCTTAACACTCTTGACCCAATCATAGCCATTCTGGTGGCCCTGCTTATTATTAAAGCGGCTTATGATATCATTAAAAAATCTTTCGGGGGACTGATAGACATCAAACTGCCCGAATCCGAAGAAAAAGCTATCATATCCCGCATTGAAGAACATCCCGCTAAGGTAGTGGGGTATCACAAGCTGCGTACCCGCAGGGCCGGGGCGCAACGCTTTATCGACCTCCATGTTATCATGCGGAAAAACGCCGATATCAGCGAAGCACACGATTTCTGTCACCACCTCCAGCAGGATATCCAGTCATCGCTACGAAACGCCAACGTGACTATTCACATCGAGCCCTGTGCCGAAGAGTGCAAGGACTGTATTGTCGAATGCAACCTGAGGAAATAAGGCCGATTTTCAATTAGAAGCCTGGAAAGTATTTACTCAAACCAGAGTTCGTTTAGCAACCCTAAAAATTTTGAATTTCCCCGCTCGCCCTGAGCCTGTCGAAGGGCGGAGTTAATTACATCCTCATGGTTCGACAAGCGTTCGACCGAGCTCACGCCGAAGTCTCACCATGAGCGTTTTGCTAAACGACTTCTCACACCCTATCATTGACAAAGCGTTTTGGTACAACTAGAAAATTTCACTCTCCTTTCCCTTGACACGTTAGAAACGATAATTTATCCTCATAATAGAGAATAATTACACCCGGGACAGATTTGCATTGGAAAATTCGGAAGAAAAAAGAGTATATCAGGTAGAAATACCTTTTAAGCTGGACATTGCATCGGTCGTCAAGCGCCTGCGACTCAACAAAACCGGCCGTCGGCTGGAGGAGATGGCACGCGAGCTGGCGGAAACAGCGCGCGCCGTAGCCCGTCCCAAAGCGGTGTATCAGTTGTCAAACGCCCGCGTTATCGATAATGCCACGGTGGATATCGATGGCATCCGCTTCACCAGTCGGGTGCTCAGCAAAAATCTCCTCAACCAGGATACGGTTATTCCATTCATCGCTACCATAGGGAAAGAGCTGGATGAGCTGCCTATCCCGCCCAGGGACATGATGAGGCAGTTCTGCCTTGATACTATCAAGACGGTGGTACTGGTCTCGGCCGTTGATTACCTGGCGGAATACCTTAAAGAAAAGCACGGCATCCCCAGGGCGGCTCTCCTTAACCCCGGTGAGATTGCAGACTGGCCGATTACTCAGCAGAAGCCGCTTTTCGCCCTGTTCGATGGCGCCGAGAAGAAAATCGGGGTGTCTTTAACCGCAGGCGGCGTCATGAAGCCCATCAAGTCGCGCTCCGGGATACTCTTTCCCAACGATACCGGTTTTCTGAGCTGCCAGCTCTGCACGCAGTTGAAATGCCCCGGCAGAAGGGCACCATACGACCCGGAACTGGCGAAAGAATACCTGGGTTAAAACCAGCTATAATCTATTTATTCCCCAGCTCCACCCCTATCCACTGGATTCCAGCTTTCGCTGGAATGACATCAGATTATTACTAATCATTCTCTACATTATCAACTTGAATATCCGCAGCAACAATCCTATTATAGGGGGTAGCATGTCGTTTTCACCCCTATAAAGGAGGCAACTATGAGCCCAATCCCCAGAGAACTCTCCACACTGGAGAAATTCGACTTCGAAAGAAAGCCCGTAGGCGTTAAGTTCCTGTCCACCCGACCCAGGGGACTTAAGAAGCCGGACAAGCTGCTTGACTTTTGCGAAATGCTGGTCGAGGCGCAGCAGGGAAACGCCTTCTACGTTTCAAAGGATGATTTCACGTGCATAGGGCCACTGCTCCTCGGCATGATAGCCGAAGACCCTATATTCGAAAGCGGCCAGGTGGGGCCGAAGCTGGGGGTATTTAAAGACCCCCGCGCCAACCGCAGAATCTACCAGTACCTTCCCAGGCTGGCGAAAAACACCGTTAAATATGTCGCTTTTGCACCCCTGGACAAATTAACCTTCGAGCCTGATTTACTGATTATCCTGGCCAGCGTGACCCAGGCGGAAATATTCATCAGAGCCAAGAGCTATACCACCGGAGAAATGTGGTCGGCCAGGGGGACGGCGGCAGCGGGGTGCGCCTGGCTTTATATCTATCCCCTCCTCAGCGGGGAAATGAATATGACCGTTACGGGTTTCGGCTTCGGCATGAGGTCCAGACGCCTGTTCCCGGAGGGCCGGATACTACTTTCCATCCCCTGGGACAAACTCCCCCAGATACTCAAAAGCCTGGAGGAGATGGAGTGGGTACCGGAATCTTACACGCTGGGAGCGGAAGGCCATAAAAAGAAGGTGAAGGAAATAGTGGAAGAATTGAAAAAGGAGTCCTGATAAAATCGGTCAAATATACATCCTTTGATATATATTGAAAGAGGAGGAATCACTCTATGGCAGCATCAAAATACGATAAATATATAGTGACTATCTCCAAGGGCCGCCGGGGGCCCGGGGTATGGCTCATGAGTGAGGAGCTTGTTCCCGGATGCAATGTCAATATCATGTATAACTGGATACGTGAACAGCCAAAGCCCAATCCCATGCATCAAGCTATGGAAGCCCATGACTATGATGAAATTATCGTGAACCTGGGCACCGACCCCCAACACCCCGAATATCTCGGTGCGGAAATCGAGGGCTACATAGAAGATGAGAGGCATTTAATCACCAACACCACGGCGCTGTTCTTTCCCAGGCATGTGGCACATGGTCGGATAACCTGGAAAAGCTTCGAAAAACCGCACCTCCAGATGGCGATAAAGCTGAGCGGTAAAATCGAGCCGATGGGGCCGCCGCCGAAACGGGACCGTTAGTCTTTATTACTGATTCATCAAGTTGCTGGAGAAAATAGTCAGGGAGGTCATTATGGTCTCAAAACCGCGCGACTATTCCGTGCTCGATAAGTTCAAATTCGAAAGGAAGCCCGTAGGCGTCAAATTCTTACTTACCAGGCCGGAGGGCATCAAGAGACTGGAAAAAGAACTGAATTTCTGCGAGATGCTTAAAGAAGCCCAGGAGAATGACGCTTTTTACGTGGGGCCCGAGGACTGGGTCTGCGTGGGTGTGGAACAGATGATACTTGGCATGAAAGACCCGGAGCCGATTCTCGTCAGCGGACTCTTCGGCGGCGACGAGGGGCTCTTCAAGGGAGCGAATTCCTGCCGCGCCATGTACGAGTACCTCCCCAGGATGCCGAGGGGCTCGGTGCAGTACGTTTCCTTCGCGCCCGTGGACAAGCTCACCTTCGACCCGGACGTGCTGGTTATCACAGCCGATATAACCCAGGCGCAGACATTATTACGGTCAATTAACTACTCTACGGGGCAGCCTTTCGTAAGCAAAGCGACACCGGTGGTAGCCTGCTCATGGATTTACGTCTATCCCGTCGTGAGCGGTGAGTTGAATTATTTCATCACCGGTCTGGGACTGGGAATGCAGGCGCTGAATATTTTCCCACCGGGACTATTCCTGATATCGGTACCCTTCCAGCTTATCCCCACCATGCTGGAAAACCTGAAGGAAATGCCGTACAGTCGCACCGTGGCACCGGGTCCCGGGGGCCCTGCCCACAGGAAAAGAGTAAATAAAATGATGGCAGACCTGAGAAAGAAGATAAAAGAGTAAAAGTGTAAAAAGAGTTTTTATTAATGTCATTCTGAGGAGTCCTGACCAAGTCGGGACGACGAAGAATCCGTTCACTTTAAAGACGGATTCTTCCCCCGATTGCATCGGGGTCAGAATGACACATAATTCATTATTAAACGACCTCAAAAAGATACTTTAAAGAAGAGAGGAGCAAAAATGGCAGAAAAAAAATACGCGAAAAACCTGGTTACCATACCTTTCCACAAAACACCAGCAGGAGCATTATTTTCCACCGGGGCGGATGTCCTCGGTGGCTTTGAGCTAAATATCATCTACGCCTGCGCCTATAAGACCGGCATCACCGGAATGTCGACAAAGCCACATGTCCACAAATACGATGAGGCTGTATTTTTCATCGGCTCAGACCCGTATCACCTCGATGACCTTGGTGCCGAAGTGGAATTGTCCATCGGCGCACCGGGGCAAGAAGAGAAACACACGTTCGATAAACCTACGGTGCTTGTAGCCCCCAAAGGCCTGTACCACTGCCCGATAGTCACCAATAGAATCGATAAACCCTATGTTTGCATGGCCGTCTCGCTCACCGGTAAGAGAACGGATTAAAGTCGTCAGCGTAATTCCTTTATCATAAGAACACCTCTCCCTTGATGGGAGAGGCGAGGGTAAGGGTGAAGTTACCCCCTCACCTTTATCCTCTCCCTCGCCGGGGAGAGGAAAGAAAAATAAACCTTTACCAATCATGTTAAATATGCTTCTCGTGAATGTTAAGTATTTGGAGGATTATCATGACCCAATATGGGTATGCCGGAGAAATCCTGAAAATAGATTTATCCGATGGTAATATTGCCAGGCTGCCTGCTGCCCCCTACACCGACAGGTTCCTGGGCGGTAGAGGCATGGCGGCAAAAATTTACTGGGACATGGTGCCTGTTCAAACCAGGGCTTTCGACCCGGAGAACTGCCTGATATACGCTACCGGCCCGGCGACCGGCTTTACCGGTTTATCCGGCGGTTGCCGATGGCAGATTTGCGGTAAATCCCCCGTTATGGAACCTGAAGCGTTTTCTTACGCCAACCTGGGGGAAAGGTGGGGCACCCGGCTAAAATACGCCGGCTTCGATGGGCTGATAGTGCAGGGGAAATCAAATAAGCCAGCATATATTTATATTAATAACGGTGTCATCGAAATACGCGATGCTTCACCCCTCTGGGGTAAATCCTCTTTTGAAGCGGTCGATAGCCTGAAGGCGGAACTGGGTAAGGATGTAAGCGTTTTGACCATAGGCCTTGCCGCCGAGAACCTGGTCTCCTTTGCCACCTTAATTACCGATGATGGAGCTTCCGGCGCCAGCGGCCTCGGCAGCGTGATGGGGTCGAAAAAGCTCAAGGCTATCGTCGTCGCCGGCGATAAAAAGCCGAAAGCTGCCGACCCGGAAAGGCTGGAAAACCTCGCTGTCCGAATACAAGAACTGAGAAAAGATACCTGGAAAAACTGGCTTAACGATTTACCCGGTAAAACCAGGCTCCGCGCCTGCTATGGCTGCCCCAGCGGCTGTTTCAGAAAAGCGTATATGCATAACGGCAGGCGCTTCAAATTTTTCTGCCAGGCCGTCCACGTATACTGGGTCGCGGCCGAGAGATACCAGAGTGGCGGTACCGAGGTGGCTCTCCAGGGGGTAAGGTGGTGCGACCACTACGGGCTGGATACCACGATAATGCAGCCAATGATTGACTGGCTTGGTAACTGCTATCGAGAAGGCATCCTAAAGGACAACGACACGGGGCTGCCGCTATCGAAAATAGGCAGCGCTGAATTCATTGAACTCCTGACCAGAAAAATAGCACACCGGGAGGGTTTCGGGGATTTACTGGCACGGGGTATAAGAAAAACCGCCGAAAAGATAGGGCAAAAAGCGCTGGAACTGGTAAACCTGTCCGTCATTACCAGGGCTAACGAGACCAGGGACTATGACCCCAGGCTCATATTGACCAATGCCCTTCTCTACGCCACCGAGCAGAGAAGACCCATAAATCAGCTGCATGAAACCTGTCACTCCTTATGGCTCTGGTGTAACTGGACGCGTAAAGAAGAGGGCGCGTTCCTGTCTTTTAACGATTTTCAGAATATCGGCAGGAACTTCTGGGGCGGTGCCGTCGCCTCCGACTATTCCACCTACGAAGGAAAAGCGCTGGCCGCCAAGAAAATCCAGGACCGCACCCATGCCAAGGAGAGCTTCATCCTCTGCGACTTCCTCTGGCCGATAATTTGGGTCAGGTTCGCTGACGACCATACCGGCGACCCCGCCATGGAGAGCCGGCTGCTTTCGGCGATTACGGGGAAGGAGATAGACGAAACAGGTTTGAACAAAATCGGGGAGAGAATCTTCAACCTGCAAAGGGCGATACTGCTCCGTCAGGGGTGGGGCGGGAGGCGCGGAGATACTCTCCTGGACTACCTCCATGACGAGCCCCTGGAGATGGTGTTTTTCGACCCCGACTGCATCGTACCGGGTAAAAACGGCGAAATCGTTTCCCGGAAGGGCGCTAAGATAGACAGGGAAGATTTTAAAAACCTGAAGAGCGAGTATTACTCACTGCGCGGCTGGGACGTCCCCAGCGGTCTGCCGACGGAGAAAAAACTCAAAGAACTGGGGCTATCCGACGTGGCTGCCGATTTAAAGACCAGAGGCCTTTTGCGTTAGCAAACAATATCGTACGGTTGCAGTCAGCCTGCTTAATTGTTAGAATTACCCTTGAGAAGCGTGCCCCAGTAGCTCAGGTGGATAGAGCAGCGGTTTCCTAAACCGCGAGTCGGGCGTTCGAGTCGCCCCTGGGGCGCCACAAAGCTAAATACCGTTTACTTTTCCAGCAGATAGACTTTATCTCTCACCTGAGTCAGGTCAGGATTTTTACACTCGCCCTCTGTATAAAGGAACCAGCTCAGGTAACGTTTGAAAGAAAAGCCGGCCAGTTTAAGTTTAGAAGGCCAGTGCCATTACCGGCAGAATCAGATACGCAGATTTATCCAGTCGTGGTGTACTGTTTAGAGCCATAACTAAGCCACCACATTATCCGGCTATTTACCGGGGTATTCGAAAATTTTCACTTCGGGTACTAAACCCACATCTTGTTTTGAAATACCGGATTCGGAGCTGTAGATTAGCTTGTAGTTCTGCACTGCTTCCAGAGGTACGGGGCTGACGAACGGATTAAGACCGATAATTCTATGGTTAGCCGCCCCTTCCTTCGCAACATTATCAAGTGCTTCCTGATAGCTGGAAAACTGCTTGATATCGGTGATTTGCTCAAAGCTGTTCCCGTTACTATCGACTTTCTTGTCAAAGGTAATCACGGCCGGGCTCTTAGCTGCTACCGCTTTACCGTTGAAGTTGTACAGTCGGACACATAAAGTACGATAGTATTCAGGATGGAAAAGCTGTACCGGCACGAGCTTGCCTTCTTTCGCCACGTAGTAGGTACCAACGAACTCAGACGGGTCCCGTCCTGCCCAGGTGTTTACTGCCCAGAACTTGGTGGTACAGGTAGAAAAATCAATTATAATATATGATGAGCCCAGTTCTTTCATCATAGCATAGGTGGAAGCTTCATCATTGGCCAAGAAAAGCTTAGCGACTTTAGTTATCGGCCCCGATGCTTGAGAGGGGTTGGCACTGGGTATCCGATGGGCGGTACGTGATATCCAGTAGCCATAATCCCACCATGCGGTTACGCCATAGGCTGTTGGGGGGTATTTATAGCCTCCTTCCCCCGGCACCTCATCAAGCTGATAATAAGCTTCCGGATTAATCATCGGCTCAGGCGTGTTTTGCTTCATCCAGTGAAGTGACGCTTCCCAGGCATCCGATGGCGCAAAGGTTGCCTGCGAGGCAACCGTTTTGGCCCCGCTAATATTGAAGTAGAAAACGAAGAAGAATACCACAATAACAGCCAGGGCAGTATTTATGTGGTAAATGGTAATGCCCCGCTTTTCGGCAGATTGTTTCTTTGTTTTAGACCTGGCAGTTTTTTCGTGCGCAGCTGGCTTTGCTTCTTCCGACCTTGTTACCAGTTTCCTGAGACCGGATAGCCAGATTACCTGCCAGGAGAGATAGCCGGAGAGCACGGCAATATTCACAACAAGGTAATAGGCGAAACGGCGCTGTGCCAGTGTCGCCAGCAGTATGATAAGAGTCCAGATAAGGAAAACCAGGAGGGCTTTATCATTAGCACGCTGCTTGATAGAGAGCCAGATTAAGATGATGAATGCTATGAGGCCAAAGCCGGGAATAGGCCACGATTTGACGAGGAAAAAGTTGGTGCTGAAGTTGCCCCAGGCAACCGCAGTAGAGAAGCTCCCCTGAGGTGAAAGGAACGGCTGCATTTCAAGCGTGGTCGTTGCCGTAGCTCCTGATGGCGCAAAGATATTGAAATTGCTCAGCATCACATTAAAAGTATTGGAATCAATAACGTAAAAGATTGCTACGGATATGATACCAATCACAACCAGGGTCAATGGGTAATAAACCGGTTTTAGTCCTTTGGCCGATAGCAGCCGTGAAACAGCGCTTAAGACCACCGGGATGATTACAGCGATTTTTATGGAATCGGAGAGGAACCTCACTGTAACAAACGGTAAGAAAATCACGAGGGCAACCAAGAATAAGATAACACTGATAACACCCAGATGGTCCGTCGACTTACGCCTCAGATGGTCGACAATAAACTGAATTATAAAATAAAGTGAAATGATGAAAACGAAGAGTAGGGCTCCCTGCCAGGTTATGAGGTAAAGCCCCAGGAAAATACCGGCCAGCAGGCTATAAATAACAGGCTTGGTAAATACTCTCCAGTCAAGCTGTATAAAGTGACGAAAGGTCAATTGTTTTTGCCCCGCCTCTTTTATCGCCAGAATCACGAAAAGGGCCGCCGTAGTGCTGAACAGGGTCTCGGCGACATGCTGGTCAGTGAAACCGAGTATCGAGCGTCCCAGAAACTCCCCCGATAGTACGGAGATTAAGCCAGCCGCAAGGATGCCAGCCCAGCGATTGAACAGCGTTTTACCGATAAAGTAAACGGGAATAACCGCCAGCGCTCCCAGGACCGCCGGGTAATAGGCGGCGACCACATCGATAGTACGCGGGGTTGGGTGACCCAGACCGATAATCCAGGTGATAACGGTCAGCAGACCGTCAAAAAAATGAAAGCCGACCACACCATTACCGCCCGGATAGAGAAAGTAGGGGTCGAAGGCGGTGTGCGTGGGAAAATTAGCAATCCAATTGTCAACCAGGCGCATATAGTAATAGGCATCATTGCTGGTAAACTTTACCCAATCGCCGACGAAGACCTGGTTATGGGGAAGAATGGCACGAAAATAAAACGCTACGGCGAAGAATACCGCAACCAATGCTCCAGCAATAACCTTCGGCGAGATTTTATCCCTGTCTACTTTTTTAATTGGAGCAACGTTCAAGTCATTACCTCCGTTTACTTTGGTTGCCATTATAACATAAAGATACCACGCCTACAATTTTATATGACGTACTGGCTGTCTCTTTCGGCTAGTAATTTATACTTTTGGCTAATAACGCCGGTAAAGACGGCTAATATGCTGGAATATCGGGCGATATCCTTTCCGCCACCTTGCCAGTTGCCACAAAATAACACAATAGCTTGACACGTGTCATTATATTTGCCCATAATTGCATACTCACTCCGGATGAAGTTTTACTTGACGTAACTTTTGAGATATAATTGTAATAATTACGAAGCTCCCGGTCATGACCGGGTACAGTACGTGCAATTAATAACCTGACCTGATGCCGTTGCTGTATTATTACGGTGTCGCAGGATTAAAGGAGAGTTCGAAAGGTGACTATTGCCATAATAGTCGGAACAAGACCTGAAATCATCAAAATGGCACCAGTGATAAGGCAACTGGAAGAACGAAATACCGACTTCTTTATTCTCCATACCGGGCAGCACTACTCGTACGGACTGGACAGGGTTTTTTTCGAGCAACTCAAACTTCCCCGGGCAAAATACAATCTCGAGGTTGGCTCCGGCTCCCATGCCAAACAGACGGCAAAGATACTTACAGGTGTAGAAAAAGTCCTGCTGGAAGAGAATCCGGACATCGTTCTGGTTGAAGGCGATACTAACTCCGTTCTGGCCGCCGCACTGGCGGCCGTAAAACTCCATATAAAAGTCGGGCACGTGGAAGCCGGCCTGAGAAGCTACGATATCAATATGCCTGAGGAAATTAATCGAAGGCTGACCGACCATTGTTCCGATTATTTATTCGCCCCTACGGAAAAAGCCAAGGCAATTCTCCGGGGAGAGGGCATCGCTGAAGAGAAGATAACCGTCACCGGCAACACTATCGTCGATGCCGTCTATCAGAATATTAAGCTAGCCAGGAAGCAGGGAAACGCCCTCGGCGATCTGCACCTTACCCCGAAGGAGTATTTTCTGGTCACGCTTCACCGCCAGGAAAACGTTGATAACCGAGCCAGATTTACCTCCATTATGGAAGGCTTGAATAAAGTAGCTGCCAGCTTTAATCTGCCGATAGTCTACCCCATTCATCCTCGCTCGTGGAAAATGATGACTGAGTTCGACCTCATGCCGGGAAAGATAATACTCGTCGACCCCCTGGATTTCCTGGGCTTTCTTCAGGTTGAAAGCAACGCCAGCCTGATATTTACCGATTCCGGGGGTGTCCAGGAAGAGGCCTGTATCCTGAACGTTCCCTGCGTAACCCTGCGGGATAACACGGAGAGACCCGAAACAATCGATGTCGGTGCGAATGTTCTGGCCGGTGCCTCGCCGGACAGGATACTGCGATGCGCTGACTTCATGCTCGGCAGGAAAAACAGCTGGCAGAATCCCTTTGGCGACGGGAAGGCGGGGGAAAAAATTGTTAAGATAATTACGGAGGGTAAAATTGAGTAAGGTACTGGTCACCGGCGGTCTGGGCGCTGTAGGCAAACCCCTGTCAGAGGAACTGAAACGCCGGGGCCATGAGGTATGGGTCTCAGACAGGGGCCACTATCACGAGCCCAATTACGTGAGATGCGACGTGGGTGAGTTTCACCAAGTGGAAAGACTCCTAACCGGGACGAAGTTCGACTACGTATATCATCTGGCTGCCGAGTTCGGTCGCCAGAATGGTGAAGATTTTTATGAAACGCTCTGGAAATCAAACGCCATCGGCACCAAGAACATCATCAGAATGCAGGAACGGCTCAAGTTCAGAATGATATTCTTCAGCAGCTCGGAGGTATACGGGGACTACCGGGGGGTTATGAGCGAGGATGTCATGGACAGGGTAGCTATCAAACAGATGAATGACTATGCCATGACAAAATGGGTAAATGAGATGCAGATTTTAAACTCCGCCGATAAGTTCGGCACCGAGACGGTAAGGGTCAGGCTGTTCAATACCTATGGCCCCGGAGAGTATTATTCGGAGTACCGAAGCGCCCTCTGTCTCTTTATCTATTCCGCCCTGCACAACCTGCCTTATGTTGTTTACACCAAACACACACGTACCTCTTCCTACATCGATGACACTGTAAGGACACTGGCTAATATCGCCGAGAGATTCAAACCCGGTGAGGTATATAACATAGCCGGCAAAGACCTGCATACCATGAAGCAGGCTTCGGATATTATTCTCAATTACCTCGGGAAAGACGACAGTCTGGTAGAATACCGCGATACACAGGAAGCCACTACGCTGGATAAGAAGGTAGATAATTCCAAAGCGGTCCGCGAGCTGGGACATAAGTCCACGATAAGCCTTGAAGAGGGAATTGCCAAGACCATCGAGTGGCAGAAAGAGGTCTATCACCGTGGCTAAGAAAATCGTAGTTATCGGTACCGGGTACGTGGGACTACCTTTAGCCATAATGCTGGCACGCTCAGGGTATGAGGTTGTGGGGGTCGACATCGAAGAGAATGTTGTCAATGCTATTAACGAGGGGGTCTTAAAACTCGCCGAAGAAGACATCAGGAGAATCTTTCAGGAACCACAGGTGAGAAAAAACCTTCGCGGACAGAGAACTCCGTGTGAGGCGGACGTATTTATTATCTCGGTGCCGACACCCATTGATGAGAAGAAGAGGATTGCCGACCTTACCCAGGTTGTAAACGGCGTGGAGTCCATCCTGCCCTTTTTACGCCGCGGCAATCTGGTCATCATCGAAAGCACCATCCCACCGCTTACCTGCCGACAGGTCGTCACCCCTATCATTCAAAAGAACGGCCTGAAAGTCGGCGAGGACATTTTTCTCTGCCACTGTCCGGAGCGGATTTTACCCGGAGATGTATTTACGGAAATCGTGCACAACAACCGTATCATCGGCGGGGTCGACGCTAAAGCTTCGCAGATGGCCAGGGAAATCTATGCTTCCTTCGTTAAAGGAGGGCTTTACCTTACCGATGATGTTACCGCCGAGATGGCCAAGCTGATGGAGAATACCTATCGAGACGTAAATATCGCCCTGGCTAACGAATTCGCCGCTGTCGCCGAGGGGCTGGGAGTAAATATAATAGAGGCTATCGAACTGGCCAACAAACACCCCAGGGTGGATATCCTGAAACCCGGCATCGGCACCGGAGGACACTGCATCCCTATCGACCCGTGGTTTATCAAGGAGATTGACCCGGTCAACTCACGTCTTATCCAGACGGCGCGGCTTATCAATGATGAGGTGCCGGTCAAGATTGCGGCCAAAATCAGGCAGACACTGCGGGATATCAAGAATCCAAGCATCGTAGCCCTGGGTGTTACCTACAAGGCGAACACCTACGATGTCAGAAACAGCCCGGCGCAAAGAATTATCGACATGCTCAGACAGGACGGCTATCAGGTTGAAGCCTATGACCCGCTGGCTGCCGGGTATCAATATACTTCTATCGAAGAGGTGGTAAAAGGTGCCGACTGCCTGGTCGTACTGGTGGAACACCAGATAATCCGCGATGAACTGGCTAAAAAGGAAAAGGAAATCAAGCAGGTTATGCGCCATGATTTGATACTGAGATTCTATCCGGAGTTCAAGGATTGAGCTTATGCTTATGCGTGGAATTCTATCTCGTTTCAGGTAAAAAATGAATGTATTATTTATCCATGAGATAGACTGGCTCAAGAAGGTTGTCTTCGAGTTACAAAGCCTTGCCGAGCTTCTATCGCTCCGGGGCCATCAGGTCTATGCCATCGACTATGAGAATTCGTGGAGTAGGAACAGCCATTTCAGCCTGGGAAGCCTGAAAACGAAGGAGTATAACAATGTCTCCAGGGCTTTCACCGGGGCATCGGTAACCCTGAGACGCCCCGGATTTATTAAAATACCCGGACTCAGCCGCTTATCGGCTGCCTTTACTCACTATGTGGAGATTAACAAAACCATCAAAGAGAAAAATATCGACGTTATTGTGCTTTATGGCGTCCCCACCAACGGGCTTCAGACGGTATACCTGGCTAAAAAATTTAATATCCCCGTGGTATTCAGGTCTATAGATATTCTCGGTCAGCTTACACCGTATGCGTCACTTCGCCCTGCCACCAGGTTCTTCGAGAAAAGAGTGTATCCCAGAGCGGATATGATTTTAGCGCTTACGCCGGACCTTTCCCGATATGTCGTCAAACTGGGCGCCGAAGAAGCTAAAGTGCATGTCCTTCCGGTATTGGTGGATACCGATTTATTCCGTCCGTCAATCAATCCCGGCGAGCTTCTTCAGAAATGGGGGCTTGATGAAAATGACCGGATTATCGTTTTTATCGGCACGCTATTCGACTTCAGCGGTCTCGACATTCTTACCCGCCGTTTCCCGGAGATTTTAGAGCGGATTCCCAAGGTGAAATTATTAATCGTCGGCGATGGTACTCTACGCCCCGCTTTGGAGAATATCATCACCCGGCTTGGCCTGCAAAAGAAGGTCATTATTACCGGTTTTCAGCCTTACCAGACCATGCCGCAGTATATCAACATGGCGACAGTATGCATAAATCCTTTCCTGACCAACGATATAACCAGAGATATCTTCCCCACCAAGATAGTGCAGTATCTGGCCTGTGCCAGGCCGGTGATAGCCACCCCGTTACCCGGAATGGTAGCGATAACCCCCGGAGAAGAACAAGGGATATTATACGCAGACAATGCCGATGATATGAGTAACAAAATTATCTCCTTACTTCAATCGACCCAACATATGCAGCGGCTGGGGCAAGCCGGCCTGGACTACGTCCTGCGAGTACACAGCCATGAAAAAGTGGTCGAGCAACTTGAAAACAGGTTAGAGGAGGCTATCAGAGAGAAGCGGAGCAGGTCTGAATGCGTCCCGGCAAAATCCGCCACTCCATGATAGAGAACAAAACATGATAATAAGAGGTAAAGCCCCATTGCGGATAGGCTTTGGCGGGGGAGGCACCGACATATCTCCCTACCCGGAGGAGCGGGGAGGAATGACACTCAGCACAACCATCAATATGTATACTTATGCCACCCTCATTCCAAGAAGCGATAAACAGATTACCGCCAAGTCTCTCGATTACGATACCGTCATTAACTATCACGCCGATAGCGATACCGAATATAACGGTGAGCTGGACCTGGTGAAGGCAGCCACCAAAGTGATGAAAATAGAGGCCGGCTGCGAGCTTTTCCTGCATAGCTTGGTCTAATAGGTCTGTTTCACTCCAATATTGCTCAGTTGGTTGACAATATGCTTATCTCTGGAATAATATCATTGGTGTTAGTGTTACCTTTCTTCTTGAAAAGGAAGGCAACGCAACTGTTAAATGGGTGGGGTATCAAATGAAAAACGCTTTGGTGACAGGAATAACGGGGCAGGATGGCGCGTATCTGTCAAAATTCTTATTGGAACAGGGATACAAGGTTTACGGCATATATAGAAGGCTCTCGACACCGAATTTTTGGAGATTACTGTATTTGGATATCTTCGATAAAGTTAACCTAATTCCCGCGGACTTGATCGATTCTGCCTCAATAGTACAAGCCATTAAGACATCTAACCCAGATGAGATATATCATCTGGCTGCCCAAAGCTTCGTCGGTGCTTCTTTCGAACAGCCTATCGCGACTGGCGAAATCACTGGCTTAGGAGTAACCAGGATACTCGAGTCAATCCGTGAGATAAATCCTAAAATACGATTCTACCAGGCATCAACGAGCGAACTTTACGGAAATAGCAGCCATGAGCTGCTGAAAGAAGATACACCATTTTGCCCCTCTAGCCCGTACTCTGCTGCCAAACTCTACGGCTACTGGATAACCGAGATTTACAGGGAAGGCTATGGTATCTTTGCCAGCAACGGGATCCTCTTCAACCACGAATCGCCTTTGCGAGGCCTGGAGTTCGTTACCAGGAAGATATCCAACGCGGTAGCGAAGATCAAGCTGGGCATCGATACAAAGCTAGAGCTGGGGAATTTACAAGCGAAGAGGGATTGGGGATATGCGCCTGAATATGTTAAGTCAATGTGGCTAATCCTTCAACAGGATAGGCCTGATGACTACGTGATCGCTACTGGTGAGGCGCATTCTGTCGCAGAATTTGCCGAGAAGGCTTTTGATATTGTTGGTTTAGACTGGCAGAAGTATGTCAGGACAAGTAAGCGATTCTTTAGGACTATAGACGTTGACTACTTGCAAGGAGATTACTCGAAGGCAAAACGCACCTTGGGCTGGGAACCTAAAGTCAGGTTTAATGAGTTGGTCGAACTGATGGTGCGGGAAGATTTAGCTCGTTGGGAAAGGTGTTTAAGGGGTGAAAGATTTGCCTGGGATGCTTCCAGCTATCCCAGTGAGATCAGTATTTTGAGTAGAGCTTCACAGGAGATTTAAGGATGATCCCAATCGCAGAGCCTCTGTTAGGGGAGGCGGAATTAAACAATGTAATAGAAGCCGTGAAGTCTGGTTGGATTAGCTCCAAAGGGAAATTTATTTCGGAGTTCGAGGAGGGCTTTGCCAGATACTGCGGGGTTAAGTATGGTATTGCCACTTCCAGTGGGACGACTGCCTTGCACCTGGCATTGGAGGCACTGGGTATAGGGAAGGGGGATGAGGTTATAGTTCCTACGCTGACATTTATTGCTACAGCAAATGTTGTCACTTTCACAGGCGCTAAGCCTGTCTTTGTGGATTGTCACCCGAAATATTGGTGCATGGACCCGAATAAAATAGAGGAGAAGATAACCCCAAGAACCAAAGCCATAATACCGGTGCATTTATATGGGCATCCATGCGATATGGATTTAATTAATGCCATCGCTCGGGCTCATACATTACGGGTGGTCGAGGATGCCGCAGAAGCCCACGGTGCTGAGTACAAGGGGCAGAGGGTTGGAGCGTTTAGCGACATAGCTTGTTTTTCTTTCTACGGTAATAAGATCATTACTACCGGAGAAGGTGGCATATGTCTAACTAATGATGCAGAAGTTGCGCTGAAGCTCCAAATCTTGCGCGACCACGGGAAAAACCCGAATAGGGCATATTGGCATGATGTTATCGGATTTAATTACCGGATGACCAACCTTCAAGCGGCGGTAGGTGTGGCCCAGATTGAGAAGATAGACATGCTAATTGAGAGAAAAAGACAACTGGCAAAGTGGTATGCAGACGCATTAGAAGACCTGCATAGAGATGTAGGATTGACATTGCCATCAGAGATGCCATGGGCTAAGAATGTCTATTGGATGTATTCTATTTTACTCTCAGAAGAGTCCAGCTTTACCAGGGACGAAGTTGCTGCAAAATTACAGGAAAGGGGGATAGAGACGCGCCCCTTATTCTATCCTCTCCATACAATGCCTCCCTATCGAAATTATGGTAGCTTCCCCATCGCCGAGGATGTCAGCCAGAAAGGACTAAGCCTACCCTCTGGCTTCAATATAGGAAAGGCTGAAGTAACCGAGATTTGTAGGCATATTTCATCTCTATGTAGGAGCCGCATACGCAAATGAGAGGTTGCAGTAGTACCCTCCGGGAGGGAATTGCCGAATTGATAAAAGGGTATCAGATAATAAGGAAAAATCAGTTCAGTAACGCCTGAATCAGGGAAAAACCCGCTTCTAAAAATAAAAGGACTTATAATGAAAATTGCATTTGTTAATCACGACTTCATTATAGGTGACGGCACGGGAACCATCTTCTGGAATCTGGCCAGGCGCCTGGCTAAAGACCACGAGGTCACTATCTTTACCTTCAATTCAAACTATAATGGGAGCTATGGCGTCCGTATTGCCGAGATACCAGTTCCTTTCAAGAAAAACAAGTTCGTCAACCCCGGCCTCGTTCCTTTATTCCAGAATAAGTGTATGGAGTTAAGGAAACGACTACAACAGTATCAGGTCATTTACACGCAGCTTTATCCGGCCAGCTTCATACCGTTGTTTCCCTCAAAAATTAAGGGGCCGCTGCAGTTTTACACCGAGTGGACGACGCAGAGGACCCCGGGGTTCCCCATCTACACAAAGATTTTCGGCAGCTTTGTCGATTGGGTAGACAGCTACGTGGTCAGGCACGTGGATAAAGTGATAGCGCCATCCTTATACGCGGAAAGGTGGTTAAGAGATAAATTCGGCATCAGGGCAAACCTGCTCTATCTTGACGGGATAGACTTCACCACCCTCAATAAGAATGCCGTTGCCACGAAAGATATTTATAGCAGGTATCCGGCTCTTGAAGGCTCGCCGACGATACTTTTCGTAGGAGTATTATCACCGCATAAGAACCTGGAAACGCTTATCCGGAGCGTCTGGATTGTCAAAAAGGAAATCCCGAATACCAAGCTGGTCATTGTCGGCAGGACCAGCCGTTATCCCAGGTATTATCAACACCTGGTCAAACTGGCAAGGCAGGAGGGATTGGGCGATTCGGTTATTTTCACCGGCGCGGCCTCCTGGGAAGACCTGACCGCGCTTTATGCAGTCTGCGACGTATTCGCGACCTGCTCGGTGTGGGAAGGTTTCCTGAGGGCTGAAGCGTTTGCCATGGAGAAGCCGATAGTGGCCTTTGACGCCACCTCCAATTCCGAGACGATAAAGCACGGAGAAACCGGGTTACTGGTGCGTGAGCAAACCCCGACAGCGTTCGCCGCGGCGCTGGTTTCACTACTGGGCGACGATACATCAAGAAGGGAAATGGGCATGAACGGATACCGGTGGGCAAAAGAGAATCTCGATTTCGATGTTATTGCGCAAAAACTGGCCGTCTTTTTTGAACAGTCACTGGCTGACAGGGGTTAGTCAGAAAGAGTTAGTGGCGAAGATTGATGGATAAAGTTATATTTATCAGACCGTTCCAAATCACAGATATATGTACCGTGAGTAGAATGTACCTGTCACTCCCGGAAAATGACAGGCGGGTTTTCCACCCCTGCCCGTTTCACTGGTGGCTGGTAGTCCCCATAGTTTCCATACTCTCTATCGAACCGCTTCTTCATAAATTTATACGGTTAGTCTTCCCCAGAGCCTCCTTTTTTCCCCTGATAGTCAGGGACGCTGACACCGGAAGCTGTGCCGGTTTTACCTACCTCCAGATGAGAAGGAAAAATACAGACGGCAGCTATCTGGCCACGCTGGGTATTCTGGTAGGAAATGATTATCGGACGAAAGGGGTCGGGTCGCAGCTAATGGCTGGCCTTATCAAGCAGGCTTACGAAAATAACGTGAGTAAAATATGGTTAACCGTCTCCGTGGATAACGAGTCCGCCATCGACCTTTACCGGAGAAACGGTTTCATTATCACCAACACGAAAGACAAAGGCGATGTCTGGGATGGTAAATTTTACACCGTCCATGAAATGGAACTCGTTCTGGACAAAAAGAGAGAATCTAAGAAATGAAAATATGCCTTATCAATAGCCTGTTTTATATCGGCCATTACGCGGAAACAATCGCTTTAGGCCTGGCGAAAGAAAACGACGTTGTGGTTATAGCCAACAAGCCATTCTCTGGCCTCAGTTCACTCAGGCCCTCCATTGAGTATCATAACGGCATCAAAGTCTATAGATTTTATCCCCTTAATGTATACCGCCATTACCCTTTCAAATATCGCCCCCTATGGATAAGGCTAATCTGGCACCTCATTGAAATCTGGAACCCTCATCCATATTTCATCATCAAGCGCATACTCAGGAACGAAAACCCGGACATCGTCCACTCTATCAATCTTATCGGCGAATCGACCTCGGTGTACACGGCTATAAAGAGCACGCATTATCCACATGTCCATTCCATTTGCGACGGGAATTTGCTCAGTCCGTGGGCGAGCCTGTATCGAAACGGCAAAATGATTGAATTCAATTTCTTCGACCAGCAATTTATGAAGATAAAACGGTTCCTGTCCAAATCAGTAGATGCGATGGTAGTCGAATCAAGTTTCATGCGGGATATCCATCTCCAAAACGGGTACTTTACCAGCTTGCCGTTCCATATCATCGGGTCCCCGTACCGGATGCAGGCCGACAGCCCGAAAAACAAAGATTATTCACAGATAAAAATTCTCTTTACCGGCAATATCGCCGAAGAGAAGGGGATATTCGTCCTCCTTGATGCCTTCCAGCAGCTCAACCGCAGCAGTGCTGTTCTTCACTTCGCCGGCCGGGGCCCGGACCTGGAGGAATTGCAGAGAAGGTCACAGGGGATAGAGAATGTGCACCTCCACGGCTTCGTGACCGATGAGCAGCTCGCCGACCTGTACCGGGAAGCGAATATTACCGTTGTCCCTTCGCTGTGCTGTGAAGCCGGCCCGGCCAGCGCCTTCATCGAGAGTCTGCCCTTTGGAACGCCGGTCGTTGGCGCTATAGCCGGGGGCAGCCACCAGGGAATCATTGACGGCGTCAACGGCAGGATTTATGAGCCTCATGATGTACCTGCCCTGACGGCGATACTGCAGGATTTAATCGATAATAAAGAAAAACTCAAGAAAATGGAGGATGAAACGCTGAAAATGGCGGAGGAACACCGCCCGGAAAAATACATCGCAAGTCTGCTGGGAGTATACAGGAGTTTAATAGATGGCCTTTCGCATAAGAAAGCTTCTGGAACCGATAGACCTTGATAAAAGGTTAGCTATTGCTTTGCTCGGACTGGGATTAGTAATGCTGGTCCTGGCAGTAGTAACTAACCAGCTGTTAATAATCCAGGTCTCGGCAATAGTAGTTCTAGCGTCGGGCATCCATCTCATATTGCGTAAACGGTATGGGGCAAAGCCAACCGATGAGGATACCGCCGAGGTAACCAGTACTTCATTATCTTATCAACGCATTATGAAACTATTAGATATTGCCTTCTGGGCAATGTTTATCGTCAGCCTGATTCTTATTACGCAGCAGGTTTATGTCAGACCTCTTAGCTTTGTTATCATCGTTTCCATCATGGCGGCCATCCTGGCTGTTCAGATATTTACCGGCAAGAAAATAATCTACTGCCTGGTAAAAATCCTTGTTATAGGCATACTTCTCAGAGCCAGTGTATGGTACCAGTTCCCCGGCCCCATCGGGCGTGACCCCATATTAGAACTGGACTACATCCGACGATTGGTGGATGCAGGGCATATTGGCGATTTTATGGGTGGTTATACCTATTATCCTCTAGCTCATGTCCTGGTGGCTTCAACGCATTTCATCACCGGTCTGCCCCTCAAGGATTCCTTCTTTGTGTTAGGAGCTATCGAGGTAATCAGCCTGGTCTTCTTATTCCTGGTAGCCAGAGAGTTATTTAATGAGAAAATCGGCTTACTATCAGCCCTGATAATAGCCGTATGCAACTGGCACATTCTCTGGGGATTCTGGATGAAAGGCATGACATTAGCGGTGGCCTGGCTGCCTTTCCTGCTTTTCCTGCTTTTAACACGGCAGCGAGGTAACCGTTTATTCGCTTTCAGTGTGTTAAGCATTATTATCGTATTTCTGAGTGTCATTACACACACCGTATCCTCGGTGGCCATCATAGCCATCGTAGGCTTATTCTGGTGCGCGTACCTTATATCCAAAATCCTGCCGGGCAGAGAGAATGTCGAGCAACCGATAACACTCGTTATATCGCTGCTCTCCCTGGTAATCCTTATAGGCTACTGGCTGTATGTCCCCAACCAAATTCCCTTCGTTGGAAACCTGTTAGTGGGTAACTTCAATGTAGCCAATACAACCGAACTGGCCGCTATACCTTATATAGAATACAGAAATCCTCTGGTGCTAACCCTGCAAAAGTTGCCCGTACTGATTCTCATATTCTTGGCTATTCTGGGTTCTCTAAGCATACTTAACATCCGAAAATTCGATAGAAAGGCTCTTCCTCAGATATGGTTTATGCTGGTTAGTGCCGGAATGGTAATTCTGACTTTCCTTTTTTATTTTATCCCGCAACTCGCTTCCTTTTTCCCCGCGAGGTGGTTTGTTTACATGAGTATAATGGTATCCGTACCGGCAGCAGTCGGCCTGCTGAGCATTCTGGGAAGGGGTAAATGGCTTAACCTGGCAATATCATTCTCGTCGATATTTCTGTTAGCCGGCATCATGACCACATCATACGAAGCAAATATTACACAGGTGGTCCCCTGGGTGCAGCGCTCCCGCGATGCCTTCTTGAAATCGGAGATGGCTGCCGTCGAAAAAGTCAGCGAAATGGCTTCCCTCGATCCCGGGCAAACTCCTCAGGGAGATACTGATATTTATACGGATTTCCTTTATTTAATGCTATTACTAAAGGAATTTCACGTGCCTCAGGATAAAATAATCGACGCTTCCCAGATGCTCATAGAAAAATCTACGGAATATAATGGGATTTTGATGCTGCGTTCAGCCGTCACCGATACAGTATTAATGAGTTATGAAATCGGACACCTTTATGCCACAATCGATCAGTCTCAGTATCAGTCTCTCTTAGATGACTCGAAAGCGGATTTGATATATGATAATGGTATGGTCAAGGCATTGAAAAAAACCAACGCAGACTTACCTGAGACGAAGTAGGTAAAACGAAATGAGTATGAAATGGACTAATAAAAAGCTATTAATAACCGGCGCCGGGGGTTTTATCGGAAGTCATCTCGTAGAACGCCTGGTTGGGCTTGGAGCGACAACCAGGGCTTTTGTCAGGTACAACTCAAGAAATAACTGGGGCTTGCTTGAGCTTTTACCCGGAGACAAACTCAAAGAAATTGAGATAATACCAGGTGACCTGAGGGACAGCCATGCAGTCCGCGACGCAGCCAGGGACGCGGACATGATTTTCCACCTGGGCTCTTTAATTGCCATCCCGTACTCATACATCCATCCCCGGGAAGCCATCGAGACGAATATCATGGGAACACTGAATATTTTAATGGCGGCGCGGGAGAACGGGATTGAAAAGGTAATTCACACGTCCACCTCAGAGGTTTACGGAACGGCTCAATATGTACCCATTGATGAAAAACATCCTCTGCAAGGGCAATCGCCGTATTCAGCCAGCAAAACGGGGGCGGATATGATTGCGGAAAGTTTCTACCGTTCTTTCGATGTTCCGGTAGCCACCATAAGGCCGTTTAATACCTACGGACCGCGGCAGTCCGCCCGGGCGGTGATTCCAACAATAATTTCACAGGCGTTAACCGGAGAACAGGTACGCCTGGGTTCGCTGCATCCCACACGGGACTATACCTATGTTGATGACATCGTCGAGGCTTTCATCAAGGTGGCGGAGTCCCCGAAATCAATCGGAAAAGTCATAAATATCGGGTCGAATTTTGAGATGTCGATAGGCGACATCGCCAAAAAGATATTGTCCATAATGGGGAAGGATAATGTAGCTATCGTGACCGACGAGAGGCGTGTCAGGCCCGAGAAGAGCGAAGTGGAGAGATTGTGGTGCGATAACACCCGGGCACAGAAAGTACTGGGATGGGAGCCCGGGACCAGTTTCGACACAGGCCTGAGAAAAACCATAAAGTGGATATCCGATAATATCAACCTGTACAAACCGGAACGCTATAACTTATGAAGAGGACAAAATGAAAGCTATTATCCTTGTCGGCGGGAAAGGTGCCAGACTAAAGCCTTTTACGGAAGCCTTGCCCAAGGTAATGCTCCCCATCGGGACCAAACCTTTTCTGGAAATACAGATAAGCCACCTGAAACAGTATGGCTTTGACGAAGTGATTTTAGCCATCAGCTATTTGAAGGGGAACATCATACACTACTTCGGGGATGGTAAGGGGCTGGGCATCAAAATCAGCTACTCTGAGGAAAAAACTCCTTTAGGTACGGCGGGCGCTATTAAAAAAGCCGGCCATGACCTGAAGGAAACTTTCGTGGTTCTGGTGGGTGACGGCCTTGCCGATATCGATTTTCACGCCCTGGTATCCTTCCATAAAAAAGCCCGCGCCGCCGGCACGATGGTCGTATATGACCAGGTGCTTAAAATGCCTTACGGACTCGTCAACCTGGATGTTGATAATGATAATACCATCCTTGGTCTGGAGGAAAAGCCCAATGTCAAGTTCACGGTTAATACCGGTATTACCGTGCTCGAGCCCAGGAGCTTGAATTACATGGAGGAAGGTGAATTCGTACGCCTGCCCGACCTGTTCCTGAGATTAAAAGCTGCCGGGGAAAAGATTGTTGCTTACCGCCACACCGGCACCTGGGTCGATATCGGGCAAAATATCGAACGATACTTGGAGCTAAATCGGCAGATTATGAACAAAGAAATCACTTTCTCCCCGTCTCTATCCGAGGTAATTTATCAGGAAGATATAGCAGGAGGTGGTTATGAGAATTAAAGGAGGGGGAGAAGGAAGCTTTAGAACCAAAGGCGAGAAGGAGGCATCGAGAAATTATGCCAAGACCTTCGTTAATTGTCCCGATAGTATCGAGACAAAATTAAACAGTTTTACGAAGTATGTACGGCAACAAGATCTTACCCGATTTCTGGCCCGGTATGAAATTTTTAAGCAGGTGTTAAATATTAAAGGTTCGGTTATCGAATGTGGTGTTCATCGAGGCTCTGGCATTATGGCATGGGCCAACCTGAGCTCGATTCTAGAACCAGTTAATTTAACCAGGCGTATATATGGATTCGATACCTTTACCGGATTTCCTTCCGTAAGTGAAAAGGATAAAAATAAATTTAGTAATATTAACACGGGAGACCTTGATTCTAACTGCTATGACGAATTAATCGAGTTAATCAAAATCTATAACAGTAATAGATATCTGGGGCATATGGAAAAAGTTGAACTGATAAAAGGGGATGCCATAAAAACTATCCCGGAGTTTATTGAGAATAACAAGCACCTTGTGGTAAGTCTATTATTTCTCGACTTTGATTTATATGAGCCTACAAAAGTCGCTATAGAAAATTTCTTTCCTAGAATGCCAAAGGGGGCAATTATTGCTTTTGATGAGCTGGATAATCCCATCTGGCCGGGAGAGACTTTAGCGCTTCTTGATGCTATAGGAATTAATAGACTAAGAATAAAACGAGTTACGTTCGACCCTTATATTGGTTACGCTGTTTTAGATTAAACAGATGAGTATGACAATTTACCAGGCTTTGGCTACCCAGGTTCGGGCTCATGTTCTGAGAATGATTCACCGCGCCCGGAGCGGTCATGTCGGCTCGTCACTTTCAATGGCCGACCTGCTCGCCGTACTATACGGTCGTGTCTTACGCGTAGACCCGTCGCGACCCGGTTGGCCTGACCGCGATCGCTTCATTCTCAGTAAGGGACATGGCTGTGCCGCCGTCTATGCAGTGCTCGCCGAGCGGGGTTTCTTCCCCAGAGAATGGCTGGATACCTACTGTCTGGACGGTTCCCATCTGGCGGGTCATATCACCCACACAGGCGTCCCCGGTGTGGAAGCATCCACCGGCTCCCTGGGCCACGGACTTCCCATCGGCTGTGGAATAGCATTAGCTGGCAAGCACGATAGGCGGCCTTATCGTACCTTTGTGATGCTAAGCGATGGTGAGTGCGATGAAGGCTCGGTATGGGAGGCGGCACTTTTCGCCCACCAGCATAAGTTGGACAATCTCATTGCCATTGTAGATTACAACAAACTTCAGTCTATCGGCACGGTAAAAGAAGTCCTCGAACTGGAACCTCTGGCCGATAAGTGGCGTACTTTCGGCTGGGCGGTAAAGGAGATCAACGGACACGACTTCAGCCAGATTGAAAAAAAACTGCTCAGCGTCCCCTTCAATGCAGGTCAGCCCAGCTGTATCATTGCGCATACCATCAAGGGCAAAGGCGTCAGCTTCATGGAGAATCAGGTTGCCTGGCATTACAAACACCCCGATGACGAACAATTAAAACAGGCGCTGACCGAGCTAGGAGTTAGCTGAATGAGAGCTGCTTTTATTAGAACCCTGGTCGATGTAGCCAGGAATGACGAGCGCATCTTCTTGATTGTGGGCGATTTAGGTTTTGCCGTGGTCGAGCCTTTTTCCCAAGAATTTCCCGACCGTTTCATCAACGCCGGTGTTGCCGAGCAAAACATGACCGGTATTGCCGCCGGACTGGCTATGTCTGGCAAAGTTGTGTTTACGTACTCTATTGCTAATTTCCCGACCCTGCGCTGCCTGGAACAAATACGCAACGATGTTTGCTATCACAATGCCGATGTCAAGATTGTTAGCGTTGGCGCCGGCCTTACCTATGGCCCCCTGGGGATGACGCACCACGGCACCGAGGATTTAGCCGTCATGCGCACTCTGCCCAATATGACGGTAGTGGCTCCAGGCGACATCAGAGAAGCGGAGCTGGCTACAAAGGAGATTATCGAACGACCCGGCCCATGTTATTTCCGGTTGACCAAAGCGGACGGGCCAGTTACGCCACAAACAGCGTACGATTTTAAAATCGGTAGGGCGGCCATGGTGCGGGATGGCCGCGACGCCACGTTAATCGCCACCGGAGGGATACTGTATAACACCGTACAGGCGGCCGAGCGCCTGGAAGAGAAAGGGATACGGACCCGCGTGCTAAGTATGCATACCCTGAAGCCGCTGGATGCCGGAGCCGTGCTGGCCGCCGCCCGGGAAACCGGGGCCATTATCACGGTCGAAGAGCACAGCATAATCGGTGGACTGGGAGGCGCCGTAGCCGAGGTTCTGGCGGAATCATGCGGTTCATCCTTTGTTTTCAAGCGAATTGGAATTAATGATTTGTTTTGCCCAGAGGTAGGCAGTCAGGACTATTTAAGGAAATTCCATTCCCTGTCGGTTGAATCCATCATCGAGACGGTTCAGTCCCTGTTGAGAAAGAGAAAAGCCGCCAATGTTTAATGAGTGTGTATTGTTATCAATAACGGGCGTGTTATTCCGCGGAGGTAAGTATGGCCTATAAAGTCCCTTTCGTAGATTATCCCTTGCAGTACCAACGCCTGGAGGATGAAATCATGGTGCTGCTCAAAGATGTGCTATTTACCCGGGCGGATTTAATACTGCGTGGCGATTTGAGGCAGTTCGAGAATAATCTAGCCAGATACCTGGGAGCGAAACATGCCGTGGGTGTCAAATCCGGTACCGATGCCATGCGTCTATCTCTGGCGGCTGCCGGCATCGGACAGGGTGACGAGGTTATCACCGTCGCCCACACCTTTGTCGCCACGGTGGCAGTCATTGTTAACTGCGGGGCTAATCCTGTGCTGGTGGACGTAGGAGAGGACTTTAACATGAATGTAGACCAGCTTGAAAGAGCTATCTCTCCCCGCACCCGCGCTATCATACCGGTTCACCTTAACGGGCGTATCTGTGATATGGAAAGACTAATGAGTATAGCTTCCCGCCATAACCTGCTGGTAATCGAGGACGCTGCCCAGTCCCTGGGGGCAACCTTTGACGGGCGCAAGGCGGGCACTTTCGGAATGACTGGTTGCTTCAGCTTCTACCCGGCAAAAATACTCGGGGCCGCCGGTGATGCGGGAATCGTGGTAACTGACAGTGAAGAGATGGCGGAAAAAATAACTCTGCTCAGAGACCACGGGCGGCAGAAGTCGACGGGAGATATCCTTTGCTACGGATTCAACAGCCGGCTGGACAATATCCAGGCCGCTATCCTCGATTTGAAGCTGAAATACCTGCCGCAATGGATTGAGCGCCGACGGGAACTGGCCGGGATATATCATCAGGGATTATCAGATATCCCCGCTTTAAAGCTACCCCCACCGCCGCAGACAAAGGGACACTACTTTGACGTGTTTCAAAACTATGTAATACAGACACGGGATAGAGACAGACTCGTCCAGCACCTGAAGGAGAGTAGCATTGAGGTGCTGATTTCCTGGCCCAAGCCCATGCACCATCACAAAGCACTGGGGCTGACGCATTTCCGGCTTCCCGAAACCGAGCGAATCTCACGAGAAGTTATCTCTCTGCCCATGAATACGGAGTTAAATAACGAGCAGGCTGAATACGTTATAGAGTCAGTCCGCAAATTCTTCAAGAAATGACAGGGAACATGAATGCAGGAAGGGATGAACCCGGCATCAGGCTGAACCAGAAGGAGCTGCAAACGATTTGCTGTCGCTACTATACGGCCGGCCGATTCGCAGCGGGAAAGAAAGTCCTTGAAGTAGGCTGCGGGGCTGGGCTGGGGCTGGGTTATCTTTCTAAAAAAGCACAATCGGTGATAGGAGGAGATATTTCCGATAACGCCCTGAAAGAGGCCCGGGGGCACTACCAGAAACGCGTTGAACTCGTCCGCCTGGATGCCCATAAACTCCCCTTCCGTGACGCCTGCTTTGATACGGTCGTAGCCATGGAAATACTGTATTATCTGCCCCGCCCGGACGAGTTCCTCGATGAGTGCCGCCGTGTCCTGGCGGATAGCGGTACTCTTGTCCTCTGCATCGGCAACAAAGACTATCCTGCCCCGCCATCGCGGAGCTATAATTTCTCCACCCCGGAATTATCCGCCCTCCTCAGGCGCCATTTCAATGCCGAAATTTTCGGGGCTTTTCCCGGAGAAGAAAACCCCGCCGGAACGAAGCTCCGGGCCGGAATTTATAAAATAGCCGGAAAAGTCCTTAGCCTTATCCCGGGGGGAAAAGGACTTGTCAGCCGTCTCGGAAACTTCGCCAACAATAGAAATCTGCAACTGCCGGAGGAACTTGAGGAAAAAGACTTAACGGCGGAGGATTTTAAGCTCATCCCTATCTCCGCTGATTACGCTGATACCAGGCACAGGTTTCTCTACGCTATAGCCCATACTCGTAAAATATCGCTTAATAACAGGTAAAAGGAAGGACCAGTAATTGAAGAAAATATTATTTGCGATTTTTCAGAAGGCTTGTAAGCTTGTCGACGGCACGGGGATAAGCCGAATCCCAGGTATCCTGGGACTCTATAATTTTCTGTTCCGGCGCCTGTGGATTCATAAAAGCATTATAGAGATACAGGGCAGCAAGATGTATGTAAACACCGAGGGATTACCCCGGCGTTATGAGCAGGCTTTCCAGGGCTATATCACCCTCAACTGGGAAAAGGTCACCACGGAAATGTTTAAAGAAGCCGTCAAAGAAGGGGACATTGTCGTCGATATCGGAGCCAATATGGGATATTTTACGCTCCTCGCCGCCAGACTGGTAGGCAAGACGGGCAAAGTGTACGCCTTCGAGCCTGAACCGACTAATTACAGCCTGTTGCTTAAGAATATCGAACTAAACGGCTATGATAACGTAGTGCCCGTCCAGAAAGCGGTTTCCAATAAGTCCGGCAAGGTCAAACTGTTCGTCTCCGAGGAAGACGCCGGTAACAGCACCATCTTCCAGTACGGCGATGGCCGTAAATTCATCGAAGTAGAAGCCATGACCCTGGACGACTTTTTCGCCGATAAAAAGCACCCCATCAATGTGATTAAGATGGACGCCGAGGGTGCCGAGATGGCTGTCCTCCTCGGGATGGATAGAATTATCCGGGAGAACCGGGATATCAAGATATTTTCCGAGCTGTACCCGGAGTTGATGACGACCATGGGATACTCCCCGGAGGACTATATTCACAGACTGATGGATGAATACCAATTCTCCGTCCTGCCTATAGACCGCTTACCGGAGGGGATAAAAACTCGACCGCAACTCAATAACACTGCCGAACTCCAACGCCTGTTTGAAAAAGTGAATGTGATAAATCTGTTCATCAAGAGGATGTAAACTGATAACATGGAAATGAGCTTCAAGTCATTGGTAATTATTGAAGACCGGAGCCAGATAGATAAGCTTATATCTCTGGCTAAAGGCAAACCGATGGTTATCGCCCTGAATGACGATGTCGGTCAGGAATTAACCAGCAAGGGCGTGGAATTCAAAACACCAGGAGATTACGGCCTCCCGGAGGAAAAGCTGGAAGAGGAAGGGCTTAAATGGTTCCGGTCATTCGCCGATATCAAGATAAAAGATGGTAAGAATATCAAGGAACTTATCGTACATGATGGCCTCTCGGTATGGTGGTATGTAGAAGACCAGATATATCTGAATCGGTTTGTCTTTCCCAGGATGATGCATACCATCAAGCAGGTAATAATAATGGAGAAAATAATAAAGTCTGAAGAGCCAGCCCTCGTCTGTTACGCAAAGGGTGATACTAAAGGAAAGGACCAGGTCTGGTCTTTCAGCTCAGCTTCCAGAGTTATTGAGTTTATGTGCAAGTTTAGAAACATAGCCACAGCTACGGTTTCCAGTCCGGCGAGCCTGTGGCGTTTACCTAAAACTCTAAAGACGTTCATCTTAATATATGGGCAATGGCTGAGGATATTACTAAGAAAGACGTACTGGATGCTCCTGACTCAAAGACATAAAACTGGAAAACCGAAAAGGAGACAGAAAATTTTAATTTTTTCCGGGCCAAGCTGGGTGGATGTCTTTGACCCTATCACCGGAGAAATGGGCAGGGGCGACCCTTACTTCGATTCGGTCATTGAGTTACTGAGAGGCAAATACGAGATAGTTTTTGTAGATATCCCCACCAACAATTGGGGACTTTGGACCATGAAGAAAAGGAAGCAACAGACGAAGATAACATGTAAACCCCTCGAATATTATTTAAATACAGGGGTTATTTTAAGAGCACTGAAGGCATCAAAAAAATTACATCGAGAATATGAATCCGTAAGTCATTCGGCAAGCTTCGTAGATTCCCTGAATTACCATGATGTACCTATCTACGATCTGGTGAAGGATAACCTGTCACTCTTCTTTTCCAGGCAGTATCTAACCATGTTGATGGCTATTATCGAGGCAGCGAAACGCATGGTGGCAATTGAGTCCCCTGATGCCATCATGCTGGGGGGCGAGTCCTTCACCGCCGGGAGGTCCGTCATCGCATCAGCCAGAGCAAAAGGCATACCTACGCTACTTCTTCAACATGGTATATATAACAGATACAATCAATACTATTACCATATTGAAGCGGATATTGGTCCCTATAAGGAAGCCAGCGCTCCCTATTGCCCGCTACCGGATAAGTTTGCCATGTCTGATGGACACACCAAGGATATTCTGGTAAAGCAGGGCAAAATCCCTGAGGCAGATGTGATGGTTACCGGCACACCTAGATACGATATATTAGCTACGGGAAACAAGGTATTCAGCCGAGAAAGGACCTTACGCAGGCTAAAACTCGACCCGGAAAAGAAACTAATTGTCTGGACAGCACAGACGGAATACTGGACATCTTCTGTGAATGAAAGATATGTCACCACCGTCTATGAGGTAGTGAAATCACTCAATGATGTACAGTTACTGATAAAACTCCACCCGAATGAGAATAAGAATAGCCGTCAGGTAAAAAAACTATATGGTAATGACAAGTCTTTTAAGCCACCGATTATCGGCGGCTGGGGTGATATCACTTATGAGTTGCTGTACGCCTCGGACATTGTGGTTTCACATAATTGTTCAACCGTTATAGAAGCATTGACCATCGGTAAGCCGGTGATTCTTCTGGACTTTGCCGGGGAGCCTGTCCCCGTATTTGCCGAGCGCGGTGCGGCCCTCTTCGTAGATAAAGAGGATGCCCTCCTGCCGTCAATCAAGAGTTTATTACATGACGAAGAAGCCCGCCAGAAACTCGGGGAGGCAAGAGAAAGATTTATCTCTGAAGGTAAATACAGGCAGGACGGTCAGGCATCAAAGAGAGTGGCCGATTTAGTGTTGAGCATGATTGAGGATTCAAAAAACAAAAAAACGGCGGTAAGTAATGGGGGATAACTTAAAATTCTTAATCGCGGGTTTTGGCTCCATCGGGAAAAGACACTTCGATAATTTAGAAAAGTGCGGGAACATTGAGATAAGTGTCTTGACCAGGAGGGGGTTAAAAATCCCGAATACTAGAGTCTACGGTTCGCTGGAAGAGGTCGGGCAGAAGAACTTCGATGCCGTTTTTATTGCCAACGAAACATCCCTTCATATACCGACGGCACTATTTTTTGCGGAAAGGGGATGTAATCTCTTCATAGAGAAGCCGCTGTCAAACAACCTTGAAAATATTGACAAGTTAAAGGCTGCGGTAAATAGCCATCACCTGAAAGTAATGATAGGCTGCAACATGAGGTTTCATCCCGTGTTACAATTATTAAAAGACCTTGTCCGGAAGGGAGAAATTGGCCGCGTGGTGTCGGCAAGAATTGAAGCCGGGCAGTACCTTCCCGACTGGCATCCGGGGCGTGACTACAGGGATTCCTATAGCGCCCGGGAGGAAAAGGGGGGAGGTGTTATTCTGGATTTGATACATGAACTCGATGGCGCCTACTGGCTTTTTGGGGAAGCCAGAAAAGTTACCTGCTTTAGCGGCAAGCAGAGCAGTCTGGAAATAGATACCGAAGACCTGGCGGAGATTCTGGTGGAATTCAAAGATGATGTATTGTGTTCAGTGCATTTAGATTACATTCAACGATGCCCGAGCCGCACCATTAAACTGGTCGGTACGGAAGGTACTATTTTGGCCGACCTGATTGCCAACAAGATTGAAATTTTCAAAGCGGCCGGGAGTGAGTGGAAGACTATCGATTTGGACAGAGGTTTCGAGAGAAATACAATGTATTTAGATGAAGTAAAAAGCTTTATCGATTACATTCGCGGTATAATTAAAGAGTCGCCGATAAGTTTACAGGATGGGATAAAAGTCCTTCAGTTAGCTCTCGCAGCTAAAAAGTCATCGCTTTCCGGGAAGGCGATTGAAATTCGGGACATAGCGTAGGTTTACCATGAATATCGTAGCGACTATCTCTGCAAGGGGCGGTTCCAAGGGAGTGCCGCGGAAGAATATACGCCCGCTCTGCGGTAAACCCCTGATAGTTCACACTATTGAAACCGCCCAAAAGTGCCCGCTGATTAACAGGATAATCGTATCTACCGATGACCGGGAGATTGCGGAAATAGCCAGAAAAGCCGGGGCCGAAGTCCCCTTCATGAGGCCCAGGGAGCTGGCACAGGACGATACGGCTAAACTGCCCGTGATTAAACATGCCATTCAATTCCTGGAATCCCAGGGATACTATCCTGATATCGTGGTTGACCTGGACCCTACTTCTCCCCTCAGGACGGATAAGGATATAGAAGCCTGTATCCGCATGGTCATGGCTGGTGAGGCCGATAATGTTTTCAGCGTCACCAAAGCCAGCAAGAGTCCGTATTTCAATATGGTTGAGATTATTGACGGCAAGGTCCGGTTGGTCAAGCAGCTTGACCGCCCGGCGAAGAGAAGGCAGGACGCTCCAGAAGTGTATGATATGAATGCCTCCATCTATGTTTGGAAAAGAGACGCCTTGATGAACAACGAGACCATCTACCTGGAAAATACCAGAATTTATCTCATGCCCAAATGGGCGATTGATATTGACGATGAAACAGATTTTGAATTTGTCGAGTATATGCTGAGTAGGAGAATCAAATAATGCTGGAGTGTTTTGAAATAAAAAATAAGGTAATTCTCATCACCGGGGCGCTGGGCATTCTGGGGAGTACCTACACCGAGGGCTTCTCCAGGCAGGGAGCTAATGTCGTCATTGTCGATTTGGACGGCGGACTCTGTGAACAAAAGGCTAAGGAAATCGCTCAAAAGCATGGCACCAAATCACTAGGTATCGGCTGTGACATAACGGATAAAAAGGCGGTTGCCGGAATGGTCCGAAAGGTTATTTCTAAATATAACCGTATCGACGTATTAATTAACAATGCCGCCACGCAAACGGAGCATTTCTTCGAGTCGTTTGAGGAATACCGCCCGGAAGATTGGCATAAAGTGATGGACGTAAACATCACCGGGATGTTCTTATGCTGCCAGGCTGTTGCCGGGGGGATGGAAAAGAAAAAGAGCGGCAGCATTATCAATATCGCTTCAATCTACGGCGTCACAGCCCCGGACCAGAGTCTTTATGAAGGGGCGGTTTATCGGGGAAAACAGATTAATACGCCCGCTGTCTACTCGGCGAGCAAGGGGGCGGTTATCAGCCTTACCCGCTATTTATCCACCTATCTGGCTCCATATGGCATCAGGGTCAACGCGGTAACACCCGGCGGGGTCTATAGTGGACAAAATGAAACATTTGTTAGAAAATACAGTGAGAAGTGCCCTCTGGGCAGGATGGCCAAGCCTGATGAAATATTTAATGCCGTTTATTTCCTGGCCAGCGATGCCTCGAGCTATATTACCGGGCATAATCTCATCGTGGATGGCGGCTGGACGGTATGGTAGAAATCCCGCTTCAAAAGAAGGTTACTGAATTGAAGAGTTGGGAGCGAGAATTATCTGGACTGAAAAAAGTGTGCCTATCGTTCTTCCCCAGGATATATAGACCTTACGTAGAAAATAGGCTAAGAGTTGGAGATTTTAATAACGTCGGGGTAATAATAGAAGGCCTACGTTTTCTTTTCGTAGAGATTCTGCTGTGCAATTTGTTTGGATTGGGCATTTTGCTCTGCCTATATATCGTAAGACCTTTCCGGTTTATAAAGTTGTGCAAAATTCGGTCTATCAATATAGGACAGCAAGCGGGCAATACCGGTTTATTTTTGAGACGTCTTCAGTTGGGCCAGGTGCGACAAAATAACAGGATTTTGTATGTGGGAATATCAGGTAAGCCTGATAATCAGCAATTACTTACGATGTTCAAACGGAAACTACCCATAATACAAATACAAAGTGAATTCCTTCGTAACATACATACTCGCTCTATTCTGAGTAAGTCAGTGTTTTATGAAGAGCTTCCACTTCCTCACAATGCGTATTATGAATTTAATAATACTGAGCCAGACCTCCACTTTACTTCTGCTGAGGAAGAAGAGGGGAGGAAGTTGTTAAGTAAAATGGGTATTGACGATAAATCCTGGTTCGTTTGTTTTTATTCCCGTGACCCGGCTTTTCAGTCCCGGCTGCCGGTTCAGCGCCAGTATCCCGGTGATTTTCGCAATTCGGATATAGATAACTACCTGGAGGCAGCAAAATATATTGCCTCTTGTGGTGGATTCGCCATACGCATGGGCTACATCGTTGCCAAGAAATTACCTGATTTAAATAATCCTCGAATTATCGACTATGCATCCAATTATCGGACTGATTTCGGAGATATTTATTTATTAGCCAAATGCAAGTTTTTTATAGGAGACACCGCGGGATTATGGATGGTGGCGACTATTTTCAACGTTCCCGTTGCCGGCGTCAATTTCATCCCCTTTCTCACTCCTTTTAGAAAGAGCGATTTAGTTATTCCCAAAAAGATACGGCCTAATGAGGGGAAGCGATTTTTGACTCTACGTGAATATATTGAATTTGTCGATAAATCCGGGGATTTAGATAATTATACGTTCAATGAGAAGCTGAACGCAGGAAAATATGTCGTCGTCGAAAACACAGCCGGAGAAATCCTTGACCTGGCAAAAGAAATGAATGAGCGACTGGACGGCACGTTCGAAACGACCGGGGAAGATGAAGAGCTGCAAACCAGGTTCCGTTCCTTGCTGCAACCGCCTAACTATTTTGCTGGCACGCCGGCGCGGATTGGTGCCAAATTTCTACGGGAAAATAGGGGGTTGTTGGAATAAAGCGACAGGTTACGAACAACGCAGGGACGCGACGATGATTAGTATTGCTAATAGATTAATAGGCGAGAACGAGCCCTGCTTCATCATTGCCGAGGCGGGGGTCAATCACAATGGGAGCATTAGCCTGGCCAGGAAGCTGGTAGACACCGCTAAAGAAGCCGGGGCTGACGCCGTGAAGTTTCAGACCTTCAGTACGGAGCGTCTGGTTGTTCAGGGTGCCGAAAAGGCGGAATACCAAAAAAAGTCATCGGGCGCCGGGGAATCCCAGTTTGAGATGCTCAAAAAGCTGGAGCTTTCTGCAAGAGATTTTACTAAGTTGTTCGCATATGCGCAGGGAGAAAGAATAATTTTCCTGTCCACACCGTTTGATGTCGCCAGTGTCAATTTATTGGAGAAACTCGGTGTCGCCGCGTTAAAAGTCGGCTCGGGTGATATTACCAATTTCCCTCTGCTCAGGCATATCGCCGGCAAGAAAAAACCGGTCATTTTATCGACAGGTATGGCTACGTTAGAGGAGGTTGGTGAAGCATTGCAGGTTCTGAAAAAAGCCGGAGCCATAAGTATCGTTTTACTGCACTGCGTTTCAAGCTACCCGTCGAAAGCCGGGGACATGAACCTTAAAGTAATGGAGACATTAAGAAGCACCTTTAAGCTACCTGTAGGTCTATCCGACCACTCCCCCGGCATTACCATACCCATAGCTGCCGCAGCCCTGGGGGCCTGTGTCATTGAGAAGCATTTCACTCTGGATAAAAACCTCCCCGGTCCCGACCACAAAGCGTCACTGGAGCCGGATGAACTGAAGCAAATGGTAAGGGCCATCAGAGACGTGGAAAAGGCTATGGGTGATGGCGTGAAGAGACTAACCGTGGAAGAGGAAAAAACCAGGAAGCTGGTACGCCGGAGTATAGTTGCCAGGGTGGACATTCCCGAAGGAGTCACCATTAACGAGGATATGCTGGACATCAAGAGACCCGGTAACGGAATTGAGCCAAAATATATAGATTCGATTATAGGTAAAATGGCTAAAAAAAATATCAGACGGGAAGAAAAAATAACCCTTTCTAAAGTGGTGTAAACTATGAAAAAAATTGCCGTAGTCACCGGAACAAGAGCCGAATATGGCATCCTTTATCCCGTATTGAAGGCTATCGTGGCCCGGCCAGAGCTAAAGTTATCCCTGGTAGTTACCGGGATGCACCTATCGCATGAGTTTGGCTACACTGTCCAGGAGATTGAGAAGGACGGCTTTAAAATAGATGCCAGGGTGGACATGTTGTTGAGCAGCGACACGGTAGAAGCCATGGCAAAATCGGTAGGTGTGGGCATTCTGGGCATGGCGCAGGCCTGGGAGCAAACAAAACCTGATATAATCCTGGTGCTGGGCGACCGTATAGAGCCGCTGGCCGCTGTCATTGCCGGAGCCTATATGAATATACCGATAGCCCACGTCCATGGCGGCGATGCCTGCGGTAATATCGATAATCCCGCCAGACACGCCATCACCAAGTTTGCTCATATTCACTTCCCGGCTACCAGAAAGAGCGCGGAGAGAATCATTAAGATGGGCGAAGATGAGTGGCGGGTTCATATGGTAGGTTCGCCCACACTGGATGCCCTTCTGAAAGAGCCCATCCTATCGGCTAAGGTTCTGGCAAAGCGGCTCGGGCTTGATTTGTCCCGACCATTAATCCTGGTGGTGCAACATCCGGTTACCACTCAGGCGGACGAGGCACCCAAGCAGATGAAAATGACCCTGGAAGCAGTCCTGGAAACGGGCTATCCGGTGGTTCTAACCTATCCTAACTCGGACGCCGGCGGTCGAAGGATGATAGAGGTTATCAAAAGCTATGAAAATCGTCCTTCCATCAAGACTTTCAAAAGCATGCCCCGCCAGGAATATCTCAGCTTGATGAAGGTTGCCGGCGTCATGGTCGGCAATTCCAGCAGCGGGATTATAGAGGCACCCTCTTTCGGCCTGCCCGCCGTGAATATCGGCAGCCGCCAGGAAGGTCGGGAGCGCGGCAAGAACGTTATCGACGTGAGTCACAACAAGCAGGAAATACTGCAGGCTATCAAAAAAGCCCTTACCAGCCAGGCATTCTTAAAAGAAGTCAAGAAATGCGAGAGCCCCTATGGTGATGGTAAAGCCAGCCAGAGGATAGCCGAAATCCTGGGCCAGATAGAGATTACGCCCCAATTACTTCAGAAGAGGATGACCTACTAGCCGAAGAGAGAAAAATGGACAATCGGTTTAAAGAGTGGCAATACCCTGAGTTTGATGAGCAGGGTATGACGAAGTGGAACTGGCTGTGCCAGTATCATGAGAACTTGAAGCTGGGGGAAAAAACAGATATAGGCGCGTTCACCTATATCAATGCCAGATACGGGGTTGAGATACAGGAGGATGTTCAAATTGGGTCCCATTGCTCCATCTATTCCTGGTCCACTATCGATGATAAGAAGGGGAAAGTAACTATAAAGAAAGGCGCTAAAATAGGTAGCCATAGCCTGATAATGCCGGGGGTTACCATCGGTGAGAATTCAACCATCGGAGCCTTCAGCTTTGTCAATAAGGATATCACTGATAATGCTCGAGCCTTTGGTATCCCGATAAGGATTATGAAATCTGGGGAGTGAACTGGTTAAGCGAATGGACTGGAAAATACCCCTGTTCAAAATATACTTCGATGACGAAGATATAGACATGGTCAACGAGGTCATTCGGAGGGGGATGTTCTGGGCAATCGGCCCCAACATCGAAAAATTCGAGGCGATGCTGGCCGACTACATCGGGAGGAAATATGCGGTAGTATTTAATTCCGGCACCTCGGCCCTCCATGCGGCGATGATTGCTTACGGTATAGGGCGGGGAGACGAGGTCATCGTCCCCTCCTTTACCTTCATCGCCACGGCTAACGCCGCCCTCTTTGTGGGAGCCAGACCCGTCTTCGCCGATATTGAAGAAGAAACCTATGGTCTTGACCCTCAGGATTTAAGCCGTAAAATTACCCCTGAGACAAAAGCCATCATACCCGTACACTACGGTGGCTGTCCCTGTAAAATAGACGAGATAAGCCGGATTGCCCGGGAACACGGTTTATTATTAATTGAAGATGCTGCGGAGTCGTTCGGCGCTTCCGTCCGGGGCAAGAAAGCCGGTACCTTCGGCGAGTGTGCCATACTCAGTTTTTGCTCCAATAAAATAATCACTACCGGGGAGGGGGGAGCCGCAGTTACCGACTCCGCAGACATATACGAGAAGCTCAAATTGATAAGGTCGCACGGCCGGGCGGATACTGCCAACTACTTTTCCTCGACAGAATACATGGACTATGTTGAACTGGGATATAATTTCCGCATGTCCGATATCACTGCGGCTCTAGGGATTGCCCAGCTTAAAAAAGTGGAGAAAATAATCGAGATGCGGAGAGGAAATGCCCGGCGGATGTCAGCTAGACTGGCCCGGATTATCGAAATAGAAGTGCCACACCAGCCCGATGATTACTTTCATCTCTACCAGATGTATACTATTAAGGTAAAAGAGGACGAGAAGAAAAGGGATGCTTTATCGGCATATCTGGCACAAAAAGGAATAATGACCAAAGTATTTTTTTCTCCGGTTCATTTAACGCAGTATTACCGGGATAAACTGGGATACAAATGCAAACTACCGGTTACGGAAAAGCTTTCCGGGCAGGTACTGACTTTACCCATGTATCCTGCGTTAACCGAAGACGAGATAAAATTCATAGCGGATGAGGTCGCCGCTTTCTTCTCACTGGGGAAAAAGTGAGGTAAAAGACGATGAAAATAATCAAGGGCAAAAATGTTCTGGTTACCGGCGGGACCGGCTCCATCGGCAGTGAAATTGTAAGGCAACTCTTAAAATATGAACCAGAAGTCGTGAGGGTCTTCAGCAACGATGAGGACAGCCTGTTTAAATTCAGGCAAGAGCTACAGGGACGTCGTCACCTGCGATTCCTGGTAGGCGACGTCCGGGATAAAGAAAGGCTCATGATGGCTGCCAAGGGCGTACATTTTATCTTTCATGCCGCCGCCCTGAAACACGTCCCCCTCTGTGAATATAACCCCTTTGAGGCGGTAAAAACCAACGTGCTCGGCATGCAGAATATCATTGATGTGGCGATGGGGGAACAGGTGGAGAAAGTGATAACTATAGGCACGGATAAGGCCGTCAACCCGATTAACGTTATGGGTGCTACCAAGTTACTGGCCGAGCGGCTGACAATCTCCGCCAATCAGTATATGAGAAATACGGCACTTTCCTGCGTAAGGTTCGGGAATGTGCTGGACTCCCGGGGCTCGGTGGTTCCTTTATTCCGCGAGCAAATAGCCAGAGGCGGCCCGGTTACTATTACCGACCCCGCCATGACCAGATTCGTCATGAGTATACCCAAGGCAGTTGAACTCGTCCTGAGAGCCGCTGAAATGGCCCATGGTGGAGAAATTTTTATTTTTAAAGTGCCGGCTGTCTCTATCGGCGACCTGGCACAGGTGATGATTCAAGAACTGGCACCCAGATATGGATACGATTCAAAAAAGATAAAGATAGAAATAATCGGCAAGCGGGCGGGAGAAAAGACCTTCGAGGAGCTAATGACTGAAGACGAAGCCAATAATGCTTATGAAACCGAGGATATGTTCATCATCTCCGAGGAAGGTAACAGATTCGGGGGTAAGAAAGCATCCGCGGGAAGATATTCCTCCAGGGACATCACATTGCAGACCAGGGAACAGATAAGGGAGCTTATTAAAGATACAATTCGCAGTTAGGGCCAGAGGCATATTGATATGTCATTTGTTCAAGACTACATAGATGCTTTAAGTGAAAGCCTTAAAGAACTCTTGAAGCAGGATATAGCGGGGATAGCCGATATTATCTTTAACGCTTATAAAAAGGGAAACCAGATATTTATCATGGGTAATGGCGGTAGTGCGGCTACCTCCTCGCACTTTGCGGAAGACCTCAGGCTGGGGAGAGCCGTTGAAGGTAAACCGCATGTCCGAGCCACCAGCCTGACCGATAACGTAGCTCTGATTACGGCTCTTGCTAATGATATAGATTACGCTTCCATTTTCGTAGAGCAGATGGTAGACCAGTTGAATAAGGGGGACATTGTCATCGGGATAAGCGCCTCGGGCAATTCGCCCAATGTCCTCAAGGCCATTGAATACGGTAGAAGTCAGGGAGCCATAACTATCGGATTCTGCGGTTTCAGTGGCGGCAAATTGAAGGATATTACTCACAAGAGTATAGTCCTATCAAGCTCCCAATACGGACAAGTAGAGGATGCCCATTTGTGTTTGGCTCATATTATTTCGTACTTGGTCCGCGACAAGATAGTTAGTGCCTAGGGATTATCAGGGGAGGCGAATATGAAATCCAGCAGGGCCATTTCGGACAAAATCAAAAACCTTGATGAACTGGCCGATATTATCCAGACCCTGAAAAAGGAAAGAAAGCGAATTGTTCAATGCCACGGGGTCTTCGACCTGCTTCATCCCGGTCATATCCGCCACTTCGAAGCAGCCCGGCGTGAAGGGGAAGTGCTTATAGTAACCGTGACTCCGGATGAATATGTTGGTAAGGGGCCGGGACGTCCGGTTTTTAATCAAAGGCTTCGGGTCGAATCCATCGCTGCCCTGCAGTGCGTGGACTATGTAGCCATCAATAAGTGGCCAACCGCCGTTGAGACTATTAAAAAACTCAAACCGGATGTGTATGCTAAAGGGAGCGATTATGCCGACCCATCGGCTGACCTTTCCGGAGGTATCTCCAAAGAAGAAGCCGCCATTAAATCAATAGGCGGGCGAATTCATTTCACGGATGAACCCACCTTCAGCTCAACCAAGCTACTGAACCTGCATTTTAACGTTTATCCCGAAAAAGCAGAGAGGTTTCTGGAACATTTCCGGCAAAGATACACGGCCGACGATATCATCGAACGACTTCATGCTCTCGGGAAGATGAAGATACTGGTCATTGGTGATGCCATCATTGATGAGTATCATTATTGTGAGGCTTTAGGAAAATCTCCCAAGGGAACTACTATCACCACCAGATACATCGGAGAAGAAGTCTTCGCCGGGGGAGTCCTGGCAGCGGCAAATCACATCGCCGGTTTCTGTGAAAACGTCCATCTTGTCACCTGCCTGGGAAAGCAAAACAGCTACGAAGAATTCATTACTGCTCACCTGAAGCCAAATATCACGCCCAAATTCTTCGAACGTGATGATACTTCTACAGTAATCAAGCGCCGTTTTGTTCAGCCCAATTCCCTGTCAAAAATGTTCGAAGTCTGCTTCATGGATGAACACGATTTACCTGAGTCTGTAAACAGAGAAGTGTGTGACTATCTTAAAAATACAGTAAAAGACTATGACCTGGTACTGGTAGCTGACTTCGGGCATGGATTCATCGGGAAAGACGTCGTCAAAGTGCTTTGCGATAGCGCCAGATTCCTTGCCGTTAACACACAGACTAACAGTGCCAATACCGGTTACAATCTCATAATCAAGTATCCCAGGGCGGACTATATCTGCATTGACGAACCGGAAGCCCGCCTTGCCTGTCGTGACAGGTTTAGCCGGTTAGAGGATATTACACAAAGTATCGCTGAGAAGCTCCAATGCAACAGGGTTATCATCACGCACGGCAGCTTTGACACGCTGGCTTATACGCCGGAAGAAGGCTTCTTCAATATTCCTGTCTTTTCAAATGAAGTAATTGATACAACCGGCGCCGGTGATGCTCTTCTTTCGGTTACATCCCCGTGCGTTGCCGCCGGCTATCCTATCGAGCTGGCAGGCTTTATCGGGAATGCCGTCGGGGCTTTAAAAGTGCGGATTGTGTGCAATCGCTCTTCCGTAGAGCCGACTTCTCTCTATAAATTCATCACGGCGCTCCTTAAATAACACAAAACAGAGGAGAGGCTTTCTATTGAAAGAAGTACGATGAAGAAATTAGCCAACGTTCTTGTTACCGGCGGCGCCGGTTATGTCGGTAGTGTGCTCGTCCCCAAACTATTACATAAGGGATACCGGGTCAAGGTCCTTGACCTTTACATATACGGAGAACATGTCCTGGATGCCGTCAAAGACCACCCTAACCTGGAACAGGTTAAAGGTGACATTCGCGACCGGGGGCTTTTAGAGAAAATATTCCCCGATACGGATGCGGTAATCCACCTGGCCTGTATTTCCAACGACCCCAGTTTTGAATTGGACCCTCAACTCGGTAAATCCATCAACTATGACGCCCTTTTCGACCTCGTGGCAGTATCTAAAAGTTGCCGGGTAAAGCGGTTCATCTACGCTTCCACCTCCAGTGTGTACGGCGTCAAAGAAGAGGATAATGTCACCGAGGACTTGCCACTTGAGCCCCTGACAGATTACTCCAGGTATAAGGCTATGTGCGAGGAGGTGCTGCTCAAAGAACGAAAACCGGGATTCGTAACATTAATCTTACGTCCGGCTACAGTATGCGGCTACTCCCCGCGTCTGCGGCTCGACCTGACGGTGAATATCCTCACCAACCATGCCGTTAATAACCGGAAAATTAACGTGTACGGCGGGCAGCAGATGCGCCCCAACATCCACATTGAAGATGTGACCGAGCTATATGTAAAATCGCTGGAGTGGCCTGATGAAGCTATTGACGGTAAGACATTTAATGCCGGATACGAGAACCATAGCGTCGCCGAGATTGCCGATACGGTGCGTAATGTAGTCGGGAAGGATATAGAACTTGTCACCACGCCAACGGATGATAACCGTTCTTACCGTATTTCATCCGAGAAAATCAAGCGCGAACTGGGCTTTGTACCCGGCCATACTATCGAAGATGCTGTCCGTGACCTGGTGTATGCCTTCAGGGCCGGGAAGATTCCCAACCCGATGACCGATATACGATATTACAATATCAGGACTATGCAAAAGCTAGGATTAAAATAAAATGGAGACCATGAAGCCGGAAATATTGAAACGCCTGTACTACCAGATGTTACGCATCCGCATGGTCGAGGAGAGAATCGCCGAGCTATATCCGGAACAGGAGATGAGATGCCCCGTCCATCTCTGCATCGGACAGGAAGCGGTAGCGGCCGGTGTTTGCGCCAACCTTTTCCGCGACGACTACGCTCTAAGCAACCACCGCTCGCACGCGCATTACCTGGCCAAAGGCGGTAACCTCAAGGCAATGATAGCCGAGCTATACGGAAAGGTGACCGGCTGCTCCGGGGGTAAAGGCGGTTCCATGCACCTGGTGGATATCTCCGCCGGCTTTCTCGGGGCAACGCCGATAGTTGGCAGCACGGTCGCTATCGCTGTCGGGGTCGCCCTCGGTACGGTGATGCAGGACCGGCATCAGGTAACCGCCATCTTCTTCGGCGACGCCACCGTTGAAGAAGGCGCTTTTCATGAAAGCGTTAATTTTGCCGCTCTCAAGAAATTACCGGTAATATTCGTCTGCGAGAACAACCTCTATTCCGTGCAATCCCCGCTCTCGGTCCGCCAGCCCGAAGGGAGGGAGATTTTTGAGGTGGCTAAAGGACACGGGATAGCCAGCTACCAGGGCGACGGTAATGACGTCATCCAGGTCTATCAGATGGCGAAACGGGCGATTAATAGGGCCAGAAAAAACGGCAGCCCCACGTTCCTGGAGTTCAAAACCTACCGGTGGCGGGAGCACTGCGGCCCCAATGATGACTTTAACCTGGGTTACCGCACCGAAAGTGAGGTCAGGGAATGGCAAAAACGGTGTCCGATTAAAAGGCTAAAGGAAAGCCTGTTGACCGACGGCATCGTGAGTAACCGGGATATTGAAGCCATGGTAAGCGATTTGAAAACCGAGATAGAGGCAGCCATTGTCTTTGCCAGAGAAAGCGCATTTCCTGATAAAAAGCTGCTGCTGGAACATATTTATGCTCTGTAAATTACATGGAGTAATTCCCGAGTGACAAACAGAGAACTGAAGTTCTTCCAGGCGATTAACGAGGCGATTGACCAGTGCATGGCCAGGGATGCCTCTGTTTATATCATGGGACTGGGCGTGCCCGACCCCAAGGGGATTTTCGGCACGACGCTGGGCCTGCAACAGAAGTACGGCAGCAAGCGCGTGATGGATATGCCGTTATCCGAAAACGGCATGACCGGATTTGCCATCGGGTCGGCGCTGGTGGGGATGAGACCTATTTTAACGCATCAGCGGATGGACTTTGCCATACTGTCACTGGAAGAAATCGTTAATCAGGCCGCCAAGTGGCACTACATGTTCGGCGGGCAGATGAGCGTCCCCATGGTCATCCGGATGATTATCGGGCGGGGCTGGGGGCAGGGTTCGCAGCACTCCCAGAGCCTGCAGGCCTGGTTTGCCCACGTCCCCGGCCTGAAAGTGGTCATGCCGGCCACGCCTTATGATGCCAAGGGTCTGCTCGTTGCCAGTATTGAAGATAATAATCCGGTGATTTTCATCGAGCACCGGTGGCTGTATAACATTACCGGGCACGTGCCGGAAGAAATATATCGCGTACCCCTCGGGCAGGCGAATATTATCAGAGAAGGAAGCGATATCACCATCGCCGCCACATCTCACATGACCCTGGAGGCAATGCACGCTGCGGCGATACTGGCAAAGGAAAATATCAAGGCAGAGGTCATTGATATCCGCACCCTGAGCCCGCTGGATGACAGCTTAATTCTGGAGTCGGTACGCAAGACAGGACACCTGGTCGTGGCTGATACCGGCTGGAAAACGGTCGGATTCGGAGGCGAAATCGTGGCACGGGTTGCGGAAAAAGCCTTCAGCTACCTGAAGAGTCCACCGAGGCGCTTGGCACTCCCTGACTGCCCCACACCCACCACGCCAGCTCTAGCCAACCACTACTATCCGCGTGCCATCCATATAGTAGCCGCGGTAAGGCAAATGCTGGGACTCAGCGCGGACGACTCCGTACCGGATGAGCTGGCTGATGTGCCCCTTGACGTCCCGGACCTGAGTTTTACCGGCCCGTTTTAAAGAAAAAGACCTGGGATTGTATGCAAATGCAAAATATCAAGATTCCGTACGTGAATATTCCCGGCCAGCACGCTCCTATTAAAGCTGAGTTGCTGGAGGCGGTGGGTCGCGTTATCGATGGGGGGCAGTTTATCCTGGGCAGTGAGGTCAGTACCTTCGAACAACGTTTCGCCGGGTTATGCCAAACACGCTTTGCGGTTGGGGTTAACTCAGGCACCGATGCCCTCATCCTGGCGCTGCGCGCCCTGGGAATTGGACCGGGAGATGAGGTCATTACGGTCCCGAATTCCTTTGTCTCCAGCACTGGCTGTATCGTGCTGGTGGGAGCGCGACCTGTCTTTGTTGACGTGCGTGACGACCTCAATATGGACCCCGCGCAACTTGAGCAAGCTGTCACTGTCCGGACAAAAGCCATTTTACCCGTGCACCTTACCGGTCGACCGGCAGATATGGATGCCATCTTAAAAATAGCCAGGACCCACGGACTGTACGTGGTGGAGGATTGCGCCCAGGCCGTACTGGCAGAATACCGGGGCCGCCGGGTGGGGTCTTTCGGGACAATAGGCTGCTTCAGCCTGCATCCACTCAAGACGCTCAACGCCTGCGGTGATGGCGGCGTCCTGACGACAAACGATGAAGTATTATGCGAAAGACTCAAGACTCTGCGCAATCTCGGCTTGCAGACTCGCGACAACTGCGTGTACTGGGGTCTTAACTCCCGGCTCGATACTCTCCAGGCCGCTATTTTGCTGGTAAAACTTAAATATTTTGAAGCCTGGACGGAAAAACGCCGTGCCAATGCCGCCTTTTATCATAAAGCACTTACCGGGATTTCCGGTTTGAAGGTTCCCGGCGACCGTCCGTTTGAAAAGGCCGTGTACCATACGTTCGTCATTCAAGCCGAGCGCCGAGACGAGCTGAAGCAATACCTGGCCGAGAACGGCGTAGGCTCTTCCATTCATTACCCGATTCCCATCCATTTGCAGGATGTAGCCAAGGGGCTGGGGTATGGACCCGGGAGCTTCCCCGTTACCGAACGACAGGCGGAGCGCATACTGAGCCTGCCCGTTTACCCGGACCTGCAAAAGACAGAACTGGAGTATGTCGTTCAGGTAATAAAGGCATTCTACGGAGTATGACGGAGGGATTAGTTTATGCGTGTCCCGTTTTCCTACCTCGACCGGCAATTTGCCGATATTGATGCCTATCTCAATGACATTAAAGAACTGGTTAAAAGCGGCGACTTCACTTTAGGAAAGCCGCTTACCGAGTTTGAAGAACGCTTTGCGGAACTGTGCCGGATACCGCATGCTATCGGCGTGGCGAGCGGCACGGATGCGCTGGTCCTCTCCCTGAAGGTGCTGGGCATAGGCCCGGGCGATGAAGTCATCACCACACCGACCACTTTCATCGCCACGGTAGGCGCCATCGTCATGACGGGGGCGCGGCCTGTCTTCGTCGATAGCGAGGACGGGTATGTCATCGACGCCTTAAAGATTGAGGATGCCATTACCCCCCGGACGAAAGCCATCGTACCCGTGCACTACACAGGCAATGTGGCGGACATGCCGGCGATAATGAAAATCGCCCGCAAACACAAACTGATGGTCATCGAGGACGCCTGTCAGGCTATCGGTGCAACACTGGACGGTAAACCGGTGGGCTCGTGGGGCGAAACCGCCAGCTTCAGCCTGCACCCGCTCAAAAACCTTAATGTCTGGGGCGACGGCGGCGTTATCATCACCAGGTCGGCTAAGCTGGCCGAAGCACTGCGATTGTACCGTAATCACGGACTTGTCAACCGGGATGAAGTCTCGACATTCGGGGGCAACTCCCGCCTCGATACCCTGCAGGCGGTAATCGGCAACCGGCTCATCAAGCAGGTAAAATTCATCACCGACCAGCGTATCGCCAACGCGAAGCGATACGATGAAGCCTTTGCCGACATGGGCGAGTATATCCGCATCCCCGGGCGCCGCCCCGGCGTCAAGCACGTCTATCACCTGTATATCGTCCGTGCCAAAAAGCGTGACGAACTGCTGTCGTATCTCAACGAGCGTGGCGTCGAGGCTAAAATCCACTATCCTATACCGGTACACCTGCAAAAAGCGTCGAAGTACCTGGGTTATAAAGAGGGAGATTTCCCGGTAAGCGAAGAGGATAGCCGGACCATCATCACCCTGCCGGCCCACCAGCATTTGACTAGCGATGAAATTGACTATGCGATTGAGCAAGTCCGGTCGTTCTATTTGAAAAGCGGTTCTCATCGAATTAGCCGGAAAAAATAAGGTCATGAACACGAAAAATCTGATTCTTGATGGCCACAAACTGCTCTGGCACAAGGACAGGGTAGCAGCCTGGCTCGCCGGGGAGCGCATCGCGCCCATTACCATCGACTGTTCCCTGACCCGAAGGTGTACCTATAAGTGCATCTATTGCTACGGGCAACTCCAGGCCAACGATGAGAAAAGGATGACCCGGGATGTTATCTTCCGGTTTCTTGATGACGCCGCCGATATAGGGGTTAAGGCAATAAGCTTTGTCAGCGACGGCGAAAGCACCTGCTCGCCGTATCTCTACGATGCCATACTGCGTGGCAAGGCTAATGGCCTTGATATGTCATTGGGTACCAACGGCTATCTGCTCAAGGACGACCGCCTCGAGGATATTTTGCCAGCGCTGACTTATCTCCGTTTCAACGTCTCGGCGGCCGAACCCAAAAGATACTCTTATATTATGGGCTGTCCTGAGGAGCGGTACGGAAAGGTTATGAGCACTATCAGAGAATGCGTACGGATTAAGAAGGAGAAAAAACTTGATGTCACCATCGGCCTCCAGATGGTGCTCATGCCCAGCCTGGCTGACCAGATTCTGCCAATGGCGAAGCTGGGGAGGGACCTCGGTTTAGATTACACCGTAATCAAGCATTGCAGTGACGATGAGCTGCATACCCTCGGTATCGATTACTCGAAGTACTTTGAGCTGGTGCCTCTATTGAAAGAGGCTGAGGCAATGTCTGACCCGAATTACCTGGTTAAGGCGAAGTGGTCAAAAATTCTCAGCGGAGGCACACGGGAGTATTCCCAATGCTACGGGCCGCCCTTCATTGCCCAGTTTTCCGGCTCTGGGTTAGTCGCTCCCTGCGGGATGTTGTTTAACCGCCGCTACAAAAAGAAATTCCACATTGGCAACCTGGCGGAAACGCCCTTCAAGCAACTCTGGCAGAGCGACCGCTACTGGGAAGTGATGAATGAGCTGGCTTCCGATAGATTTGATGCCAAGGTTATGTGCGGGAGCTTATGTTTACAGCACAAGTGCAACGAGTTCCTCTGGGACTTAAAGCAGGGTAAAGCGCCCCTGGCAGAACCCCAGGACGAGCCGCCAGAGCATATAAACTTTATCTAATGGCAGACAACCTATCGGGTATCTCTATCCCCCGGGACCCAGTTGCATAAAATCCTTCAGGAATTTGAAAAATCGGGCTTCATAACGCCCTTTACGGGTGTTTTTATAAAAACCTGAGCTTTCAACAATATAATTTGTCCCCACCATTTGCCCCAACCTTCTCGTGAGCAAACTATCAAGACTATACACCTTTTTTATTTCCTCGGCGGTGAGTTGTTTTTCAGGAGAATTTTCCAATTCAATCATTACCCTGACCGATATTGAGCGGTCGATGATGAAATAGAACTGGCAGTAACCAAAAAATAGAAAAACATAGATTACTACGCCATTCACAAAACCAGCAATTACCGAAGAATCAGCATAGGTAAGGAAAGATGGGGTGAGAAAATATATCAACGTATAGACCAGGAACAGACTATAAAAAATTATTATTATGGCTTGAAAACGCTTTTTTACTTTCCAATTATGAAAAATGACGGCATGAATAAGAAGAAATAAAATGAAACAAAAGAAAGCAATCACTATTCCTTTTAACATGTGTAAATCTACCTCCTTTTCGCAGTACCTCTGACCCTGTTTCTATGCCGGATTCAAAGTCATGCTGTGAATTCCTCCGGATTCTTCTCTCCCCCAACCTTGGCAAAACTGAGCAAAGACACGAAGGCGCCTCCACCAACCAGGATGTATACCATCAGTCTGTCAATCAATGAGACCCACATTCCTATGGTTAGAGGTACGCCCAGGGTGCTAAGTAAAAAGGCAAAGCTAACCTCCTTGGCCCCCAGCCCGCCGGGAAGGAATGAAAAAGTACCAATCAGCCATGATGCGCAGAATATGCTGAGGACATCAAGGACTGGTACTTTAACCCCAAAAGCCAGCAAGAGCAGGTATTCGCCAACGCTGCCTATGCCCCAGGTAAGTATTGTCAATAAAATTGATAAAAGCAAGGTCCTCCGCCCTCGAAATTCAAGCATGGCATTTTTAAATGTATCTATAGATAAAGAACTGGAAACTCTCCCCAGGTATAGCGAGAAAAATCTTTTTTGTTTTAGATTCTCTAATAGCCGCCCGAGCTTATCTAGAAATCGGCGGTTAAATAATAATCCATAACCGATTATGAGAAGAACAACGGGCACAATTATCTGCCATACATATCTGCTGCCGGTTGTCACCAGGAAAAGGAATAATACAGCGGCTATCGCCAGAAAGGTTATATCCAGAATTCTCTCCACCACCGTAGGTGCTAACGCTTCTCCAACGGCAATATTCAATCTCTTTTTGGCAATGTATACTCTGGCCAAATCACCTACTCCGATAGGTGTTACCTGGTTTATAGCCAGACCAATTAGCATCACTTTAAATGCATCAATGGGTTTGGCTTTGTTAAATAGTATTATCCAGCGAATTGTCCTGAAGATATAAACCGTTGCCGCGAAGATAAAAAACGTAGCTACCAATAGATATGGATTAGCGTTCAATATGCTTGCCTTGAGGTCCTTCAGGCCGAGATTCCACATCATGGCGAAGATGATGGCGCAGCCAATGAGGGGAGGAATGACCCTCGTAATCTTTTGGGATTTCGTCATGCTAAGCAACCCATCTAACTCTATATGCCCGAACTACGGTGACACGGGTTGGTCTCTTGACCCCGTGCCCGATTTCCTTCTGTAAACCTGTGCTAGATTTTCTGTGCCAGGATAAACATTTCATTAAATGGAATCTTGACGCTAAACCTGAAAAATACTAATTTCTTTATATAGCGGTCTATTCTTGACGAGGGGGAAAACACCAAACGGAAGAAGCGGGATATAAGATAAGCTATCCTGAATCTTTCCCCGTGCCTATGACAGTTGATAGTCTCAAACCCATGAGATTTAAGCAGCCTGGTCAGGTTTGAGGCAGAAAAATAAAAAATGTGTTCGGGGGGAATAAGGCGGAAGAGTCGTACAGGCTGCTCTGTGTTTATAGTAGTTATGACCAGAAATCCGCCCTTTTTCATAATCCTGTTAGCCTCGCGTATTAGAGATACAGGGTCTCTGAGATGCTCGAGAGTCCCAATGACAGTAACAACATCGAAGTACTCATCTTCAAAGCGAGCTTCCTCGAGTGACCCACAAAAAACGTCCAATCCGAGCACCTTCGTTGCATGATAGTGGGCTTCCGGGTTTACATCAACACCGTAGGTCTCCCAGCCCTGTTTACGGGCTTCATCCAGCAGGAAACCGTGGGCACACCCCGCATCAAGAAGCCTCCTGGCACCATCGGGTTTAATGGGCAACTGGCGTAAGATGTCCTCAGCGTCTTGACGGGTATGCCTTTCATCAGCAAGATAATCTTCATAGCCAATCCCCGTCTGACTTTTGAAATAACCCGAACCATAGAGGGACTGTAGCTGTGCGTCGGTTACATTTGGTACCCAGATGAGCCTGCAGCTTCGGCACTTTAAGACGATAAATTCTCCCACTCGCTTAAACAGGGTGACACCCTGGCTTCCGCAGACAGGACATGTATTTTGCTCTAACACTTCACCACCCTTTGGGTTCTTTTCCAGAAATGCCTTAGTCTTCTTTTTTAAATTCTGGCCAGTTGCCTCCGCCCCATCTGCGAATTGTTCAATTTTTGACCTCAGCTCCAAAGCCCCTGCCTGCCGTCCGCAGGATATGAACCGCGTAGAAAAGCCTGATGAACTCCCAGATGACAAGACAAAGGGATTTAAACGACATCAGCTTGGAATAACCCTCTAATCTCTTTTCCAGGCGTACCGGAACCTCGGCAAAAATAAATCCGGCACGAACCGCTTTAATCAGGGACTCGGCAGGAAAGAAAAAACCGTTGGCCTGGGGCTTCACCACCTGAAAAACACTTCTTCGATAGATGGCAGTACCGTTGGAATAGTTGAACATCGTCCCGAAAGATAGATTAATTAGCCATATATAGAGCGTTGAAAGGAATCGTCGCCCCCACGAGCGTACGCCCACATTGAGGACGAACGGAATGACGATATCTACGTGCTCTAATATAGGGAGGTACTTGAGGAGTTCGTACGGGTTATTCTCACCATCTCCTGGTAGCCAGGTAATAGCATCCTTGGTTGAAGACTGAATACCCTCCCGGAAGCAATAGCCGATACCCTTAGGTTGCTTATGATGTATAACCTTGATGCGGGGCTCTTGGCTGGCTAATTCGCTGGCAATGTCCCCGGTCTTATCGGTACTCCCGTCATTCACCAGGATTATTTCCCAGTCAATGCCACTATCGCTGAGAACTTTGACTATGCCTTCTAATGTCGTTTTGAGGTTTTGCTCCTCGTTCAGGGCTGGAACCGTTATCGTAAGTGACACCAGCTTTGACATAGTTTAGGAAATCTTACAATAGAAACCTTGAATTGTCAATTTCCGCCGACTCCGGAGCACGCTATCACCCATTTTGAAGATATAATAGCCAGGCTTCCCTATTCCATCGCGGAGGTCTATAATTGGCGTAGAATTTATTACCTCCCCAATCATAAAGGTGCCGTTTAATTTTTGTGGGGGCGTCTCAAGTTGGAATTTAAATTTATAAAGATTCTTGGACTTTTAAGTTTGGCAGCCGGGATATTCCTTGTATTGTCCTGTTTTAGCTCTGCAGGTATCCTGCCTGATAATTTAATGGAAGCAACCCGGGGGTTCAGGCTCTTTGCCATTTGTATTGGAATACTCGCTATCGCTTTCGGGGCTTTAAGTCTCATTTTTCCATCAAGGATAAATAGACTTTTCGATTCCATTTCAGGCTTGGACGGAAGGTTTCAAACCAAATACTTTTACCTGGTTTTCTGCTTTGCCTGTTTTGTTATTGCTTTTATGTTCGGTTTACTCATTACGCAATCGGGCTCTGGTATCAGTCCAGACTCGGCCTATTATATTAAAACCGGGGAAAATATATTTAGCGGTCAGGGGTTTTATCAAATTGAAGGCAAGCCCTACACTGACTGGCCCCCTTTATATCCTCTTTCAATCGCAGCTTTTATGCACCTTGGTATTGATGCCGAACAAGCGGCCAGATTGGTCCCTATTTTATGTTTTGCTTTACTCATATTTCCCGCCTTCTTCCTTGGCAAAATCCTTGGCAATGTTTTTACCGGCTATTTCACCTGCCTTATCTTTTTAGTATTCGCCCCGCTATTGTACATTACCTCCTATGCCTTGGCGGAAATGCCTTTCGTACTTTTCTGCGTTCTGGCTATTCTCTTTCTTGTGAAGTTCGTCATAAGCAACGGACTGGGGGTTAAGAATCTATGCGTGGCTGGGTTGTTTACGGCTCTCGCTATCCTTACCAGATGGCCGGGATTCGCGCTGTTGCCGGCTGGTTTGATCGCTATCATCTTTAAGAACAAATCTCGATTAAAGAACACGGTTTATCAGTCGGTACTTTTCGGCGCGATATCCATTATTCCCATAGTCCTCTGGCTATATAGGAGCTTCACCCTTGCTGGCACTCTTACAGGAGATAGGGGCCAAAGCATCATGGGACTGCTCGCCGGTATCAATGCTACTATCGTAACTATCTTCAGAGATTTTTTCTTCCGTCTATTACCGCAGGAGCTGTACTCGGATTTTTATGCTTACACAGGTCTGGCAATTATAGTCGCCTGCTTTATACTGCTAGCCGTCCTGGTAAAAATTTCTTCACCAGGTAGAAAGGTAGTGCTGGAATATCTGCGAAAGAATTATATCGTAATCTTGTACGCCGCCGGTTATGTTGTTACCATCATCATATCGATGTTACTGTGGAGTCATGACCCGATTGACACTCGCATCCTCGTCCCGGCCTATCCGTTCTTAATACTGGCTTCGATTTCTTTTATTTTTTTTGCCTATAGGGAAATAAAAAATCCAGCAATAAAACCGACCTTGTTCCGGGTAATAATTATTTTTTGTTTATTGTTTCTCGTGCTTCAGGCGGGCGGGGCTCTATCTTATTATCAGTTTGCTAAACACGGACAGGGTTACAACAATCCCTCCTGGAGAAATGAACAGGGGATTGGTTGGGCTGCCAACAATGTGCCGGCCAATGCCATAGTTTACAGCGATGTCGCCGAGGGGGTCGGGTTTCTGATAGAGAGGCCGGTTAGTTTTCTCCCTCGCTCTGGAAATGAAATAGTAATAGATGAATTTTTTGTGAAGTTAAGAAACGAGGAGCAATCATTTATAATTTGTTTTAAAGAATTCTATCATCGACCTTATCTGCTATCAAATGGTGAGCTTAGAGAGGCGAACCGGAAATACGGAGTACTGGTGATAATTGCCGATTTTCCCACCTCTACAATCTGGCGTGTCAATCATTAGCAATTCTCTCATAAACCACCCCACCGTATAACAGGCAGAACTACCGGTTTCCCTTCCTCATGGCTTCCGGCATATATCGGAAGATAAAGGTGATTCTCCTTGATAGACTTCCTTGACAATTATAGTAGTCAAAGCTATACTGGACTGCAATTAAAGTATGGAAATCAGTAAAGGAGATTAGTATTGAAGTGCCTGGTCACCGGGGGAGCCGGATTTATTGGCAGTCATCTGGTCGACCGTCTGCTGGCAGACGGCCATCAGGTTATTGTCCTGGACAACTTCTCAACAGGGCGCCCGGAGAATCTTGCCCACCACGTTAAATCATCAGCTTTATCTGTTCACCAGGTAGACATTGCTGACTTTGAAGCTATTCAGCCGTACTTCTCGGGAGTCGAGCGGGTCTTTCATATTGCCGGGCTGGCGGATATCGTGCCCTCCGTCCAGCGACCGCTTGATTACCACCACGCTAATGTTACCGGCACCGCAAGTGTGCTTGAGGCAAGCCGTTTAGCCGGTGTCAAGCGATTCATCTATACCGCCTCTTCATCCTGCTATGGGCTTCCTGATATCGTCCCCACCCCGGAGACAGCCACCATCAAGACCGAATATCCTTATGCGCTGACCAAATACCTCGGTGAGCAAATTGCACTTCACTGGGGGAAGGTCTACAAACTCGGCGTAGTGTCCCTCCGTTTATTCAATGTCTACGGACCCCGCTCCCGGACCACCGGCGCCTATGGTGCCGTGTTCGGCGTATTTCTGGCGCAGAAAATCCATAAGAAACCCTTTACCGTGGTCGGAGACGGCACCCAGACGAGAGACTTTGTTTTCGTGACTGATGTGGCAAACGCCTTCATAAAAGCCGCGCAGTCAGACATCAGTAATGTCGCCCTGAATGTTGGCAGTGGCAACACGTATAGCATTAACCGTCTGGTTGAGCTTTTACGTGGCGATACTGTCCACATACCAAAACGTCCCGGCGAACCAGATTCCACCCGGGCGGATATATCCAAGATACGCCAGCTTTTAGGCTGGGAGCCAAAGGTTTCTTTCAAGGAAGGCGTTAATATCTTGCTACAAAACATCGATTACTGGAAAACGGCGCCTGTCTGGACCCCGGAGTCGATTGGAGAGGTGACCAAAGACTGGTTTCAATTCCTTTCCAGGTAAGAAACTGTTGATTTGTGGCCGATTATGGAGCCGATTAAAGAGTATACCCGATTTACGAGACAAGTAAGCTATGTTCTCTTTGCTAATATAATTACCGTTTTACTGGGGTTTCTTCAGCTTCCCATCTTAACCAAGGGACTTGGGGCGAACCTGTACGGCACCTGGTCACTAATTAATGCAGCTATTTCATTCATCATCCCCCTTGCGGTACTCGGCTTCGGTGACGCTATACTCCGCTTCCTCGCTGCCGAAAAGGATACAGGTAGAATAAGAGAGGATTTCCTTTCCGCCCTTTTTAGCACGGTACTCGTCTCGGGGATTGCTTTTGCACTTCTAATGTTCTTTTTGTCTGACTATCTGGCGGTACATATCTTTAACGGTATTGAGTCATCTTATTATATTAAACTTGCCTCTATTCTGGTTCCCTTAGGCTGTATTTCTGGACTGGACTCTGCATACCTTATAACTTTCAGGAAGATAGGACTGCTAGCTACTTTTACCGTGGCTCAAAGCGTTGTTAATGTTGGTATGATTTACTTATCCCTTCGGTTTGGCTACAGACTCAACGGGGTCATCATGGCTACTATAGTGGTTAGTCTGCTATTTCATCTTACCCTCCTCTTCATTATCCTGAAGCAAATCGGATTCCGGTTCCCCAGGTTCTCCCACCTGAAATCATTTTTAAGTTACGGGCTTCCTCTCACGCCAGCCAGTGCTATATTCTGGGTAATTAATAGTAGTGATAGATATCTGATTAGCTACTTTATAGGGGTTTCGGCAGTTGGTATCTACAGCGCCGCCCATACAATAGGTTGGTATGCCTCCTTTCTCGTGACCCCGATTACCGTTCTGTTATTTCCCACCATTGCCAAATCATATGATGAGAACAATCTAAGCGAAGCTAGAAACTTCTTGAAATACTCGTTTAAATACTTTATGATGGTCGCCATCCCTTCTGCCTTTGGCTTATCCATACTGGCTAAGCCAATACTCCAGGTATTGACCACACCTGAGTTTGCTGTCGGTAATCTTGTCGTCCTGTTTGTATCCTTCAAGGCTGTGCTTATGGGTTTCTATGAAATAAGCAGATATATTATCCAACTGGTCAAGAAAACAAGGCTGATACTCATGTTATTAACCATATCAGCAGTCCTGAGCATTGTGTTGAACATACTTCTCATCCCACTCATGGGCATTCTAGGAGCCGCCGTAGCCAGCCTCATTACTTATGGTAGCCTATTTATAATTACGCTGATAGTAACCCGCCGGTACTTGAAATTTGATTTGAGTGTGCCATTCATACTAAAGAGTGTTCTTTCATCAGGTATTATGGCAATCTGCATCTGGCTAATAAATCCGCAATCAATAGCCTGGATTTTAGCGTCAATATTTATCGGTATCGTGGTCTATTTTGTAGTGCTGCTCTTAATTAAAGGTCTAAGTAAAGAAGAGCGGACTTTCTTTGTGAATTTCTCGAAGGACAATTTAAAATTAAGGAAGCGCCGGGTTACAGGGTAGAAAGAAACTAATAATGATTACATTAAGGTTGATGAGGTGGATAAACGAGATATTGGATTCTCCCAGAATGGCTAGCATTGCTAGCCCGATATTGAAGTTATTGCATATATATTCACCCGTCAGGTCAATCTGGTTGAGGTTAAGGGTAGCGAACACAACTTCTCCGTTTAGACGTTTATGGACGAAGTTGGCTCCAACATACATTCTTATTCCTGATGGGCAAAGACTTTACCTTGATAATTATATATCGGGGGTATCAGCGGAATTGCTACTGAATGGCGGATATTACGAAAGGGGAACAACTGAGCTATTCAGGACGCTGGCAGGTGAAGGTGCCAACGTGGTGGATGTCGGAGCGCATATAGGATATTATACTCTGCTGGCGGCCAAGGGAGTCGGGGAAAAGGGTAAGGTTTACGCCTTTGAGCCGGCACCGGACAACTGCAAAATGCTAATAAAGAATGTGACGGCAAACCGGCTGACGAATGTTATCATAATAGACAAGGCTGTGAGTGACCGATGCCAGATTGCCGAGTTGGTATTATCGGAAGGGGATAGTGGTGCCAATACGCTGAATAAACCTACGGGCTATAAGAAGGGAATATCAGTTGAAACAACGACACTAGATGAATATTTTAAGGGCAAGGAAACGCTGATAAGGCTGGTGAAGATAGATGTTGAAGGTGCGGAATATGCTGTTCTGAAAGGTATGGCCAATATTATCAGGCTGAATGACAAATTGAAGATAATAACCGAGCTGATACCTTATAGACTTGAAGGTGCCGGAGCGTCCGTACAAGATTATTTAGATATGATAGGGAGTTACGGTTTTAAAGTATATATAATAGATGAAGAAAAACAAACAGTGAAGCCGGTAAAAACAGATGAAATATTAGGTATGTGGCATATAGAAAAACGGCGTAATCTTTATCTTGAAAAGTGATAATGTGACAATTTAAGGAAGCTACGGATAATTGGATAGGCCTTAATTATCTGCCCAACCGAAGAATTTGCTGGTTCTTTTCTGTCAAGGTTTGGGGAACAGGACGAGTTTCTTTAATTTTCTCGTTAATCTTCCGAAGAGATTGTGCTTCTGTGATTACATCACATCTTTTCTTAGATTGAGGTTTTACCTGTCCCTTTCTGAACATTCCCGGGAGATGCGTAAAAAACCTGCGAATCAAATATTCACTGTAAACCAGGTTCCGCATTATCGGATACAGTAATTGGCGAGGAATTTTAGTGACCAAACGACGGCGAAATAGCAGCTTATTTAGAAGAGAAATGGGGGTTGGTAAGAAACGAAGGGCGTTTTTGATTGTAAACACACTTTCAATTTTGACTTCCGGTTTATCCCCACTTTTATCGGCAACCTGTGTCTTAACAGGAGAGCTATAGTAGGTGCGCATCACTTCATAAAAAAGCAGGAAATCCCAGAATAAAACGCGCCTGGTGCTAATACCGGTAAGATTAATATAATTTTCTTTACCGGCACCCTTATCAAATAAATTGATGAGGAAGGCTTCCTCTTCATCTACAGAGGTACCGATAACCCCCTGCAATTGTCCATACTCGTACAAAGGAGCCCCGGGTAGAGGAAGTGCCCAAAAGACTTCCGGGCGTAACTCAGCCGGTGGGATACCTCGCATTCGAGCAATCTTGGCTAAGAATTGCCCCGTTTCTGTGATGGTATCGTCAGTTTCACCAGGCATTCCTATACATAAAGCGAGCGGAGCTTTAATACCGCATCTATAGGCATTTCCCAAAGCAGCATAGACGTCATCCACCATAAACCTTTTTTCCATAATGTCAAGGATTTTCTGACTTCCAGACTCTACGCCAAATTTTATCCCTGTACATCCGCATTCATGCAAGAATCTAAGGTCTTCGAAGGTAAAGGATGTACAACGGGCTCCACCACAGAACCATAACATATCATGTTTCTTCAATATCTCTGCTACCTTGAGACCGTATTCCCTGTTAGCCCCAAAGGCTTCATCATTGATCTGAATGAATTGCACATTATGCCTTTCCTTTAGTTCTGTCAGATAACTATCCAATTGTTTTAAATCAAAGGTATGATAGCCTTTACAAAAGCGTTGGCAAAAAGTGCATCTTCCGACACACCCTTTTGTGGTCCATAATACAGCCAGTCCGGGTTTCCTGCTGAGTTCGTAGGTGCGCGCATCATGCATAAACCAATTACAGCTCTTGCCTTCTCGAAAATAATTTCCAACTAGGTTCGGCTGCGAGCCAAAGCCGCTCGACAGAAGTTCGTAATCAGGGAATGGATTCTCATTATCCGGAATTGGCTCACCATAGCCGGTAAACTCCATTTCATCTTCCTCATTTAGAAACGCAATCCCTTTGATTTTCAACAACTCTTTTACGTCCTTAGTTGTTTCGTATCTGCTTACGTAGTCAAGCAGACTAACCCACGGTTCCTCTCCTTCACCTAAGACACAGATATCAGCCTCGGTTCTCCTTAACAACACATTGGCACACGCCGCCATATTTCCTCCAACAACAATCCATGCTGGAGGACAGGCTGTACGAATGATCTGGGCCAGGTTCTTGACTTGAAAGTAGCATCCCGAAACTACGGCGCTTATTCCCACAATATCTGGCTGTTTAGATTTGAAATAGTTGAATATTTCATCCGCAGAAGGAAGAAGCATATCAATATCGTAGAAATCCCCGGAGTATCCAAACTTGGCCATCCATCGCAATAAAGAAACAATGGCGATTTTGGGAGGTATCGGTGTTTGGCCTTCATTGCGCTTATTGGAAATGTTCAGAGGTATAGTGCATAACACGATTTTCATTTTATTATTTATTTCTCTCATTTGTAACCCCGGTTTTCTATCTCCACTGATATATCAATATTAACTATTATAATTGCCTGCTGTCAAACATTTGGACTAAATGAGCAATCAGGGAGGAATCAACTCCCTTAGAAACCTTTGGACAATAGAGCTTACGCATAGCAAAAAAACTGGCGGTATTATATAATATTTTACTAAATGAACTATCCAGGAGTAGCCATTGTGGTTCTGAGCTTTAATGGCAGCGAAAATACGCTGAGATGCTTGGAGTCGCTATACCAGATTACCTATCCAGTCTATTATGTCATCGTAGTGGACAACTGCTCTCAGGATGACTCGGTGCCGAAGATAAAAGAGTGGGCAGAAGGGCGAATCCACCTGGAAAGCAAATTCCTTCAATACAACCCGGAGGGAAAACCAATAAGATATATAGATTACAAACGCCTCGAAGCCGAAGCCGGGGGAGATAAAGAAAAAGAAATTGTTAATCTGCCTTCCAAGAAGAGACTCATAATCATAGAGAACGAACGAAATTATGGCAATGCTGGAGGGAAGAATATTGGTACGAGGTATGCCCTCAACACGTTGAATATAGAATATGTCGTACTCCTGGATAATGATACCATTGTTTCACCTCATTTTCTCGATGAACTGGTTATCGTCGCTAGTAGAGAACCAGGGGCGGGTATTTTGGGCTCCAAGATTTATCATAGTGACACAAGTGAAGTGTGGTCCGAAGGAGGTCTGATAAACTATTGGAAAGGCACTACTCTTCAGAGGGGACCGAAATTAAGTGCCCTGGCAGAAGGTAAGGATGCCGTTGAAATGGATTGGGTGGCCACGTGTTGTGCCATGGTTTCCCGCCAGATGTGCCAGACCATCGGATTACTGGATGAGGACTTTACTTTTGGTTTCGAAGAAGTAGAAATCGGTATTCGTGCTACCAGGCACGGCTTCAAGGTCTTATATGTTCCAAAGTCTGAGATCCGGCATGACCCATCACACACGAGCATTGATATGCAAAGAAGACGAATGCTATATTACTCTGTTACGAAGGGCCAGTTCACTCTTATGCATAAATACTGGAGCAGACTTCAATTTATTACCGCAACTTTATATTTCTTCACCCATCATTTATCATACCTTTTTCACTTCCTGGTATATTCTCGCGACTGGGATGCCGTAAAACTCAGGCTGCGCGGACTATTAGATTTTATTAAGGAACGAAAAGGCTATAGGCGCATTAAGACGTAATCAGTCATGATGAGATACTGAGGTGCAGGATTGAGAATCAAACTGGGCAGCGGACTCTTACCATTAAATATAGTGGTTGTCGTGCTGATAGTAGTCTCTATTCTAGTCCCTATCAGCTATCTGCGTATAATTATTGGCTTGCTCTATGTCCTCTTCTTCCCGGGTTATGTCCTCACGCTGACTCTTTTCCCCAGAAATGAAGGCATAAGCGGTATTGAAAGGGTGGCGCTCAGCTTCGGGTTGAGCATAGCAGCCGTGCCCATTATCGGTCTTATCATTAGTGCTACCGCATGGGGGATTACCGTAGAGTCAATCCTGTATTCCACTGCCGTCTTCATATTCGTGGTATCCATCATTGCCCTGGTCAAGAGAAAGAGATTACAGGAAAAGGATAGATTCAACTGCGAGTTTCAACTCAGTCTGCTGCACCGGGGAGACAGTGCCTGGGATAAGGCGTTATCGGTAGTATTGCTTGTTATCGTGCTGGGGGCAATAGGAACGCTGTGTTATGTTATGGTGGCACCTAAGATGGGGGAGAAATTTACCGAGTTCTATGTACGCACAATTGAAGGGGAAGAAACGAATTACTTGCAGGAGTTATATTTAGGGGAAACATACGACGTGATGATAGTGATTATCAACCACGAGCAGCAGGAGATGCCCTATCGTGTGGAGATACAGTCAGCGGGAACTCTAATCGGAGAACTGGGACCCGTATTATTGAAGCAAGAGCAGGAATGGGAGCAAGAGTTCGGATTCACGCCGTTAAACTCAGGGGATAACCAGAAAGTAGAGTTTTTTCTATATAAACAGGGTCAAAACGAGATTTATCGGTCTCTTCACCTGAGGTTTGACGTCAAATAACGCTTAAGGAGGTCGTTTAGCAATAAAAATATCCTTCAATTCTCCGCTCACCTTGAGCTTGTCGAAAGGCAAACAAATACGCCGCTATAGTTCGACAGGCTCACCATGAGCGACTGCTAAACGACCTCGATTATGCCTTCTTGACCTTCCCCCCCCAATTTTATAGCTTTTTCACTTTTTACTGAACAGCTTCCCCAGTACCCCGAGCCGTAGTAAAAGCACATCGTAGATGCGGCAACGCGCCTTGAGAATCTCAGCCTCCTCGAAAAGCCCCGGCTTCCCTTCTCGGCGGCCAAACCGGGTCTCCACATAAGCCTGCACGATATTATCCACAGCCCTGGCCTCCTGCGGAAACAACGCCGCCAGTGCGGCGGCAAATTCCAGGGGCGTCTGGTACGGCCTGGGACCCAGCTTGACCATCGAGGCGAGTTTACACATATTGGTATACGTCCTGTATGCCAGTGCCGACCTGTCAACGTACCACAGCCAGCGGTAAAAGGCTGACCTGAGTGTCAGAATCGGTACCATTAAAAGTGCGATAATAGCGGCGATGCTGAAAATAATGAGCAAAGCACGCCCCAGTTCGTCGGCAAAAGGCAGAGGTCCCATCCTGAAACTTTTTTTCGCGGGCGTACCAGCCGCAAAATTCACGTCCGGCATATACCATATCCCGTAAGATGGATACAGTGACCATACGTCCCATTGCGGCAGACTCTCAATGGCACTTCCGGACACCCAGGGTGTCTTAATGGCGACCGGACTTTCCGTACCGCTGGGTGTTGCCTCCAGGTCTATCCAGCCATAGCCCTGGAAATAGACCTGCGGCCAGGTATGATAGTGCTTGTCCCGCAGAATATATTGTCCCGCTTCTTCACCCGGGTCGCCGGGAAGATAGCCGACGACAATTCTCGATGGTACATCGACGGAGCGAAGCATTACCGCCATGGCCGAGGCATAGTAGAGGCAAAAACCCGACTTCTGGTCAAATAGAAAGTATTTCACGCCGTCAGTCCCCTTGGGTGGAGCTTCAATCTCTTCTTGATAAGGAATCCGGGAAAGATAGTTATTTATAGCCATTACCTTGTCATAGGGTGTTTTTGCCGCCCTGGTTATATTTTCGCTCAACTGCCTGATATCCCCAGGAAAATCGGAAGGCAACTCAAGATAAATAGCCTTAATAGACTCCGGATAATTCTCGCCAGCCCCGGATAAATCGCTCCCCGCTGCCGAAGAGATAAAGGACTTAACAGAGTAGCGCTCGCCGGGACTGAGGACGCGCGGCACAGTAACGGCCATAACATCATCCCCACCACTCACGTGCATCAAAACCGGCATATCTGAAGATATAAAACCGCCCGCCGTAAGCAGGACATCCGCCCTCATTTCGGTGGTGACCGTGTATGTCATAATATCCTGGTCTGAAAGTGCCTTGGTATCCATCCAGGCTACCTCTTGTCTCAGCAAATACTCGTTGGTCGGACTGCTTTCCCACCCTTGAGAAGTATAAGTGTCATACACACTCATTTGCCAGTAAGAGGGACGTTCGGACTCGACTATGAAATCTACCCGATTGCTCTGATGCCATTCCTTTTTAAATGGCAAATCGCGGCGTGTGCTGGTCGTGCTCAAAGCCTGTTTCGCCGGTATGGCGCCGAAGAGATTGAGTTTTGATTCCTCGATATCACGTTTCCAGAGCGTCCTGGTAGCTATCATCGTCTGGAGTTGGGGGACTCTCGCTTCCGGTGTTACCCAGGAAATATAACCTGCCAGTATGATAATAATCAAAAGTGAAACTGTAAGATAGAGCAAACCCCGCCTGGTAAAACCCGTGCTGTGTCCCGCTAAATAATGCTGCCTGGCCATGCGTGTCTGGATAATTAGAAATATGGCCGCCAGAAAGTAGAGACCGAAAAAGAAATAATAACCGCCCGGGAGGTTGCTTAAATTTACCAGAATAACCACCGCGCCCAGAGAAACTGCCACCCAGGCATTTCGTTTGCGTAGAATAAACCATGTCGAAATATAACCGATTACCCAGGTCAGGAAGGTGATAAATACGGCGAATAATATCTTTTCCTCACCCGGTATTAACGTGACCGCTGGCGTCCACCACGACTGTAAAACATCCAGCAAATGACGAAACTTTGATGTCGTTTCCGGCGGGGGCATCAGAATATATACCTGCCCTATCGTCACGATAATACCGCTAACCAGTGCCAGGATATGTTTTACGACCCCGGGGAGTCGGCTTCTGACAAACAACCAGATAATCAGAATCGATAGAACAAGAACCAGCGTCAATGATGGCTGAGGCTCAATCCACCGGGCTTGCTCGATAGAAAGCACCGCAATCTCAAGAGCGATAAAAAGTAAAACTATATTTACCCACTCTTGCCACTTACCCAACCAGTAAATTATTCTTACTGGCAATACTGCCGGTATTGGTGGCTCTCCTGCCCGGTCAGGCAGCTTTTTCTGCTTTTCCATGTTATTGGCCACTTCTATTTCTTATCTCCGGTGTACTGCATTGGCGAGGACAAAAACCGGCTGTCCAGAGCTCTGGTTATCTCTACCCCGCGCTTGACGATATAAGCAGTGATGCCATTGGCAATAAGGCTACGCGCTGTATCTATCGCACCCGTTTTACCACCGAAGCTGATAGCATCGAGCAGGATGACTGTGACTATTGTGCCGCGATTCACAGTCCGGCGTAGTGGCGCCACTATACCCCGGTTATCGGAGGACGTAACAACAACTAAGGCAGAGCCCGCATCGAAACGCTCCGCCTGGGACGCCAGTAAAGCATCAACAGGCAATTTACCGGTCGCTTTTATCATGGCCAGGGCCTGCATAATGTCCTCCAGGTGCTCGTCGCCGGTTTCGGGCAGGACAAGATAAGCCCGGTCGCCCGAGGCTATCAGCCCCACATTTTTACCGCTTTTTATATATTTTTTAGCCAGAGAGGCGGCTATCGTGACACTGTATTCCTCGGTTGTCTCGTCGCCGTCCCCGAATTGACAGTCCCGATACATATCCAGGACAATCCAGATATCCTTGAAAGTATAATTGTAACGGTCAGGTTCGAACTCCTTGACCATGAGATTGCCGGTATGAGCCGTAGAGCGCCAGTGGATATGCCGGAGGCTGTCGCCGCTGGCGTACTCACGCACACGAGAGGCGTTGGGGCCAACCTCGCTGGCTAACCAGTGGCGGGGACTCGACCCCGGTTCCTGGCGAGGCAGCGCCTGAAATAAAGGCAGGTCCAGCGTCGCCGGGTAAACGATGATGCCCTGGCTTTTACCAAATTGCCGATTCATAGAAAAGAACCCGAGAGGGTCGGAAACTTTCGCGTTAAGAGTGCCCAGACCATACCGCCCCCGGCGCTGACAGTAAATCTTGGTACGCCAGCCATGAGAACCCTGTGGCGCCAGATTAAAGGTCGCTATATTCCGGTAGCCGGGTAAATTAGTATCCTCCTGGGTTTCAATTAGAGGAGTCGGTATCCTGCCGTGATTGAAAAACATGAATTCTTCTTCAAAACGTTCGCCAACCTGGCAGTTTTCAGGCGATTTCTCCACCCGGCCATCAATGTTGCGGATGCTCAGGCGCAGCCACAGATAACTCAACAACAGCAAAATCACCAGGAAAATAAAGAGGTGCCACAGCAGAGTAAACCCGCCGGCTAAAGCCAGCGCCAGTATGAGAATCAGGATGATAATGGGAAACCTTCGAATCTTCATAAATTCCTGTCCGGAAAAGAGCGTGCCTTACTTATCAGTCCGGCTGTATTAGTCGGGGACTGCCCCGGGCACGGGGACGGTTTCCAGTATCTCGGCGATAAAAGCACGGCCATCCTTACCCTGTGACTGGCCCGTAGCCGATAATAACGACCGATGGGCTAAGGCAGGCTCGGCCAGGGCTTTCACATCATCGGGTAAAACGTAGTCGCGCCCCAGCAACATAGCCCGGGCCTGGGCCGTGCGGAAAAGGGCCAGTGAGCCGCGGGGAGAAGCGCCGA